>JANOBH010000349.1:0-3403 GCA_031411535.1 Chthoniobacter sp. | reverse complement strand
GCGCTGAAATGGAACACCGACCGCCCGATCTACGACGTGCGCCTCGGGCGGAAGATCACGCCGGAGGAGGCCGCGACTGTCGATCTCACGACCGACGCCTTCCGCTGGTACGCGCTCCCGTCCGGCGACGTGAGGAAGCCGGAAGTGGCCGTGAGCAAAGGCACCGCGGGTTTTTTCGAGGCGACGATCACGATGCGGGGCGACCGGCCGATGGACGGCATCCCCGTCGAGATCACCGTCACCGGCATGAATGACAAGGTGTCCGTCTTTTCCTCCACCGGAGCCGTCACGCGCCTGCCGCTGCACGAGGCGGACGCGGGCGACTACCTGGTCACCGCGACCGAACTGCTCACCGGCCTCTCGGAATCGGCGCATGTGGAAATCCGCCCGATGATCCGCATGGGGCCGCCGGTCACGGTGGCGGTGAGCGCGCCCGCGGCGGTGAAGAAATTCGCCGCCCGCAAGAACGTCGCGCTCACCATCGCGCTCACGCCGGAGCAGCGGCAGGACGGCAGGCTCGCGGCGCTGGCGAAGACGCTGAAGACCTTCTACGAGCAGCAGGGCCGCATCGTCAGCGAGGGCGCCGTCGCGCCCGGCGGCGTGGTGGAAAGCCTCCAGCCGCTCAGCTCGCCGCACCGCTACCCGCAGTGGAGGACGATCCCGAGCGATCTCATCCTCGTCGGCACGCCGGCGAACAACGTCCTGATCCTCGACCAGCTCCGCGCCGAGATTTTTCCGCGTGCCTTTTCCATCCCGCCGGCGGGCCACGCCTCGGTCATCCACACCCGCTCGCCCTTTGTCGGCGAATACGACGTGGTCAATATCATCGCCGCCGACGCCGCCGGGGCCGCCTCCGCCGTGCAGACCATCACCGCGCCCGCCGCCGCCCGCTAAACCCGGAGGGACGCGCTCCACCATCTTCTATCAAAAAAGCACAAATCCTTTCCCGCGCCGCTTCCCGCTGTCTTTATGGCGTCACGCGCTCCCCGAACGGCCGCGCCCTTTCAAACTCAAGACCCCACTCGACACCACCATGCCAAATCCCTGGACCGGAAAAGGAAACCCCTACACGCGGCTCGAAGTCCGCGCCCGACTGCAAGCCACGCTCGACCGCGGCGAGGCCATCATCGCCGCCGGCGCCGGCACGGGCATCAGCGCCAAGTTCATCGAAAAGGGCGGCGCCGACATCATCATCATCTACAACTCCGGCCGCTTCCGCATGGCGGGCCACGGCTCGACGTGCGGCCTCATGGCCTATGACGACGCCAACCAGGTCGCCATGGACATCGGCGAATACGAGGTGCTGCCCATCGTCGAGGAAGTGCCCGTCATCTGCGGCGTCCACGCCACCGACCCGCGCCGCCGCATGTGGCACTGGCTGGGCAAGGTGAAGGACATGGGCTTCAGCGGCGTGAACAATTTCCCCACGCACACGATTATCGATGGTCATTTCCGCCGTGTGCTCGAGGAGACCGGGATGAGCGTGGAGAAGGAGTTTGAAATGGTCGCGCTCGCACACCGGATGGACCTCTTCACCATCGTCTATGTGGCCACCGCCGAGGAGGCGAAGCGCATGGCCGATGTCGGCGCGGACGCGATCATCGCGCACGTCGGCACGACCGTCGGCGGCAGCATCGGCGTCACCGGCGCGGTCGTGCCGATGGATGACGCGGTGCGCCGGACCCAGTCGATCATCGAAGGCGCGCGCTCGACGGGACGAAAGGACATCTTCTTCCTCAGCCACGGTGGCCCCATCGCCACGCCGGACGACGCAGCCTACGTGAACATGCACACGGATTGCGTCGGCTTCGTCGGTGCGAGTTCCCTGGAGCGCCTCGGCGTCGAGGGCCCGCTCGTCGAGCTCACGCAGCGGTTTAAAAAAATCCCCGCGCCCGCAGCGAAGCGGTAGCCGACGGCGCACTCGCCGAACGCCAACGGCGTTCCATCCATTCGCCTGGGGTTTGCGCGACGCAGGAGCGCCTACCTTTGGGATTCGGAAACCGTTTTCAAACACACCGGGGTTGAATCCCGCAGCCGCGCACGTCTCTCTGATTGACCCGGTCGAAAGACCACGCCAACCGGCGTTGGCATCTCTCAGCCCAAGGTTGCGAGGCACTGCCACCAATCGATATCCGCCTTGCCCCGTCCACCGCCACCTGCTCGTTTCCACTGATGCCTCCTCAAGTCCCCTAAACAAATGTTAGGTGATGCAATGCGTGTCCTGAGAACTGAAAGCTACTAAGCCATGACCTTTGCCGAGAGCCTCGCCTATTGTTCATTCCTCGCCCAGGTCACCGCCAATGTTTTGGTCGCAGTTTACGTGTTTCCTTTATGGCGGAAGCGTCGCCTCCGCTTCTTTGCGCTTTTTGGGCTTTCAGCGCTTATCGGTGCCTTTATCGCCGTCGCTAATTGGACTTTTGGAAGGCAGCCTATGTCGGAACAGGATCGCTACTGGTTCTGGTGCGCCACCCACATTCTTAGTATCGCAGACTATGCTCTCATCACCGCAGCCTTCGTGCTTATGGTTCGGCACTTCCAGACGCCTCACAGCGGTAGCGACTAGGCCCAACATTGAAGTGCTTCAGCTCCCCCAACGCCCCAGCGCATGAAACCAACCCCCATCACCCGCCGCGCCTTTCTCGGCACGACTGCCGCGGCCACGGCTTCCTTTTTCGCGCCGAAGGCCCGGGCCACCGAACCTTTCCAACTCAGCTTCTTCGTCCTCGGCGACACGCACTACCTCGCGAACAAAGAGAAGCCGGATGAGATGGATGCCGTCTCGGCGGCGACCAATGCGGGGCTGATCGGGACGCTCAACGGGCTGCGCGGGACGGCGACTCCCGAGGCGGCGAGGACGGGCGGCGTGGGCGAGCCGCGGGGCGTCATTCACGTCGGCGATGTGATCGACACTGGCGATAAGAATGGCGGCGTCTTCACGGCGATGCAGCAGACGGAGGTGAAGGCGTGGCTCGCGGACTACGGGCTGAACGGCGAGGGCGGGGCGCTGAAATACCCTGTCTGCGAGATTCTGGGAAACCACGATGCGCCGCGTGGCGATGGCATCGTGAAGGAGAAGATCATCGAGCGGAACAAACAGCGCGCTGGCCTGGCGAAGGTCTCGGAGAACGGGCTGCATTATTCCTGGGACTGGGGTCCGGTGCATTTCGTCTGCCTCGGGCTGATCGTCGGCACGGACCGGACGGTCGGGCGCAAACGCCGCTACGCTGCGCTCGACAGCCTCGACTTTCTCGTCGCCGATCTCGCGGAAAAGGTGGGCGACAGCGGGCGCCCGGTCGTGCTGGTGCATCATGTCGATGTCGCGCGCTACTCGCTGCCGCCGGATGCGGCGGGTCCGTTTGAAAACAAGGAGTGGGACCCCGCGGACGTGCGGGCTTTTGACGAG
>JANOBH010000348.1:0-5746 GCA_031411535.1 Chthoniobacter sp. | reverse complement strand
GTCTTCACCGGCCTCGTGAACAAATGGAATCCGAAGAAGTAGCCTGATGTCGCCGATTCTCTTCTATCTCTTCGCGACAATGACGCTCGTCTTTGCGGTCGCCGTGGTCGCGAACCGCAACCCGGTCGCGAGCGCGCTCAGCCTCGTCGTTTCCTTCCTCGGACTCGCCGCGCTTTACGTCGGGCTCGATGCCTACTTCATCGCCGTCATCCAAGTGCTGGTCTATGCCGGCGCGGTGATGGTGCTCTTCCTTTTCATCATCATGCTGCTGAATATCCAGGCCGAGGAGCGGCGGAAGATCAATCTGCCGGCCTACGCGGGCGGGGGATTGGTGACCATGGCGTTCATCGCGCAGCTTTGGTTCGTCCTGCAAAAATTCGAGCTCGGCAAAACCGCCTTCGCCCCGCTCTCCGAGAAAAACGTGGATGACGTGCGCAACGTCGGCAACACGCTCTTCTCCACGCACAACCTGCCTTTCCAAGTCATCGGCGTCCTCATCCTCGTCGCCACCATCGGCGTCGTCGTCCTGTCCAAGCGCGAACTCAAATGACGCTCCATCTCAACGACTATCTTCTCGTCAGTGGCCTGCTCTTCGCCATCGGCTTCGCGGGCGTGATGCTTCGGCGGAACATCATCATCATCTTCATGTGCCTCGAGCTCATGCTGAACGCCGCCAACCTCTCGCTCGTCGCCTTCTCCCGTTTCAACCTCACGCCGAACGGCCTGCCAAACTACAACGCGCAAGTCCTCGTCTTCTTCATCATCACCGTCGCCGCCGCCGAGGTCGCCGTCGGCCTCGCGGTCATCGTCGCGCTCTTCCGCGCGCGGCAGACCACGCACGTCGAGGACATCAACTCGCTCAAGTTTTAGCGCCGCGCCCGCCGCATGGAATCCCACGCCTACTTTCCCTGGTTCATCCTTCTCGCGCCGCTCGTCAGCGCGGTGCTCATCCAGCTTTTCCTGCGCAAATCGCGCGGTCTGAGCGCCACGATTTCCGTCGGAGCCGTCTGCTTCTCGCTGCTCGCCAGCATCTTTGTTTTCTTCGGGCCTGACTCGGTAAAGCCGAACGAAATTCCGTGGATCGACCTGCCCGGATTCCGCGTGCCGATCGGCGTGACCATCGACGCACTGAGCAAGGTCATGCTCCTCGTCGTCACCGGCATCGGCGCGCTCGTGCATATCTACTCGCTCGTTTACATGCACGGCGACGACGGCGAGGCGCGGTTCTTTGGCAACCTCTCGCTGTTCATGTTCTCGATGCTCGGCATCGTCCTCGCGAACAACTTCGCGATGATGTTCATCTTCTGGGAACTCGTGGGCGTTAGCTCGTATCTGCTCATCGGCCACTGGCACACGCGCGACACCGCGGCGGCGGCGGCCAACAAAGCCTTCCTCACAAACCGCATCGGCGACTTCGGTTTCATGCTCGGCATCCTCATGGTCTGGAGCGCGGTCGGCTCCGTGGTTTTCAATGACATTGAGCGCAACCTGCACCTCGTCACCGCGGACCCGGTTTTCCTCACGACGGCGGTGCTGCTCATCTTCTGCGGTGCGGTCGGCAAGTCGGCGCAGATGCCGCTGCACGTCTGGCTTCCTGACGCGATGGAAGGCCCCACGCCCGTCTCCGCGCTCATCCACGCCGCGACGATGGTCGCCGCCGGCGTCTTCATGCTGGCGCGCGTTTCGTTTCTCATCGAGCCGTCGCCCACCGCGCAGACCGTCATCGCCACCGTCGGCGCCGTCACCGCGCTGCTCGCCGCGCTCATGGCCACGCAGCAGGACGACATCAAGCGCATCCTCGCCTACTCCACGCTCTCGCAGCTCGGCTACATGATCATGGCCATCGGCCTCGCCGCGCCCGGAGCTGCGATGTTCCACCTCTTCACGCACGCAAGTTTCAAAGCCCTGCTCTTCCTCGGGGCGGGCGCGATCATCCACGCGCTCCATCACGAGCAGGACATATGGAAAATGGGCGGGCTGAAGGGCAAAATGAAGTGGACCTTCCTGACCTTCACCGCCGGCTACCTTGCGCTCATCGGCTGCCCTGGGCTGAGCGGCTTTTTCTCAAAGGACGCCATTCTCCTCGCGGCGTATAACCGAAGCTGGCTGTTCTTTCTCCCCGCGCTGCTCACGGCATTCCTCACGGCCTTCTACATGACGCGTCTCTTCGTCGTCGTCTTCCTCGGCGAAGCACGCTCGGACGCCGCCAAGCACGGCCACGACGGCCCCGCCGCGATGACCGTGCCGCTGATGATCCTCGGCGTGCTCTCCGTCATCGCCGCCTACGGCACCAGCCACTACTTCCTCGGCGGGCACGAAGGCGAACATCATGTGATCGTCCCCGTGCTGGCGATTGGCGCCTTCCTCGCAGGCACCGCCGGCGGCTGGGCACTCTACAAGGGACAGGCAAAGGACCCGATCCTTATCCCGCTGTTCCGAAACAAATTCTACTTCGACGAACTCTACGCCGCCCTCATCGCCGGCACTCAGGATCTGCTCGCTGGCATGTCCGCGTGGTTCGACAAATGGATCCTCGATGGCCTCTTTGTCCGCGGCCTGAGCGGCGGGGCATGGGGCAGCGGATTCGTCCTGCGCTTCCTCCAGATCGGCAACTTGCAGGCCTACGCCTTCATGTTCGGCCTCGGCGTCGTCGGGCTGATCTACTTCCTCGTCTTTGCGTAAATGAGCACAGGCATCTCTTTCTTCTCTCTCATCATCGGTGCCGCCGTGCTCTTCGGCATCGTTGGACTCATTTGGTATTTCGCTTCCAAAGACTAAACGCGCCCGATGCTCAGCCTCATCATTTTCATCCCGCTGCTCGCCGCGCTTGGCATCCTGTTTGGCGCACCGGCGCGCCGGACGGCGTTCGGTGCTGCTGCTGCGCAATTCGCGCTCACGCTGTTCGCATTCCTTTACTATGACAAAGCCAAGGGTGGCTTTCAGTTTCTCTCCTCCTACCCCATCGCGCCGGACTGGAAGCTGAATTACCTCGTCGGCGCGGACGGCCTGAGCGCGCTCATGCTGCTCCTCACCGGCATCGTCACGCTCGCCGCAATCTGGGTCACGCCGAAGGTCGAGAAACGCGAACCGCTTTACTACGCCTGCCTGCTCTTCATCAGCGCGGGTGCGGCGGGAGCATTTGCCTCGGTCGATCTCTTCTTCCTTTACGCGTTCCATGAGCTTGCGCTCATTCCCACCTTCCTGCTCATCGGCATCTGGGGCAGCGGCGAGCGGCATACGGCGGCGTGGAAAATCACGATCTACCTCGGCCTCGGCAGCTTCATCCTGCTCATCGGCCTGCTCGATCTCTACCTCGCCGTGCCGGAGGCATCGCGCACTTTCAATCTCATCGACCTCCAGCGCATCGCCTCGCTCGGCATCATCCCGGCGGAAGCACAGGTCCGGCCCTACCTTTTCCTCCTCATCGGCTTCGGCATCCTTATTTCGCTTTTCCCGTTCCACTCGTGGGCGCCGTCGGCCTATGCGTCCGCGCCGACTCCGGCGGCGATGCTCCACGCCGGCGTGCTGAAAAAATTCGGCCTCTACGGCCTGCTCCGCGTCGCCATCCCGCTGCTGCCCGAGGGCGCAAAACACTGGGCGAACCTCCTGCTCATCCTGCTCGTCGGGAACATCATCTACGTCGGCTTCGCCACCATCGCGCAGAAGAAACTCGACCAGATGCTCGGCTATTCGAGCGTCATGCACATGGGCTACATCTTCCTCGGCATCGCCGCGATGAACACCATCGGTCTGAGCGGTGCGGCTCTGCTCATGTTCGCGCACGGCCTTTCCATCGCCGCCCTCTTTGCCATGGCTGGCATGCTGCGCGAAAACCGGCCGCAGCTTGCGCTCGACTCGTTTGGCGGACTGGCAAAGCCCATGCCCGCGTTCGCCTTCGCCTTCGGCCTCGCGGCCTTCGCATCCATTGGGCTGCCGGGCTTTGCAAACTTCGCCAGTGAGATGACCGTCTTCTTCGGCGCCTACAAACCCGCCGACGGACTCGATGCCGGCAATTTCCGCCTCGCCGTCATCTTCGGGCTGTGGGGCGTCGTCATCTCTGCGGTTTATATGCTCCGAGCCTACCGCGCGATTTTCATGGGCGAGCCCGGCAAGGAAGCCACCACATGGGCCGACCCCTTCAAGGCGCTGCGCTGGCCGGTCATCCTGCTCCTCGCCGCGCTCCTGATTGCCGGCTTTGCGCCCGGCAAATTCCTCAGCCTCGTCCAGCCCGGCTTCGAGGCGGTCCTTCCGAAATAAATGATCCCGTCGCTTTCACTCGAAATCACCGTCCTGCTCCTCGGCATCTACATGCTGCTCGTGGAGTCGTTCAGCAAGAGCGACGACAAGCGCGGCCTCGCGATGACCGCGATCGCCATCCTCACCGCGCTGATCGGCTTCTCGTTCTTCGCCGATCCCGCGAGCGGCAATGCCTTCTACGCCGTCGATGCCACCGCGCATTTCTTCAAAGTGCTCGCGCTGCTCACCACCATCGTGGTCCTCGTGATGTCGCTGGAGTACAGCAGCGTGCTGGCGAAGTTCATCCCCGGCGTCACGCCCGGCGCGGGCCTCGGCGAATTCTACAGCCTCCCCGTCTTCACCTGCGCCGGCCTCATGTTCATGGCCAGCGCGGTCGATTTCATCCTCATCTTCGTCTCGCTGGAGCTTGTCACCATCAGCTTCTACATCCTCGTCGCCTACATGCGCCGGCAGTCCGCCTCGCTGGAGGCCGGCGTGAAGTATCTCATCCTCGGCGCGCTCAGCACCGGCTTCCTCGTCTACGGCATCACGTGGATTTTCGGCCTGACCGGCGAGACGAATCTCGCCGCCATCCGGTTCGCGCTGGAGACGAAGGCCATCCCGCAGGTTCCGCTCCTTTTCGGGCTGATGCTCCTGCTTGTCGGCCTAGGATTCAAAGTCGCCGCCGTCCCGTTCCAGCTTTGGGTGCCCGATGTCTATCAGGGCGCGCCCACGCCGATCACCGCCTTCCTCAGCGTCGGGTCGAAAGCGGCGGGTTTTGTCGTGCTGCTGCGCGTCCTTCAGCCGTTCATCGCGGTGCCCGTGGTCGGCGCGAAAGTGCTCGCCGTCCTCGGTGTCATGGCCGCGCTCACCATGCTCTACGGCAATCTCGCCGCGCTCCCGCAGGACAATTTCAAGCGCCTCCTCGCCTACTCCAGCATCGGCCACGCGGGCTACCTCCTCGTCGCCGTCGCCAGCGCCACGTCCGCCACGGAGAAGCTCGGCTCCGCGCGCCTCGCCGTCGGCTTCTACCTCGCGGGCTACCTGCTGATGACGCTCCTCAGCTTCCTCATTCTCATCGTCGTCGCCCGCCATTCCCGCGGCGATGACATCCTCCACTTCAACGGCCTCGCCAAGCGCTCGCCGCTCCTCGCCTTCGGCATGCTCACCGCCATGCTCTCGCTCGCCGGCATCCCGTTCACCGCGGGCTTCATCGGGAAATTCCTCGTGTTCGCCGCGGCCGTGCGCGCCGGCAATTTCGTCCTCGTCGGCATCGGCATCATCACCGTCGCCGCCGGCTTCTACTACTACCTGCGCATCGTCGCCGCCATGTACTGGCGCGAGCCCGGCGACGACACGCCAATCACCATCGCCCCGCTCACCCGCACCGCGATTGGCGCCCTGACCTTCGCCATCTTCGTCTTCGGCATCTTCCCCCAGCCGATCCTCCGCCAGTTGGAAAACAGGCCGCCGCTGCCGCAACTGCCGGTCCACACAGCGCAGCGCTGAT
>JANOBH010000347.1:0-3932 GCA_031411535.1 Chthoniobacter sp. | reverse complement strand
AAACCGAGCGCGAGGAACCGCTCGAACTGCGCGCGGATCTCGCGCCCAAGCGGCTCCGCGAGCCACGGCGAAAGCGCGTAGCGCAGCCCGGCGCGCGCGGGCGACCGGGGAAAAATTCCGCTTTCATCCGTGAGCGCGGAGACCGCCGAGGCGCGTCCGGCGCAGAGCGTGAGGTGGAGGCCGACGTGGAGCGCGGGATTGCGGCGGGCGATGTCCGCGGCTTCGGCGGCGGCGGGCTCGTTCACCATGAGGCTCGCCTGCGTGAGGAAGCCGGCGCGGTGCGCGCGCTCGATGGCGGCATTGATCTCCGGGCTGCGGCCGAAGTCGTCGGCGGTGACGATGAGGTGTTTCAATTGGCGGCGCGCGCGGGCAGGCTCGCCCGTGCAGCGATGACGATTTGGCCCTTCTCCCGCACTCCGCGCAAGGCATGAGCTGGCCGGACGCGATTCTTCTGTCGGCGCTACTGCTCCTCGGCCACGCCAGCATTTTGTACCCGCTGCTCGCGCTGCACTACGCGCGGGATTGGATGAAGGAGGCCGCGCAGCCGTACGCCGGCACTGGCGGCGTCCCTCCGGTGACGCTGCTTCGTCCGCTCAAGGCCGGCGTGCCCGCGCTGCGCGAAAAGCTGGAGGCGCTCGCGGCGGCGATGGAGCCCGGCGATCAGCTCGTGCTCGGCGCGGACGAGGGTTCGGATGAACTGGACGCGTGCGCCGCGTTGCGCGCGGCCTTTCCCGAGCGGGAGATCCTCGTCGTGGCCTGCCGCGCCGGGGCGGCGCTGAATCCGAAGATCTCGAAGCTCGTGCAGATGTCCCCGCACGCGCGGCACGCGCACTGGATCCTGAGCGACAGCGAGGCGGCGATTGATGTCGCGTGGCTGGCCGCGTTTCGCAGCGAATGGCTCGCGACCGGCGCGGATGCGCTCACTGCGGGATACCGCTTCGTGAGTCTCTCCACATGGCCGCAGCGGCTCGACGCGGCGGCGGCGCTGACCGGCCTGTGGCCGGGACTGGCGATGGTGCGCCGCTTCGGCCGGGTGGATTTCACCCTCGGAGCCTGCACGGGTTTCCGCCGCGCGGACGTGGAGGCGGTCGGCGGCTGGGCGGCCTTCGGCGATTTCCTGGCGGAGGACAACCGCCTCGGCGCAGCCATGGCAAAGGCCGGGCGGACGATCCGGCTGAGCGCGCAGGTGGCGGTGCTCGACAGCGATCCGCTGAGCTGGCGGGACTACTGGAGGCACCAGCGCCGCGTGGCGGTGACGTACCGCGTCTGCAATCCCGCGGGTTTCGCCGGGATGATCCTGACAAACGGGCTGCTCGCTGGCGGGCTGCTCGTGGCGTTCGCGCCCGGCGGCGGGCGGCGGACGGAGATCTGCGTGCTCTTCGCGGCGCTGATCCATTTCACCCGCTGGATGTGGTTTTGCGATCTCGGCAAGGCGCTGCGCTTCCCCATCCCGTGGCTTTTTCCCGTGATGCTCGCCGCGAACGCGGTCGAAATCGCCTGCTGGTGCGCCGCGTGGTGCGACCGGCGGGTCTGGTGGGCGGGCCGCCGCTGGCGCGTGAGCCGCGCCGGCCGGATCGCGCCGGAGCGCTAGTCCTCAAGCGCGAGGGTGCGCTCGATTTCCTGGAGCTTGTGCTGGGCGTTGGCGGCGTGCTTCGTATTCGGCATCGTCTCGATGATCTGCATGAGCAGCGTGCGCGAATCGCGGGCGTTGTGCTGGTATTTCCAATACACATCGACGAGCCGCGAGGTGAGGAAGGCGGCGTCCTCCGCCGTCCACTCGCGCTGAAGCGCCTGCTCCAGCACGTCGGCGGCGGCGGTGGGATCGCCGAGGTGCTCGCACTCGATCTTGGCCATTTCGCTCAGCGCGAGCGTGTCGTGGGGATCGCGCTCAAAGGCGTGGAGATACTCCTGCACCGCATCCTCGTAGTCCCCGCGGGCCATGGCGGCCATCGCGTCGGCGTGCGGCGCCTTTTCGATCTTCTCGTTCGGGCTGAAGAAAAAATTGCCGATCGTATCGCCGAGCGCCGGCAGGATGATCGTGACGACTAGGACGCCCGCGATACCGCCGACGAGCACGACGCCGCCGAAGTAGAGGACGATCTTGCTGGAGTCCGGGGATTCCTTTGCCGACTCCCGCCGGGCGTCGGTGAAAAGGATGAACGCCAGATAGGCGAGGGCGAGAATGATGAGTGGGCGGAGGAGGCGCATGGAAACGGTTCGCTTTGGAATTCTGTAATGCACCCCGGCGCACAGCGGCAAGTGCGCCGGGAAATTTTTTAATCTCAGAATGGCGTCGCGGAAATACCGCTTGTCAACGCGCACGGGCCACGCAAAGTCTCCGCTGGATTTCGCGGGTATAGCTTAGTGGTAAAGTTCCAGTCTTCCAAACTGGCCATGAGGGTTCGATTCCCTCTACCCGCTCCACTTTCCGCACGGATTCCCGGCGTTGCGGAGCACAGCCGCCCTCAGCTCGCGAGCGGCCGGTTCAGCTCCGTGCGCCAGTCGGCCGGGTCCGGGCTGGAATGGGGCCCGGTGAGGTAGCACTCCCAAAGATCCTCGGCCGTTGTGTGCCCGTGCGCTTCGATCCAGTCCATGAAGCCGCCCCACGCCTCGGGCAGCCCCTCGTAGGGTCCGTGGTAAACCGTCCGCGCCACGCGCATGGCCGACCATTCTCCCGGCCGCACCCGGCCCGTGGCGGCCACCGGTGTGGCGACGGGCACGCTCAGCTCGAAATCAAACGTGTCCGTGGGCCGCCGCAGGTGGTGCGTGAAGACCGGCCCGGCGGGCTCGATTCCCTGGGCGCCCAGCGCGGCCAGCAGCTCTCCCACGCATGCGCCGAAGACGCGCGGCATCTCTTCTCGCGTCAGCGTGAGGTGGATTTTTGCCGTGAGCTGCGTGGTGGTGGTGATGATTTGCGGTGTATCGATCATAAGGAAAATGAACGCGTGAATCTCATCCGCCGGCCATCGCGCCGACGATGAGGAACGGCTCGCTGCCATCGCACACCGCGGCGGGCAGCGGCGTCTCGGGCGGGTCGAGCGAGAGGTCTTCCTTGCACGCGAAGAAGCGGATGAAAGGGCGGCGTTTCAGCGTGTCGTGATCGCGGATGGTCCCGCGCAGCACCGGGTGGCGCGCCTCCAGCGCATCGAGCGTCGCGCGCACGGTGACGGGCTCGGGCACTTCGAGCAGCACCTCATCGCTCACCCGCGCGAGATTTCGCAGGTGAAAGGGCAGGACCACACGGATCACGGCAGCGTCTGGACTTCTACGGAAAGGACTCCCGGCAGATCGCGCACGATCGGCGTCCATGTGTCGCCGCTGTCCGCTGAGCAATAGACCTGCCCGCCGGTCGTGCCGAAATAGACGCCGCACGGGTCGAGCGAATCCACCGCCATCGCGTCGCGCAGCACGTTCACGTAGCAGTCCTGCTGCGGCAGGCCGTTGGTGAGCGCCTCCCATTCGTTGCCGCCGCTGCGACTGCGATAGACACGCAGCTTGCCGTCTGGGGGATAGTGCTCGGAGTCGCTCTTGATGGGCACCACGTAGATGGTGTCCGGCTCGTGGGCGTGAATGTCGATCGGGAAGCCGAAATCGGTGGGCAGGTTGCCGCTCACCTCCACCCAGCTGTCGCCGGCATCATCGCTGCGCATCACGTCCCAGTGCTTCTGCATGAAGAGGACGTTGGGACGCGCGCGGTGCTGCGCCACATGATGCACGCAGTGCCCAACTTCCGCCGTTCCGTCGGGGATGTGATTCGAGCGCAGACCCTGGTTGATAGCCTTCCAGTGCTCGCCCCCATCGTCTGAACGGAAGGCGCCGGCTGCGGAGATGGCGACGAACATCCGCTTCGCATCGGCCGGGTCGAGAATGACCGTGTGCACGCACAGGCCGCCTGCGCCGGGTGCCCACTGCGCGCCCGAGCCGTGCTGGAT
>JANOBH010000346.1:0-20192 GCA_031411535.1 Chthoniobacter sp. | reverse complement strand
GTTCCCGGCGGGCCGAGGAGGCGGAGGGGAAAAGTGGGGGCTGGCCGTGGGCGAGCAAGGCGGGCGGGAACGGAGTCGAAGGACCCCCGCGGTCCGCTTACGTTCAGCGCATTATCGAACCGCCGGGGTCCTTCGACTGCGCTGCGCCCGCCTTTCCGCCTCCGCTTCGCTCAGGATGACACGCGAATGGGCGCCGGTTCATTGCCGCCGCCAGCAAAACTCCGTTTGTGAACACCTCGGGGACACGCAGATGAAAAGCCGCACGCCCTATGTCGAACTGCGCTCCCGCAGCGCCTTCAGCTTCCTGCGCGGGGCCACGCAGCCGGAGGCGTTGGCACGGCGCGCTGCGGAAATCGGCCTGCCGGCGATGGCGCTGAGTGACCGTGACGGACTCTACGGTGCGCCGCGCTTTTTCGCCGCCGCGCGCGAGTGCGGCGTGCGCCCGATCATCGGCAGCGAGCTGACGATGGAGTGCGGCGGCGTGCTGCCGGTGCTCGTGGAATCGCGCACGGGCTACCAGAATCTCTGCCGCCTCATCACCCGCGCGCGGCTCCGCGGGAGCAAGCACGCGAGCGCGGTGCGCTGGGATGAACTCGCGGAGTTTGCGCCCGGCCTCGTCGCGCTCACCGGCGACGAGGAAGGCCCGCTCCACCGCGCGCTCGGCGACGACGCGGCCACTTCCACCGTCTTGCAAAAGCTCACCGCCGCATTCGGCGAGCGCGGCGTTTTCGTCGAGATCCAGCGCCACCGCGTGCGCGGAGAAAACCGCGTGAACGCCCAGCTCACCGCGCTCGCAAGCACTCACAAACTCCCCCTGCTCGCGACCAACGGCGTCCTCTACGACACGCCCGCGAACCGCGAGGTGCTCGATGTTTTCACCTGCATCCGCGAGCACACCCATCTCGACGCCGCAGGCCGCCTTCTCGCGCGCAACAACCGCCGAGCCCTGCTCGACGGTCCCGCGATGAGCGACCTCTTCCACGATCTCCCCGACGCCATCGCCAACACCGCGCGCCTCGCCGAACGCCTCACGTTTTCGCTCGAAAATCTCGGCTACGAATTTCCCCGCTACCCGCTGCCGGACGGCGCATCCGCCGAGGATTTCCTCCGCCGCGAAACGCTCGCCGGCGCGCGCCGCCGCTACGGCCGGCTCTCGCGCCGCGTCGCCCGCCAGCTCCGGCACGAACTCGATCTCATCGGGCGGCTCGGCTTCGCGGGATATTTTCTCATCGTCTGGGACATCGTGAATTTCTGCCGCGCGGAAAACATCATGGTGCAGGGCCGCGGCAGCGCGGCGAACTCCGCGGTCTGCTACTGCCTCGGCATCACCGCCGTGGACGCGGTGAAATCCGAGCTGCTTTTCGAGCGCTTCCTCAGCGAGGGGCGCAAGAGTTGGCCGGACATCGACCTCGACCTGCCGAGCGGCGACCGGCGCGAGCGCGTGATCCAGGAGGTCTATCGGCGCTATGGCAAAAACGGCGCGGCCATGACCGCGAACGTCATCACGTACCGCGGGCGCAGCGCGATGCGCGAGATCGGCAAGGCGCTGAACTTTCCCGCCGACATCATGGAGCGTTTCTCCAGCCTCTTCGCGAGCGGCGACTTCCCTCACACGCTCGATCTCCAGGCGCAGATGGAAATGGCCGGGCTGCCGCGCGAGAACACACGCGCGGCGCATTTTGCCTCGCTCTACCAGCGCATCCACGGCCTGCCGCGGCATCTCGGGCAGCACTCCGGCGGGATGATCATCGCGCAGGGCCGGCTCGATTCCGTGGTGCCGCTGGAGAATGCCTCGATGCCCGGCCGCGTCGTCGCGCAGTGGGACAAGGACGACTGCGCCGACCTCGGCATCATCAAGGTCGATCTCCTCGGCCTCGGCATGATGTCGGTGCTGCAGGACACCATCGAGCTCTGCCGCGAGCGCGGGCGCGAGGTCGATCTCGCCACCATCCCTCAGGACGATCCCGCGACTTACGAGATGATGCAGCGCGCGGACACCGTCGGCGTTTTCCAGATCGAAAGCCGCGCGCAGATGGCCACGCTGCCGCGGATGAAACCGGAGTGTTTCTACGATGTGGTGGTCGAGGTCGCGATCATCCGCCCCGGCCCGATCCAGGGAAACATGCTGCACCCGTACCTCGCGCGACGCGCGGGCCGCGAGCCGGTCACCTACATGCACCCCGACCTCGAACCCGTCCTCAAGCGCACGCTCGGCGTGCCGCTTTTTCAGGAGCAGCTTTTGAAAATGGCGATGGTCATGGCGGACTTCAGCGGCAGCGAGGCGGAGGAGTTGCGCCGCGCGCTGAGCTTTCACCGCTCGGCGGAGCGGATGGAAAAAGTCTGCGTGAAACTCCGCGCCGCGATGGTCCGCAGGCAAGTGCCCGCCGGCATCATCGAGCAGATCGTGAAGTCCGTGCAGTCCTTCGCCGTCTATGGATTTCCCGAATCGCACGCGATCAGCTTTGCCCTGCTCACCTACGCCAGCGCGTGGCTGAAGGTGCATCGGCCAGCGGAGTTTTGCGCGAACCTGCTGAACAATCAGCCGATGGGTTTCTACAGCTCCGCCACGCTCGTGAAGGACGCGCAGCGCCACGGCCTGCGCGTGCGGCCCGTCTGCCTCGCACGCTCCGAGTGGCGCTGCACGGTCGATACGGATGACACGATCCGGCTCGGCCTGTGCGTGGTCAAAGGGCTGCGCCGCGAGTCCGGCGAACGGCTGCTCGCGGAGCGCGGGCGAGGGGAGTTTGCGTCGGTGGAGGAGCTGAAAGGGCGCGTGGTTTTGAGCGCGGAGGAGTGGCGCACGCTCGCCGCGATCGGCGCGCTGAACGCGCTCGCCGCGCATCGCCGCGACGCCCTCTGGCGCGTGGAAGCACCGCAGCCCGCGGACGATCTTTTCACGCGCAACGCACCGACGGCGGAGGCGGCGCCGCTGCGCGTGATGGAGCCGCACGAGCGCCTGAGCGCGGATTTCGCCGGGCAGGAGCTGACCATCGGTGCGCATTCCATGCAGCTTCTACGCGCGAGTCTGCCCGACGTGTGGCGGGCCGCCGATCTAGTGCAGGCGCGGACTGGCGAGCTGGTGCGCATCGCCGGCGCGGTCATCTGCCGGCAGCGCCCCGGCACGGCGAAAGGCTACGTCTTCGTCAGCCTCGAGGACGAAACCGGCACGGCGAACGCCGTCCTCACGCCCGAGCTTTTCGAGCAATGCCGCCTCGTCGTGACGCAGGAGCCCTTTCTCCAGATCGAAGGCGTGGTGCAGAACGCGGAGAACGTCATCCACATCAAAGCCCGCCGCGTCACCGCCCTGCGCCACGAGGCGGCGACGGCGGTGAGGTCGTACGACTTTCACTAGGAAGAGTGTACCGAAACTCAAGATGCGCGGTCATCCTGAGCGGAGTTCCGTCTGGCTCTGCAAATGGAACGGAGTCGAAGGAACCCGGCGATTGCGTGCGATACCGCCCCAGAATGCGCGGGGTCCTTCGACTGCGCTGCGCCCGCCTTTCCGCCTCCGCTCCGCTCAGGATGACACGCCTTCATTGCGTGTCGGCTGCCGACATTGAATCCGCGCCTACTTCCCGCCCCGCTTCGCCGTGCAGTAGAGGATGAGATTGATCAGCGGCTGCGGCACATACCATTGCGCTGTCTGTTTGAGCTGCTCGCCCGTCGTATTCACCGCGATGAAGCCGCCGTCTTTCCGCCGATCGAGCACGCGGGTGTCGATGCGGATGCGGGGCTGCCCTTTCGTGCGGTTGTTCACGTAATCATAGACGTGCCAGTCCTGGTCGATGACGCGCCATGGCGGCGAGGGCGGACGGTCGATCTCGTTGCTCGCGACGTACTGGAGGCAGACGACCTGGTCCGCCAGATCGGTGACGAGGTAGAGCCGGTTGAAGATGCCCTTTTTAATGTCGTAAGCGGTGTAGCTCAGTCCGTCGGGGAAACCGGCGCACGCCACTTTCGCGCCGGTCTTCATCCCGCGGCTGTCCAGCCCGAGCGCCCGCTCCGCCTCCTGCTGCGGCATGAGGTAGGTCACGCCTTGGTAGATCTTCGCTTCGGGATGCGGGGCCATGTCGTCCGACGCCTGACCGTAGTCTTTGAGCAGCCAGGTGAGGTCGCGCAAATCGAGGCTGTGTCCGCCCGAGGAGAGCGGGAGCGGGGCCGACCACGTCTTGCTCAGGACGATGCCCTGTGATGGCGCCGCCGTCGCGGGCTTAGGTGGCGCCGGCGGAGTGAAAATGGGCTTCACGGTTGGCGTGAGGGTCGCGCCGGGTTTTTTCGGATGCTTGTCGAGCGACGTGCCCCAGCCTTTGAAGGATTCCGACTTTGGCTTTGGCGTGGATTCCTGGCCGGACGCCGCCGCTGCGGAGAGGCAAAGAAGAAATAGGATGAGGCGTCTCATGGCACCCCGCGATGAATGCCGCTATGCGTCCGAAAATCAACGGTTTCCCCGCCGGACGGATCGCGATCCCGGCGAAACCCACGCCTTGCTTTGCCATCGCGGCCCTCTACGCTCCGCGCACCATGAAAGCGATCCTCTCCTCCCTCAGCATGCTCGTCTTTGCCGCCGTGTCCCTGCACGCCGCCGAGGCCGCGCCGACCGCCAAGCTCAGCCAGTTCAAGCTCGGCTCGTACATCACCGGCCCGGAAGCCACGCTCGAAACCGCCGCGGGCAAAGCCGTGCTCATCGAAGCGTGGGGCATCCGGTGCGGTCCCTGTCTCGCCAGCCTTCCGGACATCGAGAAAATCGCCAAGCGCTACAAGGACAAGATGGTTGTCTTCGGCGCGCATTCACAGGACGGCACGGACGACGCGGTAAAGGAAGTGGTGAAGAAAAACCGCCTGAGCTACACCATTACGAAAGGCGTCAACAGCCCGATCTCTTTCAGCGGGATTCCGCGCGTCTTTGTCTTCGACACGGCCGGCGCGCTGGTCTTCACCGGCAGCCCTTTTGACCAGGAATTCGAGAAATCTCTGCGCAAAGCCACCGCCGGAGCGAGCAGCGCCGCGGGTGCGAAGCCGAGCGGCCTCGACGCGCTGAAAAAGCCGGGCATCTAGCCGCGGCCGCCTGGATCCCTTCTCATGGATTCCAGCGGAGGACCGTGGTGACGGGAAAGTGATCGGAAGCGGGCGGCTGGCCTGGGCTGCGGACGATCTCCGATGAGAGTGCATGGAACGTCGGGCCGTGGAGAATCCAGTCGATCCGAGACCCGCGCGTCGTGCTTTTGAAGGCGTGAAATGAAGCTTCCTCCGCGGATCGCTCGGGGTGGACGGCGCGATAGCTGTCGGCGAGTCCTTTTCCGCCGGGCGCAGGAGCGCGGAGGAGCGCAGCGTAGGCGTCGTCGTACTCGGTGCAATTGAAGTCGCCCGAGACGATGACATCCCCGCCATCGGCCAGGAGGGGCAGGCGCTCACTCATGAGCCGCGCAGACTGAAGCCGGGCGGGCGCGCTCTCATGATCGAAATGCGTATTGGCATAAAGGAATGCCCGGCCCGTGACGCGATCACGCAGCCGGACCCATGTGCAGATGCGCACACAGGCCGCATTCCATGAGATGCTGCCGACTTTCTCCGGTGTCTCCGAAAGCCAGAAATCACCGCCGCCAAGGCGTTCGAAACGTGCGGTCCGAAAAAGGATGGCCGACCACTCGCCCTTGCGCGCACCGTCGTCGCGAGCGACGCCGGCCATCGTGTAGTCGGGAAAGAGGCGTCGCAAATCGTCGTATTGATCCGCCAGCACCTCCTGCGTGCCGAGCAGATCGGGATCAAAAGCGCGGACGGTGGCAGTGACCAGTTCCTGACGGAATTTCCAATGGTTCGCGCCGTCGCGCGCGGCGGAGTTGCGGATGTTAAAGCTCATCACCCGCAGCGTGGGCGGCTGCGGGGGCACCTCCAGCGCCGGCTTTTGCGGCAGCGAGGAAACCGCTGAGGCAAGAAATGCTGCCAAGGCAGAAAGGACGAGGCGCGCCATGTCGGCCTGTTCAGCGCCTGCCGGGGTTGCTCCCCGGCTCGCGGCTGGTGAGGAGCGGGGACACCCGGGAGTTTACTGCCATTTTTGCACGCTCTGCTTCAGCACGTCGAAGGCGGTGGCGCGGCCGCCGCGGGCACCCAGTTCGTCGCGGAAGTCCTCGACCTCCAACTGGAGTTTGGCGACGCGCGGGTAGGCGCTGGCGCCGCGATTGGCGCGGATCTGCTGGGTGAGCGTCCAGAGAGCCTTGGGGAGCTTCCAGCCGCTGCTCGGCACGGCCTTTTTCTCGTCTCCCCTGGGAGCTGTGAGGGTGAGCATGTGGAAGAGCACGTCGCCGAGGGCGGCGATGTCGATGCGGATGTCCGCCTCGTAGTTGCTGACGTTGCCTTCGCGGATTTTCCGGGCGCCTTCCCAGCCGGTGATGAGGACTTCGCCAAAGTCGCCGACGTGGATGTTGTCCGCGGTGAGGCGAGCGTGGACGATGCCTTCGCTGTGGGCAAAGGCGAGCGCGTCGCAGACGCCGTGGAATATGGTGAGGAGCTTCTTGAGGTCGAAGGCGACAAGGGCGCTGGATTTTTTCGCGCGGAGATCGTCGAGGATCTTGGAAAGGCTGGAGCCTTTCATCAGCTTGGCCGTGTAGTAGGCGCGGCCGTTTTCGTCGATGCTCAGCTCATGGAGCGGCTGGATGTTCGGATGCTCAAGGCGGCCGATCATCTGGGCCTCGGCGATGAGCTGGGCGATGGCGGCTTCGCGGGAAGGGGCGCCTTCGCCGACGAGTTTCATGGCGACGATGCGGTCGATGTTGAGGTCCTTGGCGCGGAAGAGGGTGA
This sequence comes from Chthoniobacter sp., assembly GCA_031411535.1. Taxonomy (GTDB): domain Bacteria; phylum Verrucomicrobiota; class Verrucomicrobiia; order Chthoniobacterales; family Chthoniobacteraceae; genus Chthoniobacter. Next base: position 13,397 of record JANOBH010000346.1, on the reverse strand, counting down.
TGGATTTGTCGCGCGAGACTTCGCCGCAGAGCTCGTATTTGTTCCGCGTGAGGAGCTTCTCGGCGGAGGTGAGCTGGAAGGACTCGAGTTTGCCGAGTTCGCCCGCCTTTTCCTTGGTGCCGCGGAGTTTGCCGCGGAGGTTGCCAAAGAGCTTGTCGAGCGCGGCGGAGCTTTCCTTGTTCTGCTTGGTGTCGAGGCCGCGCCACATTTTCTCGGCGGCGGCCAGCTCCTGGGCGAATTCGGAGTTTTCATCGAGCATCTGCTCGAGCGCCTGCTGCGCCTTTCGGGTCTCGTCGAGGTGGGCAAAGGCCTTGTCGCGCTCCTTGAGGAGATACTGGCGCTCCTTCTCGAAGTTGGCGGCGTTCAGACCGAGTTCCTCGCGCGTCTTTTCGAGCCGGACGGTGGCTTTGTCGCGGTCCTCGATGACGTTGAGGCGCTCGCGGACGATCTCGTCGAGCTGCGCCTTGTGGCTGTCCTTCAGGCGGTCGAGGCGGGCGGTGATCTCGTCGCGCTCGGCGACGACTTTCTTGTGCTGCTCGGCGCGCTCGGCCATCTCGGCCTTGTGCGCGGCCTGCAGTTCGGCGAGGCCGGCGAGGTCGCCCTGATGGGTCTGGGCGATGGCTTCGAGGCGCACGAGCGCGCGGTCGCGCTCGTCGAGCAGCTTCTCGTTTTGCGCGGAGATGGCGTCGAGCTGCTTCTTGTGGTTGTCCTTGGCCTTGGCGTGGAGGGCGAGGGCCTCGTCGCGCTCGCGCTCCGCGGCGTCGCGGATGGCGTGGGCGTCGGCGATCTTTGTGGCGATCTCGTCGCGCTCGCGGTCGAGGTCTTTGAGCGCCATGCGGTGCTCCTCCTGAGCCTGCGCGAACTGCATGATGGCGACTTCCTTTTCCTGCCCGATGGCATCGCGCTCGGCGACGAGTGTGGCGATGCGCTTCTGCTGGCTTTGGTTCAGGCGCTGGAGCTGTGCGAGCGTGGCGTCGCGCTCCTCGATGACGGCGAGGCGCTGCTGATCGAGCGATGCGATCTGCTCGCCCTGCGTGGCGTTGACCTGCCGGAGTTCGGCCAGCGTCTCGTCGTGCCGCCGGATCATGGAGAGGGTGTCGCCCTCGATGGCGGCGAGCTGCGCTGACTGGGCCTCGTTCAGGCGCGTGAGCTCGGCGACGGTCGTCTCCTTTTCCTTCACTGCGGTGTCGCGCTCGTGGGCGAGGGTTTCGATCTGGGCCTTCTGCGCGTTGAGGATTTCCGTGATGCGCGCGAGGGCGGCGTCATTTTCCTTGAGCAAGGCGGCGCGCTGCTGCCCGAGGGATTCGAGCTGCTGGACCTGCGCCTGATTGACCTCGGCGAAGCGCGCAAGCGCGGCTTCGCGCTCCTTGACCACGGCCTCGCGCTCCTGGGCGTGAGTGATGAGCTGGAGCTTGTGGGCCTCGGCCGCACTGGCGATCTCGGCGCGGGCTTCGTCGCGTTCGCGAATGATTTCGTCGCGCTGTTTGGCGAGCGCGGCGATCTGGCGTTTCTGCGCCTCGTCGGCCTGGGCGGTCTGCTTCATCGACTGCTCGCGCTCGCTGATGTGTGCGGCTTTTTCCGCCTCGAGCGCGGCGACCTGCTTGTCGCGCGCCTCCTTGTTTTTGGCGAGGTTGGCGGCGAGGCGGTCGCGCTCCTGCGTGAGCTGCTGTCGCTGCGCGCCGAGAGTCTCGATCTGCTTCTGCTGGATCGCGTTGACGCGGATGAGTTCGGCGGCGGCGGCGTCGCGCGCCTTGACCGCTGCGGTCCGCTCGGCGTCGGTGGCTTCGACCTGCTTATTCTGAGCTTCGAGGAGCTGGCGGAGGCCGGCCACGGTCTTCTCGCTGTCCGCGGAGAAAACGGTGCGCGCCTGCTCGATGGACTCGATCTGGCGTTTCTGTGCCTCGGTGACCTGGGTGAGTCGTGCGAGCGAATCCTCCTTCTCCTGCAGGATGGCAACGCGCTGGGTGTTGAGGGCTTCGATCTGCCTGCTTTGCGCCGTATTCACCTCGGTGAGACGGGCGACGCTCTCGGCTTTTTCCTGGATCACGGCGGCACGCTCGCGTTCGAGCGACTCGACCTGCTTTTTCTGCGCGTCACTGATCTCGGCGAGGCGCGCGCGGGCGGCTTCGTGCTCGTTTGCGAGCTGGTCGCGCTGTTTCACGAGCGACTCGATCTGGGCCTTCTGGCCTTCATTGATCTTTGCATACTGCGCGAGCGCCTCGTCGCGCTCCTTGCGCAGGACCTCGGCGCCGTGGGTGAGCGCGTCGATCTGCTTTTTCTGCGAGTCGCTGACGTTGGCGAAAAGCATCACGGGCTTTTCCTTGTCCTTGAGGAGCGAGTCGCGCTGCTGGCTGAGGGACTCGATCTGCGCCTTCTGCGCCTTGGCGACCTCGCCAAAGCGGGTCATCATCTCGCCGCGCTGGCGGAGGAGGTCGTCGCGCTGCTCGGTGACTGCGGCAAGCTGCTGCTGCTGGGCGGCGGCGGTGGCGGCGAGTTCGGCGACGGTCTCCTGCTTTGCGCGAATGAGGCCGGCCCGCTCTGCGGCGAAGGAGGTGATCTGCGCGCCGTGTGTGGCGACGAGCTGCGCGAGGCCGGCGGCGGACTTTTCCTTTTCGCTCTTCAAAGCGGTGAGCTGGGACTGGAGCTGGGCGATCTGGCCTTTCTGCGCCTTGTGCTGGCTGCGGAGTTCGGCAAAGGCGTCGTCGCGCTCCTTCAGCTCCGCGGCGTGTGTCGCATGGACAGATGTGAGGCGGACCTCATGGTCCTGGGCGAAGGTTTCGTGGTCGCCTTTCAGCGCCTCGATCTGGCGGGCCTGCGACTCGATGACGCCGCGCAGGCTGGCGTCTTCCTCGGCGCGCTCTTTGAGTTCCGCGTGCTGCGCCGCGCGCAGGGACTCGATTTCGGCCAGATGCGCCTTCCGGGTTTCGGCGAGGTCGCCGAGCAGCTTGTCGCGGCCGGCGATGATCTCCGTGCGCTGTGCGGCGAGCTGCTGCAGATGTTCGGCGTTCTCGCGCGCCATTTTGGAGAAACGCGCGACGGCTTCATCCCGCTCGCGCAGGACTTCGGCGCGGTGGGCGGCGAGCGCCTCGGTCTCCGCCTTCCGCGCTCCGGCCATGGCCTCGACGCGGGCGATGGCGTCGTTCCGCTCGGCCATGACGACGGCGCGCTGCTGCGTGAGGGACTCGATCTGTTTCTTGTGGCTCTCGATGATCTGCTGGAACTCTGCGGCGGCCGCGGCCTTTTCCTGCGCGCCGGTCTGGTCGGTGCGCAGGGTCTGGAGTTCGGCGCGGAGCGACTCGATCTCGGCGCCGGTGCGTTTCGCGGCCTCGGCGCTCTCGCGGAGGAGCGTGTCGCGCTGGGCGGTGAGGGCCTCGATCTGCTGCTTCTGCGCGGTGCTGATCTCGCCCATGCGGCTGAGCGCGGCGTCGCGCTCGCGGAGGGTGAGGCTGCGCTCCTCGCCGCCGGCGGCGATCTGCTGCTCGTAGGTGGCGCGGATGGCGGCGATCTGGGAGATGGCCTGGTCGCGGGCGGCGAGGAGCTTCTGCTGCTCGGCCTCGGCGGCCGCCGTCTGCTGGCGGTGCGCCTCGCTGAGGCTGGTGAATTTTTCACGCGCCTGGTCGCGCTCGGCGAGGAGCTGGGCGCGCTGCTCTGAGAGGGCGGCGATCTGCCGCTTCTGCTCGTCCGCGATCTTGGCGAACTGCGCGGTCGTCTGCGCGTGCTCCTTGGCGGCGGACTGATCCAGCGCCACGAGGGCGGCGGCCTGCTGCTGGCGGGCTTCGTCGAATTCGGACGCGAGTGCGAGCGCCTCCTCGCGCTCATGGGCGAGCGCAGCGCACTGCTGGGTCAGGGTTTCATTCTGCGCGCGCTGGGTTTCGAGGAGGGACTGGAGTTCGCCGACGGCGCTGGCTTTGTCGGCGATGAGTTTTTCGCGCTCGGCAGCGAGTGCCTGGTGGCGCTGCTTCTGCGTCCGGCGCTCCTCGGCGAAACGCTTGGCGGTGGTCTCCTTGTCGTGCGTGAGGGTTTCGCACTCGGCGGTGAGGGCGGCGAGCTGGGATTTCTGCGCCTGGGCGAGCTGGGCGGCTTCAGCGAGGCTGGTGCGGATCTGTTCGCGCTCGCTCTGGAGCGAGGCGATCTCATGGAGGCGGCTTTCGTCGAGGGCGGCCATCCTCGTGAGCGCGTCGTCGCGCTCGCGCAAGGCAAGGTCGCGCTCCTGGTGCAGGGGCGCGAGCTGGCTTTCGTGGGTGGCGCGGATTTTTCCGATCTCGGCGATGATCTGCTCACGGGCGGCGGTGAGTGCCTGACGGTCGGTGAGGTAGGCGGCGGCCTGTGCCTCCTGCGCGGCGGTGGCCTGCGCGCTCTGGGTGAGCGCGGCGTCGCGCTCCTTGAGCAGGCGGTCGCGCTGGCCGGCGAGCGCGGCGATCTGGGTCTGCTGCTCCTCGCTGATCCGGGCAAGGTCTGCGGCGGTCTGGTCGCGCTCCTGCACGAAGGCGAGGCGCTCGGCGGACTGGTCGGCGCGCTCTTTTTCGTGGGCCGCGGCCGTGGCCTGCGCACGGGTCTCGAGCTCGCCGCGCTCGGCGGCGAGCTGGGCGCGCTGGTGGGCGAGGGAGGCGATCTGGTTTTTCTGCGCGGCGATGACGCCGTGGAGTTCCGTGAGGTCGGCCTGGCGCTCGGCGAGCACTTTCTCCCGCTCCTCCTCGAGCTCCATGACGTGGAGCTCCAGAGCCTCGCGTGTGGTGGTGGCCTGGTGGATGATCTCCGCTTTTTCCCTGGCGAGGACGTCGCGCTCGGCGGCGAGGGAGGCGATCTGCTCGCGCTGCGCGGCGACGACGGGGGTGACCATGGCGCCGGCGGTCTCGCGGTCGGCGATGGCCTGGTCGCGTTCGCGGGTGAGTGTCTCGATCTGCTGGCGCTGCTCGACGTTCAGCGTCTGGGAGGCGTGGAGGGTCTCGTCGCGCTCGCGGAGGGTGACGGCGTGGCTTTCGGCGAGGGCGGTGAGCTGGTGGTCGTGGGTGGCGCGGATCTCATCGAGGTGGGCGACGGTCTTGTCGCGGGCGGTGAGCAGGTTCAGGCGCTCGGCGTCCTTGGCGGCGCTGTGCTGGCGGTGGGCGGCGGTGAGGTCGGAGAATTGCGCGAGAGCGTGGTCGCGCTCCATGAGGAGGTGGTCGCGCTGCTGTGAGAGGGCGGCGAATTGGCGCTTGTGCTCGTCGGCGAGCTTGGCGAACTGGGCGGCGGCGCGGTCGCGCTCCTCGATGGCGGCGAGGCGCTCGGTCTCGTGCGTCTCGGAAAGCGCATGCACCTGGGCGAGCGAGTCCTCAAGCTCGGCGGTGAGCTGTGCGCGCTGCTGCGCGAGGGAGGCGAGCTGGTTTTTCTGCGCGTCGATGACGTGGTGGAGCTCGGCGGACTCGGCCTGCCGCTCGGCGGTGAGTTTTTCACGCTCGTGCTGCCAGGCTTTTGCGCGGGCCTCGGCGGTCTGCTGGAGGCCGCCGAGCTGCTGGGAGAGCTGGGCCTTGTCGCGGGCGAGCAGGTCGCGCTCGGCGCTGAGCGAGGCGATCTGCTCGCGCTGGGCGGCGACGACGGGGGTGGCTTTCGCGCCGGCGGCATCGCGGTCGGCGAGGGCCTGGTCGCGCTCGCGGACGACGTTCTCGATCTGCTGCTTTTGTTCGAGGCAGAGGGAATTGAGCTGATGGATGCTGTCGTCGCGTTCGGTGAGGGTGGCGGCGTGATCGTCCTGGAGTGCGGCAAAACCGTTTTCGGCGGCGGTGCGCATTTCCTCGACGAGGGCAAGGGCCTGGTCGCGGGCTGCGGCGAGGGCCTGCATCTCGCCGGCACGGACGCCGGACTGCTGCTGATGGGTGGCGGTGATGCGGGCGTTTTGGGCGAGCGCCTGGTCGCGGGCCTTGAGCAGTTCGTTGCGTTCTTTGGCGAGGTTCTGGAGCTGCGCTTTGAGCTCGTCGGCGACCTTTGCCGCCTGGGCGGCGGTGCGGTCGCGCTCGACTGAGAATGCGGCGCGTTCCTGCTCCTGGGTCTCGGAAAGGGACTGCACCTGGGCGAGCGCCTGCCCGTGCTGGGCGGCGAGTTCGTCGCGCTGCCCGGTGAGGGAGGCGAGCTGGCTCTTCTGGGCGTCGATGACGTTTTGGAGTTCGGCGGACTGGGCCTGCATTTCGGCGGCGAGTTTTTCGCGCTCCTCCTGGCCGGCTTTGGCGCGTGCCTCGGCGGCCTGCTGCGCATTGGCGGTCTGCTGGGCGAGCTGGGCTTTGTCCCGGGCGAGGGCGTCGCGTTCGGCGCTGAGCGATGCGATCTGCTCGCGCTGGGCGGTGACGACGGGCGTGGCTTTTGCGCCGGCGGCGTCACGGTCGGCGAGGGCCTGGTCGCGCTCGCGGAGGGCGGCCTCGATCTGCTGCTTCTGTTCGAGGCAGAGGGCGTTGAGCTGATGGATGGTGTCGTCGCGTCCGCTGAGGATGGTGGCGTGCTCGTCCTGGAGTGTGCCGAACGCGGTTTCCGCTGCGGCGCGCATTTCCTCGACCTGCGTGAGGGCCTGATCGCGTGCGGCGGCGAGGGCCTGCAGTTCATTCGCGCGGATGCCGGACTGCTGCTGGTGTGCGGCGGCGAGGCGGGAGTTTTGGGAGACCGCCTCGTTGCGTTCCTTGGCGAGGCTCTGGACCTGTGCCTTCAGTTCCTCGCTGATTTTGGCGGCCTGCGCTGCGGCGCGCTCGCGGTCGGCGGCAAAGGCGGCGCGCTCTTTCTCCTGCGCCTCGGAAAGCGCCTGCACCTGGGCGAGCGCCTGCTCCTGTCCGGAGGCGAGCTGGGCGCGCTGCTCGGCGAGGGAGGCGAGCTGGTTTTTCTGCGCGTCGATGATGTGGTGAAGATCGGCGGACTCCGCTTCCTTCTCGGCGGCGAGTTTTTCACGCTCCTGCTGGGATGCCTTGGCGCGGGCGTCGGCGGCCTGCTGCGCGTTGGCGGCCTGCTGGGCGAGCTGGGCTTTGTCGCGGAGGAGGGCGTCGCGCTCGGCGATGAGCGATGCGATCTGCTCGCGCTGGGCGGAAACGACGGGTGTGACTTTCGCACCGGCGGCCTCGCGGTCGGCAATGGCCTGGTCGCGCTGGCGGAGGGAGTTTTCGATCTGCTGCTTTTGTTCGAGGAGCTGGGCGTTGAGCCCGTGGAGCGCGTGGTCACGCTCGCGGATGGCGGCGGTGTGCCCGTCCTGCAAATCGGCGGTGCGCTGCTCGTGGGCGGCGCGGAGTTCCTCAATCTGGCTGAGCGCCTGGTCGCGAGCGGCGGCGAGGCTCTGCTGCTCCGTCGCGCTGAGGTCAGCACCCTGCCGGTGGGCCGCGGTGAGCTGGCCAAGCTGCGCGCGGGCCTCGTCGCGAGCGGTGACCAGTTCGTCGCGCTGCTGGCCGAGCTTTTGGAGCTGGGACTTGAGTTCGTCGGTGGAGTTGGCGGAGCGCGCGGCGGCTTCGTCGCGCTCTTTGGCGAACTGGGCGGCCTTTTCACCGAGTGATGCGATTTCGATTTTTTGCGCCTCGGCGAACTGCCGCATTCCGGCGAGCGCGTCGTCTTTTTCGGCCAGGAGTTTCGCGTTTTCCTCAGCCAGGGATTTCACCTTGGCGTTCGTCGTTTCCGATTGGCCGGCGAGTTGCTGGGCGTGCCCTTCCTTTGCCTTGGACAGGGCGTCGCGCTGCTGGGCGAGGGCTGCGGTTTCGCGTTTCTGCGCCTCGAGCGCCTTGGTCAGCGCATCGATCTGGCGGTCGCGCTCCTGTGCGGCGGCGTCCTGCTTTTTGGAGAGGGCGGCGAGTTCCGCCTTCTGCCTGTCCGCGGTTTCCTTGAGGCGGGCGAGCGCTTCGTCGCGCTCCTTAATCGCGGCCTTGCGCTGGGCGGTGACGGCTTCGAGCTGCTTGCGGTGGGCCTCCTCGATCTTTGCGATTTTGGCGGACGCGGGCTGCTGTTTCTTCAGTTCGGTGAGCTGGGCGAGCGCCTGGTCGCGCGCCTGCACCGCCTCGGTCTGCTCACCGCGCACGGCGGCGATTTCCTTTTTGTGCTCCTCGCGGAGGGCGGCGATCTCCGCCCTTGCGTTGTCCCGATCTTTCGCGAGCGCGGCGGTCTCCTGCCCGATTTTTTCCGCCCGCGCCTTTTCCTCGTCGTCCCGCTGCTTCCAGCGGGCCAGTAAATCATCGCGCTCCTTGATCGCGGCCTGCCGCTCTTGGTCGAGCACTTCGATCCGCTTCTCGTACTGCGCGCGGAGCTGCTCGATATCCGCGGCGGCGAACTTCTCCTGCGCGGACGTTTCCACGGCGAGTGCCGTGCTTTTTTTCGACATCGACTCGACCCGCTTTTGCAGTTCCTGGCGCAACTGCCCCACCTGCGCGAGCGCCTGGGCCTTCTGCTCGGCCGCGGCGCTATGCGCGGTTTTCAAAGAGTCGATCTCCCTTGCGCGGGCCTCCAAATCCCTGGTCAGCCGGTCCGATGCCTCCGCACTCCGGGAAAGCTCTGCTTTCGCCGCGCCGACCTGGTGGGCGATGGCGGCGAGCTGGGCGGCGAGCTCCTGCTGCTTTCTCTGCGCCACGTCTCGCTCGGCGAGCGCCTTTTTCAAATCGTCGCCGGAAGCCGGGCTGGAGTCGTGGGCCTTGCCGTTGCCATTCTTGACCGGGGGCTTCGTGCTTTCGATCAGGCGGACTTCCGCGCTTCCTTCCGTGCCCATGCGGATCGCATTTCCCGGGGTGACCGGCGTTGCGCCTTCGACGAGACTGTCGCCGACAAAAGTTCCGTTCGTGCTTCCGAGGTCGCGCACCAAGAGGCGATCGGCGGTGACGATGAGTTGCGCGTGTTTCCGCGAGATGCCGAGACTGTCGAGGAGGATGTCGCATGACAAATCCCTCCCGATGACATACTCGCCCGGATCGAGGACGTAGCGCCCGAGGGCGCGGGTGCCCTCCTTGACGATGATTTCAGCCTGGGTGGCCATAGTTTTTCTCCCTGTCGTTTTTTGGTAAAGCGCCCCTCGAAATTCACTCTGCGGGGCAGTCGTCTTTCTTACGCCGACTCTGTGCGGCTCACAAGACGTTTCCTATGGGCGGAGGGGGCGCATGCGTTCCATCTCCCGGCTGTGCGAGATCGGAAATATTTGGAAAACTTTATTGCGCTAAAAGCGAGGCGTGGCTTGTGCGCATGGGTGGGATGACGTTCCTTCGCGGGTTCATGCTGAAGGTTTCGCTTTTCCCGGTCGTGTGCCTGGCCTTTGTCCTCCGCCTCGCGGCGGCCCCTCCGGAGGATGCGTCGTACCGTCTGCAGCGCATCCAGCGGAATACACGCGTCCCAGCGGTCGCCGCCGCGGTCGTCGTGGACGGGCGGGTCGTGGCGTACGGGGCGGCGGGTCTGCGCCGGGCAGACGCTGCGGAGCAGGTCACGCGGGACGATCTCTGGCACCTCGGCTCGTGCACGAAGTCGATGACGGCGTCCGTGGTGGCGATGCTGGTGGAGGACGGGAAGCTGCATTGGGACACGACGGTCGGGGACATCTTTGCGGATCTCGGAGGCAGCATGCGCCCGGCCTGGCGCGAGGTGACGATCGAGCAGCTCCTCGTCCACCGAGGCGGCGCTCCGCACGATCCGCCCGCGGCTTTGTGGAAAATCGCGCGCGAGCGCCACGGCACGGCGACCGGGCAGAGGGAGGCATTTGTCAAAGGCCTGCTGGCGCGCGAACCGGAGAAGCCGCCGGGGACTCTTTGGATCTATTCGGACTCCGGCTACTCCATCGTGGGCGCGATGTTGGAGCGGGTGACCGGGAAGGCGTGGGAGGAATTGATGCGCGAGCGGCTTTTTGTCCCGCTCGGTTTGAAAAGCGCGGGTTTTGGAGAACCTGCGGCAGCCGAAAAGGCTGGGCAGCCGTGGGGTCACACGGGCGAAGAGCCGCCTTACAAACCCATCCCGCCCGGCCCCGACGCGGACAATCCGCCTGCCATCGGCCCGGCGGCCACCGTTCACATGACGATCTCCGACTTTGCACGATATGCCGCGTGGCATGTGGCCGGCGCACGGGGTGAGGGGAGACTGCTCACGGCGGAAAGTTTCAAAATCCTCCACACGCCGCCCGACGGTCAGGAATACGCGATGGGCTGGGCGGTGACAAAGCGCCGCTGGGCTGGAGGCACGGCGCTCATGCACAACGGCGAGAACACGATGTTTTACGCTGTCATGTGGCTCGGCCCGGAGGCGAACACCTGCTTCGTAGCCGCCTCAAACGCAGACGGCCCCGGGGCGATCGAGGCGTGCGATGACGCCATCACGATGCTGATCAACGACTACTGAGCGGGCTGCAGGCGGATTTTCACTGAGCAATGCCTTGCAATTCGCGCGAAATCGGCGAATCTCGCCGCCCCTTCGCCGGGCATACGTGCCGGGCGGAGGGAATTTCGGAAAGCAATGCAACCCGGACGAGGTCGGTCCCCGTCCAGTTCCACCAAACGCCCCGGCCCGCGCGGCGCAGCAGACGTTCCTATTATTATGGCAGTTGAAGAAGTCATCGAAACCGACGGAACCATCACCGCCGTCCTCGCCGGTACCATGTTCCGCGTCGCCCTCGCGAACAAACATCAGGTGCTCGCCCACATCTCCGGAAAAATGCGCAAGCGTTTCATCCGCCTCACCCTCGGCGACCGGGTGAAGATCGAGATGTCCTCCTACGATCTGAACAAGGCGCGGATCGTGTATCGGCTCGGGTAGGGGCGGTTGAGGGAGACGGCTTCTCGGCGGGGCTCCATTGTTTTCTTCTCACTTCCGTCACCGTCATCGGGACGGAGATCACACGGCAGTGGAGGTCCGGCATCCGGTCGGCGGAGGTCACTGCGGGTGCGGCGCGGCTTTGTGGAAAAGGCCAGTATTTTCTCGTCAAACGGGTTGTTCGCCTGTTCATCCTCCCTTCCCCGAAACCTCCCACCCAAATGAAAACGACCCACTCCATCCTCCTCTCCGGCATCCTCGGCGCGCTCGCCGCCACGGCCTCCGCCGACGACCTCGGCTACACGGACACGCCGATCATCCCCGGCACCAAATGGCACGTCCACGACAGCGGACGCCCGCAGCCGGTGATCGTCACGCCCGGTGAGTTTCCAACCCCGGAAAAGGCGGGCACCGCGCCGAGCGACGCGACCGTGCTTTTCGACGGCAAGGATTTGTCCAAATGGAAATCCGGCAATGGTGAGGCGAAGTGGAAGCTGGAAAACGGCGCGATGATCGCGAGCGGAGGCGACCTCCAGACGAAGGACCAGTTCGGCCCCGACTTTCAGCTCCACGTCGAGTGGACTGCGCCGAATCCGCCCTCCGGCAAAAGCCAGGGCCGCGGCAACAGCGGAATCTTTCTTTTTGGGCGTTACGAGATCCAGGTGCTCGACAACTACGAAAACCAGACCTACCCGGACGGCCAGGCCACCGCGATCTACGGCTACATGCCGCCGCAGGTGAATGCGTCGCGCAAGCCAGGCGAGTGGCAGACTTACGACATCATCGTCGAAGGTCCGCGCTTCAAGGAAGGCAAGCTTGAGAAGCCAATGGTGGTGACCGTGCTTCACAATGGAGTGGTCACGCAAAACCACACCGCGCTCATCGGCGAGACACCGCACCGCCAGGTTGGCACGTATCACGCGCACGCCGAACAGGGCCCGATCCGCCTGCAAGACCACGGCAATCCCACGCGCTACCGCAGCATCTGGATTCGCGACATCAAGATGCCGACGCCTGAGGACATCGGCGCCGGCCCGCAGATTGGAAAGTAGCTTGGACTTTCGTCCAAAGCGGCGCAGCAGCTTGGACTGAAGTCCAAGCTACTTTGCTGCCGCCAGCGGGCGGACGAAGGCGCTCAGCTTTTCCACCAGCGACGCGTCTTTTCCAAATTCTGCGATCTGTTTCACGATTGCGCTCCCCACCACCACCGCATCCGCGTGCTGCGCCACCTGCCGCACATGCTCCGGCGTGGAAATCCCAAACCCCACGGCAATCGGCAGCTCCGTCGTCGCGCGGATCTCCGCGACCCGCTCCGCCAGCGAATCAGCCACCTCCGCACGCTCGCCGGTCACGCCTTCGCGCGAGACGTAATAGACGAAACCGCTCGCTCCCGCCGTGAGCTGCGCGATGCGCGCCGGCGGCGTCGTGGGCGCGATGAGGCGGATGCGTTTCAACCCGGTATGCTCAGACAATTCCGCATTCTGCGCGTCCTCATCCGGAGGCAGATCGAGGATCAGCAGCCCGTCCACACCCGCCGCCTCCGCCGCGCGGTGAAACGCCTCGAAACCGAAGCGGTAGATCGGGTTCATGTACGTGTAGAGCACGATCGGGAGCTGCGACTGCGCGCGGATCGCCCGCACACATTCCAGCACTCCGCGCACCGTCGTCCCGGCTTCCAGCGCCCGTGCCGCGGCGAGCTGGTTGACCACGCCATCGGCGAGCGGATCCGAGAAAGGGACACCGAGTTCGAGGATGTCCACGCCCTCCTTTTCAAAGGCCCAGGCCAGTTCGCGGGTGGCGTCAAGGGTCGGGTCGCCCGCGGAGATGTAGGCGATGAGCGCCTTCTTTCCCGAGGCGCGGAGGTCGGAGAATTTCTGGTCGATGCGGTTTGGCATAAAATTGGGAGCGGAGTTTTTGGACGGGATTGACGGGATGAACAGGATTTTTTGGCGAAATGCGCGAAGGTCGCGCTTCCTCACGCGCGCCAATCCCGTAAATCCCGTCTTAAAAGAATGTCCGTTGCCACCGCCAAAGCCCCCACGCTGAAGATCCACGAAATCTACGAGTCCGTGCAGGGCGAAAGCTCGTGGGCGGGCTGGCGGTGCGCCTTCGTCCGCCTGACCGCGTGCGACCTGCGCTGCACCTACTGCGACACCGAGTATGCCTTTTACGATGGGAAAAAGCGCGAGGTCAGCGACGTGCTCGCCGAGGTGCTGGCGTTCGACTGTCCGCTCGTGGAGATCACCGGGGGCGAGCCGCTCCTGCAAAAGAACGTCCACCCGCTGATGACCGCGCTCTGCGACGCCGGCAAGACCGTGCTCATCGAGACCAGCGGCGCGCACGACATCTCGATCATCGACCCACGAGTGCACCGCATCATGGATTTGAAAACGCCCGGCAGCGGCGAGTGCGCGCGCAATCTGTGGTCGAACATCCCGCACCTCGCCAAGCGCGATGAGGTGAAATTCGTCATCGGCTCGCGCGAGGATTACGAGTGGTCGCGCGAGCAGGTCCGCGCCCACGACCTCGCCACTCGCAGCGGAGGCGTGCTCTTTTCGCCCATCTTTGGCCGTATCGAGCCGCGCGAGATCGTGGAGTGGCTAGTCGCCGACAAACTCCCCGTCCGCTTCCAGCTCCAGATGCACAAATTCATCTGGGATCCGAAGAAAAAGGGCGTGTGAGTA
>JANOBH010000345.1:0-1981 GCA_031411535.1 Chthoniobacter sp. | reverse complement strand
CGCGCTTGCTCGTGCCGGTTGGAATCCTGGAGATCGCCAGTGCATCGAAGAGTTCCTGCTTCGTGGCACCGCTCCGCGTGTGAAAGACGCGGAGCCCGAGCGCTCACGTGAGTTTGCCGACTATGTTTTATTCGACCGCTTCGGGCGTCCGCTCGCGGTGGTGGAGGCAAAGCGCACCAGCCGAAGCCCGCTTGAAGGCGAACGCCAGGCCGCCGAATACGCCACACGCATCGGCAGCGAGCACGGCGTCACGCCATTCATCTTCCTCAGCAACGGCGATGAGATTTGGTTCATGGAAACTCCGGCAGGTCCGCCGCGTCGCGTGAGTGGCTTCTTTTCGCCGGACGATCTCGAACGCCTCGCTTTCCAGCGCCGATACCGCGAACCGCTCGCGGGCGCGTCCGTCACGGAGCGCATCGTCAATCGCGCCTACCAGACGAACGCGGTGAAGGAAGTCGCCGAGCGCACGGAAAAAGGGCATCGCCAATTCCTCCTCGTCATGGCGACCGGCACCGGAAAAACACGCGTCGCTGTGGCCTTGGTGGAGCTGCTCATGCGCTGCAAATGGGTCGAGCGCGTTCTCTTCCTCGCCGACCGGCGCGAGCTGGTGAAGCAGGCGCTCGGTGCGTTCAAGGAGCACATGCCGGACGTGCCCTTCGCTCGCATCGAATCCGGCGAGATGGACACGACCGCGCGCATCTTCGCCTCCACATATCCGGCGATGATGGCCGCCTTCCCACGACTCTCGCCCGGCGCCTTCGACCTCATCTTCGCCGACGAAAGCCACCGCTCCATCTACTCGCGCTACCGCGCCATCTTTGAGCACTTCGACGCACTGCAAGTCGGCCTCACCGCCACACCGACCGACTTCATCGACCACAATACTTTCACGCTCTTCGACTGCCCCGACGGCTTGCCGACGTTCCATTTCAGCTACGACGAAGCAATCGCCGACCATCATCTGGTTCCTTATCGCCCGGTCCATTCCGCACGCACTCATTTCCAGATCGAGGGACTTGAACCCGGCCAACTCCCGCCAGAACTCGTCGAGCAGCTCCGCGCCCAAGGGATCGCGGCGGAGGAATTGAGCTTCGAGGGCACCGACCTCGAGCACCGCGTCACCAATACCGGCACCAACGACTCCATTGTCCGCGAATTCATGGAGCACTCGATCAAGGACGCCGTCGGCACGCTCCCGGCGAAGTCCATCATGTTTGCCGTCAGCCACCGGCACGCACTGGAGATTTACCAGAGCTTCATCCGTCTCTTCCCCGACCTCCAGCGCCGCGGACTCGCCAAGGTCATCGACAGCCACATGGAGCGCGCCGAGGAGACGCTCGACGATTTCAAACTCAAGGACTTCCCTCGCGTCGCCATCTCCGTGGACATGCTCGACACCGGCGTGGACGTGCCGGCCATCCGCAACCTCGTCTTCGCCAAGCCCGTCTTCAGTCGCGTGAAATTTTGGCAGATGATCGGCCGCGGCACGCGCCTCTGGACTGATCCCGTGAGCGGCGAGGAAAAGCGCGACTTCCTCATCATCGACCACTGGGACAACTTCGCTTACCACCAAGTGAACCCGGACGGTCGCGCCGGTCATGTCACCGAGCCGTTGCCCGTGCGCCTTTTCCGGCTGCGGCTGGAGAAAATGCAAATCCTCGCCGGGCGCAGCCTCGCCACCGAGGCGGCGGACGTGCGCGGAGTCTTGCAGGAAATGCTCGGCTCCATCGCCGAGGGCAGCGTCTCCGTCGCGCCCCATCTCGTCGAACTGCGCCAACTCCGCGACAGCGCTGCTGCCTGGCTGCCGCTCGACGACGCCCGCGCCCAGCATCTCGGCCAGGTCATCGCGCCGCTGCTCCGCTTCTCCACGCTGACCGGCTGGCCTTCGTTGCAATTTGAAAACCTCACCGAGCAACTCGCACTCGCGCACCTCCGTGCCGACGCAGGTGAGATCACCCGACTTCGCGAACACATCGTTGAG
>JANOBH010000344.1:0-1621 GCA_031411535.1 Chthoniobacter sp. | reverse complement strand
ACGGTGGCGTGCTGGTTGAAACCCACGACTGTCACCAGCGCCGGTCCGCCCGAAAGCGCTGCGGCGACGGTCTGCATGAGCGCGCCCGCGCCGGGGCATTCGCCGAGCGATTTCTTCGGCGTGACGATCGAGACGTCTTTGAAATGCATCGCGAGCGCAGCCGCTTCAGCCCGGTCGATGAAAGTGCCATTCGCGCTCGCAATGATGCGTTCCACTTTCGCGTCCGCGAAATCCGCCAGCACCGAAGCCAGTGCAGCCGTCGCCTCGCGCTGCCGGAAAAAGGGCACACCCGGATGCGTGCGCAGGCGCCACCGGCCCTCGCGCCGCAGCACCACCGCCGCCGCGCCCTCCGCCAGCGGCGTGCGTGCGAGCCGCCACTGGGAGTATGCTTCGCACAGGATCCAGTCGCACTCCTCCGCGCCGACCACCACGACCTGCTCCACGTCGTCCGTGGCCAGCAGTTGTCCGGCAAAGTGCAGTGCCGAGATTCCCACCGACGCATCGCCCACGAGCGTGTAACTCGCGCCGTCGATGCCGAGCTGCGCCGCGAGATGGCTCGCGGGCGCGTTATAGACCGTCTCGGGAAAAAGCGCGGGGCTCGCGGCGTTCGCGCCCTGCTTCACGATCTGATCGTAGAACTTGCGCGTGTAGATCACGCCGCCGTTCGAGATCGCGAAGACCACCGCCGTCCGCGCCGCGAGCTCCGGCGTCATCCCGATCCCAGCATCCGCCAGCGCCGCCAGCCCGGCGGCGACGGCGAAGTAGGAGATCGCGCTCGCACGCCGCAGCCGCGGATTTCTCCCGAGCGCCTCGACGAGTTTCATAGGGACGGGGATGTAGGAATGCATGCGGCCCGTTTCGGGATTCGCGACCGCCTTCGCCTCCGCGACCTCGCCGGCCGTGATCCGCGCGAAGACATCCTCCAGCCCCGTCCCCAGCGGCGTGACCCAGCCCATGCCTGCGATGTGCGCGGTCACGGCTCGCCTCCTTCCAGAACGACCGATGCATTCGTCCCGCCGAAGCCGAACGAATTCGACACCACGCAGCGCACGCGCGCCTCGCGCGCTTTGTTCGCCACGATGTTCAGCGCCCACGCGGGGTCAGCTTCCGCGTAGTGGATATTCGGCGGCAGAAACTGGCCCCGCAGCGCGAGGATCGAGAACGCCGCCTCGATCGCGCCCGCCGCGCCAAGCGAGTGCCCCATCATGGATTTCGTCGAGCTGACCGGCACGCGGCTGCCGAAAATCTGCGCGATGGCCGTGCCCTCCGTCGCGTCGTTGAAGGCCGTCGCCGTGCCGTGCGCATTGATGTAATCCACCTCGCCCGGCGCCCGCCGCGCATCCGCGAGCGCGCGCTCCATCGCCAGCCGCGGCCCGATGCCGCTGGGGTGCGGCTGCGTGAGGTGATGATTGTCCGTGGAGATGCCGTAGCCCGCGACCTCCGCGAGGATCGCCGCGCCGCGCTGCTTCGCGGACTGCATGTCCTCCAGCGCGAGGATCGCCGCGCCTTCGCCGAGCACGAGTCCTGTGCGGTTCCTGTCGAAAGGGCGGATCTTTTCCGGCGTCGAGGCCTGGAGCGAATCGAAGCCGACAAACACCATCTCCGAGAGCGCATCGTAACC
>JANOBH010000343.1:0-20554 GCA_031411535.1 Chthoniobacter sp. | reverse complement strand
CCGTGCCGCCCGCCAACTCGCGCTCGTGCTCGCGCTGGCGCTGCTGCCCGCGCTGGTCTCCGGCGCGATCCAACTGAAGTGGAACAAGGAAGAGCCGCTCGCGCCGGGCGAGGTGCGGCTCGCGACGGCGCGGATGTGGGGAGACAGCGTGCAGTGGGTGGATGCGCGCTCCCGCGCGAAGTATGAGCGGACGCACATCCCCGGCGCGCTGCTGCTCAACGAGGACGAGTGGAGCAAGCTTGTGGGACCGTTCCTCGACGCGTGGGACGCCGACAAGACGCTGGTCGTCTATTGCGACGGCGGGAATTGCGATACGAGCCAGGCCGTGGCGGAGCGCATCCGCTCGGAGCTGAAGATCGGCGGCGTTTATGTGCTGAAGGGAGGGTGGGCGGCATGGGAGGGAAAGTGATCGTGATGCTGCGGTTCGCGGTCGCCGCCGTCTTCCTCGCCGCGGGCGTGGTGAAGATATGGGATTTCGCGCACGCCCGCCCGGCGACGCAGGATTTCACCATCGCGATCCAGAACTACGAACTGCTGCCATCGCCGGATCTCGCGGTGCTGCTCGCGGTCTATCTGCCGTGGCTGGAAATCACGGCCGCCCTCGCGGTTTTCGACCGTCGGCTGGCGCTCGGCGCGTCGGCGACGATGACCGGGATGACCGCGGTGTTTCTCGCGGCGATCGGCAGCGCATGGTGGCGCGGCTTGAACATCGCGTGCGGATGCTTTGGCCGGGAGGAGACGACTCCCGACTACCGGTTGATCATCCTGCGCGATCTCGCCCTGCTGGCGGCGTGCGCGGCCGTCTTTCTCCACGAATGGCGCCGCCCGCGCCCGGCGTGAATCACTGCCGGGAGATCGTCCACATCTTCCGCGTCTCCTGCTGCTGGAGGACGATCTGGTCGCGGCTGAGGTCCACGACGCGGTAGGTCGCGCCGGCCACTCCGGGCCAGGCGAAGACTTCGCCCGCGCGCACTTTCAGGGTGGTCTTTCCATCGTCGGACGCGAGTACCGCGTAGCTCGCGGAGGTCTTCGCGGGGAGTCCCTTCACCAGGGTGATGGTTTCCTTCGTCATCGGGTCTTCGAGCACGACCTGCGAGCGGTCCATCGGGTTGCCGTCCTTGTCGATCTGCTGGCGCGCGGCGAGCCTGGCGACGCGCAGCGGGAAGCCGGGGAGCATGTCGCCCGCGTGCACCGTTTCGGTGCGCGCCTCGCCGGCGTCGGTGCGGCGGATCACGGCCTTGTCGCCGCTGACCGATTCGAGCACGAGCGGGAGGCGCACCTCGTTGTATTCCTTGAGCCGGATCGCGGGATGCGCGGTCTTTGGCTCGGGGTGAGAGGCGGCGTCGCGCGGATTCGTGCCGGCGAGGAATTCGTCGCGGTTGGTGAAGCCGTCCTTGTCCTCGTCGCTGTCGAGCATGGTCGGGTCGTTGAGGTCGAGCTGGTACTTTTTGAACCACTCCTCGTAGGCCGCGCGGTCGTCCGCCGGCTTCGGCGGGGCTTCGACGACTGCCGGGTCTTTCATCTCCGCGAGGAAGGCGGCGTCGGCTGCGGAAGTCGCCGGCTGGGCGGCCGGTGCGGATGCCTCGGGCGAGGCTGTGGGTGCGGTTTCCGAGGGCGCGGGAGCGGTGGCGCCCTGCTCGGGAGCCACGTCGGCTGACGCGGCTTCCCGGGCGGTCGAGGCAGTTTCTTTCCGGTCGCAACCGGTGAGGGAGAGGACTGCGAAAAGGAGCGCGGTGCAGCGGGAGAGCGGAATATTCATGAGACGCGCGAAGTGTATGCCGTCGCGTGCGGCGCGCAATGGCGGACGGCGCACGCGCTACGCGTGCTTCTTGTTGAAGCGGGCGACTTCGCGGTCTGTCTCGCGCTGTTCCGCGCGGTCCTTGAGATCCTGGCGTTTGTCGGAGGCCTCCTTGCCCTTGGCGACGCCGAGCTCGATTTTTACGCGGGCGTCTTTCCAGTACATGCGGAGCACCACGAGGGTGTGGCCTTTGATCTGCGTCAGTCCGAAGAGGCGGTCGATCTCCTGCTTGTGGAGCAGCAGGCGGCGCTGCCGCTTTGGCTCGTGCTGGCTGAAGCTCGCGCGTGCATACGCCTGCACATCCACGTCGTACGCAAAGACCTGCCCGTTTTCCACCCGCGCAAACGCCCCGCTGACGTTTGCCAGCCCGCCGCGGATCGACTTCACTTCGGTGCCCTTGAGCTCCAGCCCGGCCTCAAACCTCTCCAGAATGTGATACTCCCGCAGCGCCTTGCGGTTGACCGAGATATCCGCCACCCGTCCGGGCGCTTTGGCCACGGGCGCTTACTTGCCCTTCTTGGCCGGCGCCGCGCCGTCCAGCACGGGGGCCGGTTCCCACGTCAGCTTGCCCTGAATGATCTCCGACAGCGCAATGTCGGAGAAGCCCATGCGCGGGCCGGTCTCGATCATCGGGCGGTGGCCGGCGCTGAGCTGGCGGACGCGCTTTGAGACGACGTTGACCAGAATCTGCTGGCTGGTGATGATTTTGAAGGCTTCGTCGAGGAGAGAGCTGGTCATAAGGCGGTGAGACACGGATCGCGGGGAAAAAGGAGCGCGACTATGGTGGGGGTGGGGTGGTCTGTCAACGGGAGAGTTCGGCGCGGGCTGGTCTTCCGGCGGCGGCTGTGCGATTGGCTTCGTCAGCATGCTCGACCGATCCTTTTTCACCCGCGATCCGGTGACGTGCGCGCGCGACCTGATCGGGTGCGAGCTGGTGTGGAAGCGGTGCGCGGGGATCATCGTGGAGACGGAGGCGTATGCGGCGGTGCAGGACGAGGCGTGCCACACTTTTGCGCGGCCGAGCGCGCGGGAGTTTGTGGCGCGGCATCGGGCGGGCGCGGCGTATGTCTATTTCAACTACGGCATGTACTGGCTGCTGAATGTGCTCGTGAAGGGCGGGGGCGAAGACGGCTTTGTGCTCCTCCGGGCGATCGAGCCCACGCGCGGCGTCGCGGCGATGACCCGGCGGCGGCTCGCCCATCGCCGGACGCCGCTGGCGCATCCGCGCGCGCTCTGCTCCGGGCCGGGTAAGCTGGCGCTCGCGCTGGGAGTCGATGGCCGCGACCACGGCCGCGACCTCTGCTCGGCGCGGACGATCGGTTTCCTGCCGCCGCCGCAGCCGGTCGAGGTGGAGGCGGATGTGCGGGTTGGGATTTCCAAGGCGGCGCATCTGCCGTGGCGCTTTCTGCTGCGGGACAGCGCCTATGTCAGCGTGCGGGCGGGGCGGGCGTAGGCGGCCGGGCTTTGGCGCGGATACGCCATCTGCTTTTACACGCCTGGCAGCATTGGCTGGGTGAGCCGTGCGATGTGCGCCTGATGGTTCAGGAAGCTGTCGGCGAGGTGTGTGTGGATTTCCAGAACCTGCCCGAGCAGCCGCTGGAGCAGGGGGGCGAGCGCGGCGGTCTCGTCGCGGGAAGCCGCCGGGCCGGGCGCAAGGGGAGCGTCTTCATCGGCGCCGTGGCGGAGGTGGGCGGGCCAGTGCAGGCGCTGGAGCATGGTGATGAGGGAGTCGAGCGCGGCGGGCGCTCCGGCGGCGCTGGCCTGCTCGGGGGCCACGCTCTCCCGCAGGAGCTGAGCGCATCTTTCCAGACAGCGGACGACGCTCCGCGGCACCTGAGCGTGCTGGTAGAGGAGCTCGAGGACGGGGATGGGCTCGGCGCGCATCTGGTAGATGCGGCGGTAGGCGTCGCGGCAGCCGAGGAGGCGGAGGAAAGCAGAGAGCTCGATCTCGCCGGCGTGGCTGCTCTCGGCGGCGGACGGGGCCTGGAGGGCGGGCGCGATGGAGAGGACGCTATTGGCGGTGATGACTGCGCGCTCAAGCATGAGACCGATCTGGCAGAAGGCCCACCCGTCGTCCGCGAGCATCGTGCCGGCGGCGACGGCGAGGAATTGCGGGATGAGCTGGGTGACCTGGTCGGCCTGCCGGCGGGTGACGCGCACTAGCTGATCGGCGGGGATTTTTTCCGAAAAGCGGGTGCGGGCGAAAGTGGCGCGCAGCCGGGCGAGGGTGGCCCATGCCTCGGGCGAGAGGCTGTCCTGCACGCTCTCGGCGTTGTACATCGCGCGCTGGAAGGTGCGCAGCACGCTTCCGGGCTCGGGGGAGAGGAGCAGGCGGTAGCGGTCGAGGCGGTTCGCGATGGAGCGGCGGGAGGTGCCGGCGGACTTTTCGAGCGGGGGGAGGAGCTTGTTCCAGATCGGGCGGTAGAGGCGGCGCTCGGCGGTGTTCAGCTCCTCGGTTTCGAGCGCCTCGATGGTCTGGATGAGATACGCCTGATGATGCGCGCGCTCGAGGTACCGGCCCATCCAGTAAAAGGACTCCGCCACGCGCGAGGTGACCTGGCGGGTGGGCAGCGCGGGATCGGAGGCGCGGCGGCTCACGACGGAAAGCGGTGAGCTGACGCCGGGTTCGCCGGGCACCCACGAGTCCTTGCTGGTCCAGCCAAAGCCAAATTCGCCGGCCGGATCGGCGCGGCTGAACACGCGGGTGAGCGCGCCCGGAAAGACCTGCACGCTTTCGCTTTCGCCCCCGGACCGCACGGCGAAGACGATGTGATCCTGCCTATGCTCCACGCGCTGCCCGCGCTCGAAGCAAAGCGTGGGCGCGCCCTCCTCCCGCGGCTGCGCCACGAAGTGCGCGGGATTGCGGCGCACGTCGGCTACGACGTGTGCCGGGTCCTGCGCATGGGCGCGCTCCCAGGAGCCGCTGGTGTCCTCGCGGGAGACCGGGCGGATGCGGTAGCGCGCGGGATCGTCGAGCACGAGTTCGAGCTGGTCGATGTCGCCGAGCCAGATGGTGGGGACGGTCGGGAGAATGGGCGCCTCGCCGAGGTAGTGGCGGATGATCTGCGGGGCGAAAGCGAGCAGCGCGCGGTCGTCGGCGAGTTGCGAACCGACGGCATTGAGCAGGGAGACCGTGCCTTTTCGCACGCAGTGCAGCAGGCCGGGCACGCCGAGGTAGCTGTCGCTGCGAAAGACCAGCGGATCAAGGTAGGCGTCGGCCACGCGATTGTAGATGACCTCCACGCGCTCCAGGCCGCGCACGGTTTTCAAAAAGACGCGGTCGTCGAGCACGAGCAGATCGCCGCCCTGCACCACGGGGATGCCCATCCGCCGGGCGAGGAAGGACTGCTCGCTGGAAACCGCGGAACCCGCGCCGGGGCTGAGCAGGACGACTGTGGGCTCGGCGTCGCGCGTCGTCTCCCGCAGGCGCTCCATGATGGCGAGCGGCGTCTCCGCGAGCGGGAGCACCGGCGCGTCCTGGAAAAACTCCGGCACCACGCGTGCCAGCGCGCGGCGGTTTTGCATCATGTAGCTGATGCCCGTGGCGTGGCCGAAATGGTGGTGCTTCACCTGGAGGCGGCCTTTCGGATCGCGCGCCAGGCACATGCCGCTCAGGTGCAGGAAGCGCCCGTGAGGCAGCGGCAGTCCGCTGGCCGCGTGCTGGTAGTGCGGGCTGCCGAGCACCGCCTGGATCGGCACCACGCCCGCGCGCAGGATGTCGCGCGGCCCGTACACATCGGCGAGGAAAAGCTCAAAGGCGTGGAGCCGCTGGCGGAAACCGCGGACGATCAGCGCCCAGTCCTGCGCCTCGAAGAGGTGTGGCAGGAGATCGCACGTCCACGGCTGGCGTCCCCACGGGTCGCTGCGGGTGATGTCGAAATTGACGCCCATCTCGCGGAGCGTGGCTTCCATCCGGTCATCGAGCGCGCGGAAATCGGCCGCCCGCAGTTCGCCGAGATCGCGCAGGAGCTTCGCGTAAAGCGCGCGCGGAGACCCGTCGGGCAGGTGGATTTCGTGCCATGAAGATGGCGGTGCAGCGATGGCGGGCGGCATTTCGCGGCGGACAGTCCGTGGCGTGGCGTGGGAGGTCAAGCGGCGACGGAATGACGGAATGACGAACGGGACGGAGCGCTCTCGTCATTCCGTCATCCGTCATTCGTCATTTTGCCCTCCCGCATCCGCACCGGGGAGGCGGCGAGCTTGTCGAGGATCGGCACACCGCCTTCACCCAGCCGCCCAAAGGACAGCACGCCGGTCGGGCATTGCTGCACGCAGGCGGAGCAGCGCACGCACTCGGGGTCTTCCATCGGCACGCCTTTGTTGGCGAAGTTCATCACGTCGATGCCCTGATGGCAGACCGAGGTGCAGACGTTGCAGGAGATGCACTTTTTCTTTTCGGCAAAAATCCGGTAGCGCGAGAAGCGCGCGTAGATGTGCATGAGCGCGGCGAGCGGACACGCGAAGCGGCACCACACGCGCCCGCTGAACCAGAAATACGCGGCGACTCCCATGACGCCCGCGAGCCAGAGATCGACGAGGTAGGCGTAGTTGAAAACGGGCCAGCCGCTCATCAGGCCGTAGTAGATCCCGTTGAACCAGCCGATGCCCATCCAGCCGAGCACACGCAGCACGAGCAGCAGCATGGCGACGCCGAGAATGGCCTGCCCCGCCATGTTCCAGCGGTTCGCCCGCGGGCCGTGCGGCATTTTCTCGCGATGCGTGTCGCCGAGCGTCTCCGCGAGCGCGCCGCACGAGCAGATCCAGCCGCAGTAGGCGCCCTTTCCCCAGCGCCAAACGATGAGCGGGATGATGACGAAAGTTTGCACCAGTCCGAGCACGAGCCAGCCGGTGGTCGGGTGGTCGGTGAAGAGGTTCCAGATGAATAGCGGCCACGCGAGGACGAAGCCGAACGCGCGCCAATACTCGCGGTCGGGGCTGTAGCTGGGGATGGGGAAAAACTGGTCGGCGAACGCCTTTCCAAAGCCGGCGTCGAAGGCGCCGTTCGCGCCCAGCCACGGCAGCAGGATGTAGGGCAGGAGGAAAAGCGGCAGCACCTGAAACGCCATGAGCGAGAGCGTCTGCGCAGTGACGTAGGGCGTGCGCCGCCGCGCCATCCGCCGCGCGCCGAAGACGACGATGACCGTGCAGTAGGCGAGCGAGTAGTAAAAGCTCGGCTGCTTCGCGGCGAGGGTGACGGAGCCGAGGAGGGTCTTCGGATCCCCGGCGGCCGGGGAAAGCGCGTCGAGCCAGCCGGGGATATTGAACGGGAACCAGTGCCGCGCTTTGAAAGCGGTGTAGATCAGTGAGCCGTCGGATTTCCAGTGGTAGAGGAAGACGCAGAAAAGCGCGAAAAGGACGAAGCTGATCCACGTCTTCCGGGTCCACTCGCCGCGGATGGTGATGCCGCTGCGGCGGAAAAAATCCAGCGGCGCCTCGCGCCCGATCATGCTGAAGACGACATCGTTCGGCAGTTGCACTTCCTTCCCGCCGGCGTCGCGGAGCGTGGCGCTGCCGGCGTCGATGCGCCCGAGTTGCGAACCGAGCAGCAGTTTCACCGAGCCGGTCGGCGTGCTCCGCTGCATGTCGGACGTGAACGCCGTGCTCACGCGCTCGCTGGTCGGATGGTCGATCTCCGTCGGCGAATCCGCGTTCACGGCGAGCGCCTCCAGCTTCGCGATGTTCCCCGGCTTGGGCCGCGCGAACTCCTTTTTCCGATAGCTCAGCGTGACATGTGCGCCGCATGCGCCGAGCGCGATGGCGGTCTCCAGCGCGCTGTCGCCGCCGCCGACGACGAGCGCGTTTTTCCCCGCGTAGTCCTTCGGGTCGTGGAGGCGGTTGAAAACCTTGTCCAGGGCCTCGCCGGGCACGCCCAGCTTGCGGTGATTGCCGCTGCGGCCGATCGCCACGATGACACGCCGCGCTTTGCCCGCGGGCTTTTCCGCGCCGTGCAGCACGAGCGTGGCGCCGTCGCGCGTGATCTTTTCGATGCGCTCGGGCGTGACCTCGATCCCCGCCTCGCGCCGCTGCGCCTCCATCTCTTCGAGCAGCGCCTCCTTCACGTCCGCGGTGAATTGCAGGCCGCCGTCGAGCTTCATCTCCGTCGGGTAGGTGTAGATGGGCTTCTCCTTCGGGAAATTCGCGACCGTCGAGAAAGCTTGCGCGGCCTCGAAAACCTCGAACGTCAGCCCCGAGCGCCGGGCTTCGATCGCCGCCGAAATCCCGGCCACACCGCCGCCGATGATGGCGACATCGAGCACGTCCGCCGCGCGTTTTTCACCGCCCAGCTCCGCGGCGATCTCCCGCACCGCGCGTGCTCCCGAGTCGGACGAAAACTTGAGCAGCGGCACGCCGGTGAGGTCGCCGACGATGCGCACGCCGGGCACATTTGTCCGCCCGTGCTGGTCGCACGCGGGAAGTTTTTCCACCGTGCCGGCCGGCCAGCAGGTGTGGAGCCAGTGCGTATAGCGCGAGAGGAGGGAGGCCATGGGAGGGGATTTCTGCGGCAAGCGGAGGATCCGCGCGGCGCTACGGCTGCAAAGCCGCCAGCGCGGGCGGGAAACCGGAGCCGCGCATCGCGATCTGCAGTACGCGGCGGAGCGGCTCTTCGCCCTTGTCGGACGCGAGCATCAGCGTCTTGTCGCCCTCATTCCACAGGGCCACGGTCCACGCGCCTTCCTGCACGAGTCGAGGCCGGCCATCCGGCGGCACGCCCGCGAGGCCCGCGCGAGTGGTCGTGAAAAGATGGACGATCACGCCGTCGCCGAGGTCGAAGCAGATCAGCGACATCGTGCGGCCGTCCCACGAGATCGTCTTGCAGCCGAGCGTCGGCCTGCCGCCGAGTGCCACGGGCAGCGCGGCGGGCTGCGGCGCAGCGTGATCGCGCAGCCACGCGGTCAGTGCGGCGGCGTCGCGATCCTGAAAATCAAACGATTGGCGCGCGGCGACGACTTCCCCCAGCACCGCCAGGCCATGCCGCTGCCAGTCAGCGAGACCGTCCGCTTTCCCCGGCCAGAGCGCCGCGATCCCGGCGAAGACAGCGACCGCCGCCGCCAGCGCCCAGATGCGCGGCGCCGCCCTCCACGCGGGACGCCGGCCCGCCCTTGCCCCGGCGAGGATCTTTGCGCGCAGATCGCCCGGCACGGAGACGGTCCGCAGCCGCTCGGCGACGGCGCGATCAAAGTCCTGCTGGTCCGCGAGCCACCGTGCGAGCGCCTCGTCGCCTTTCGCGGCTTCGAGCGCGGCGGCAAATGTCGGGTCATTTGCGTCCTGCCCGCCGGGGCGGTAGGCGGCGAAAAGGAGGCGGGCCTCGTCGCTCATGCGTCTCCTTTCCCGCCCGCGCGCATGGGCACGATCTTGCCGTCGGCGTCGGCGCGCGCGTCGAGCAGCAGTTGCCGGAGCTGCGCCTTCCCGCGTGAAAGGCGGGACATCACCGTGCCGATGGGGATGTCGAGCGTGTCCGCGATTTCCTGGTAGGAATGCTCCTCGAGATAGAAGAGCGAAAGCGGCGCACGGAAGACCTCGTCCACCTCCGACAGCGAGGCCACGACGGTGTTTCCGTCGATTTCATTGAAGATGGACGGCGCGACGCTCGGCATCTCGTGGGAGACGTCATCGAGCTCGACGTGCGGGAATTTGGTGTTGTGGCGGTAGGTGCTCAGATATTCGCGGTAAAGTGTGGTGAAGAGCCACGATTTGACCTTCGCGAGGTCTCGGAGCTGGTGGCCCTTGGCGGCCCAAAGGTAAAACGTCTGCTGCGTGAGATCGGCGGCATCGCTGCCGTTTTTCGCCAGCGACAGCGCAAAGCGGAAAAGCGCGGCGTAATGCCGATCCACAAGCTCGTTGAAGTCGATCGGGCGCACTGCGGATGGGAGGGCTTCGCTCATGAAATATTCCCGCGGGGCGTTTAGGACAGCGGAAAGCCGGACGGCTGTCGAGCCGCTCGGGTGCTTGCGCGCCGGGCCGCCGGGCGAATGCCGCAACTGGCGAACAAATCCGTTGACACTCCCGGACGTGTTGCCTAGTTTGCGCGCCCTTTTCCACAACAGAGGGAGCCGATTTCCATGAAGACATTTTCCGCAAAAGCCAACGAAGTAAACCGCCAGTGGTGGATCATCGATGCCGCCGACCAGGTGCTCGGCCGCGTCGCCGTCAAAGCCGCCACGCTCCTGCGTGGCAAGGAGAAGGCGATTTATACGCCGCACTGCGACACGGGTGATTTCGTCATCGTCATCAACGCCGCCAAGGTGCGCGTGACCGGCAAGAAGGAAACCGACAAGAGCTACATGAGCTTCTCCGGCTACGTCGGCGGCCACAAGAGCGAGACCGTCAAGGCCCGCCGCGCCCGCCGCCCCGAACTGCTGGTCGAGCGCGCCGTGAAAGGCATGATCCCTCACAACAAGCTGGGGCGCGCCGTTTACACCAAGCTCAAGGTCTATGGCGGCGCCGAGCATCCCCACGCCGCGCAGCAGCCGCTCCCGGTCAAGGAGATCGTCTAGGCTTCACCTTCCACAACCACACTCCTCTCCTTCCCATGTCTCAGGAATTCATCGCCACTGGCCGTCGCAAAGAAGCTGTCGCCCGCATCCGCATGTCGCCCGGCACCGGCAAGATCGAAGTCAACGGCTCGGCGTTTGAGGACTATTTCAAGACGACCACTCTCCAGAACTCGGTTCTCCAGCCGTTCGAGGCCGTAAAGGCGATGAACACCTACGACGTGACCGTGAACGCCAGCGGCGGCGGCATGAACGGCCAGGCCGGCGCCGTCCGGCTCGCGATCTCCCGCGCGCTGACCGAAGCCAATCCCGAACTCCGGGCGATCCTCAAGCCCCTCGGCCTGCTCACGCGCGACCCGCGCATGAAGGAGCGCAAGAAGCCCGGCCAGCCCGGCGCCCGCAAGCGCTTCCAGTTCAGCAAGCGCTAAGACTCTCCGAGTCATTCTTTTTCCGCGAAAGCGCGAACCGCTTTCCTCCTCGAGACCCGCGCTGCGCGCCCCCCCAAGGACTGCGCGCAGCGCGGGTTTTCTTTTCCGGGGAGAGTTCAAGCTTTTCCATGAAAACACCCGGGAACCTCATTTCTCGGGCGTTCTGGCCGAATGGCGGCGGCTCCTTGCCTCGGGGCCTGCAAGCGAGGCTAATCCGCCGGCCAGGGTTCGGAGGCGCACGCCACCGGCAGGATTCCTCGCCGCCGTCCACTGAGGCGACCTCCCCTGAGCAATCGTGGAAGCGATCCCGTTTCCTGTGATTGGCAAGCCCCCGAACCGTGACGGGTTGTGAGTCGGGCGCATTTCGCTAAGATTCCGCCGCGCCGGGCGTTAGCCCGGTGCCCCGTCAATGAAGCCCCCGCTTTCCCTCCTGCTCACGCTTGTCACGCTGCCATTCGCCGCGCGCGGCGAGTCGCTGCCGGCGATCGATTTCAACCGCGACATCCGGCCGATCCTCTCGGACAACTGCTTCACCTGCCACGGCCCGGACACAGACAAGCGCGAGGCAGGGCTGCGGCTCGACGAGCGGGAGTCGGCGTTTGGAAAGGCCGAGTCCGGCGAGATCGCGATCGTGCCGGGGCACCCGGAGAAGAGCGAGGTCATGCGGCGCATCACGACCGACGACAGGGATGACGTGATGCCGCCGCGGAAGGAGCGCAAGCAGCTCAAGCCCGCGCAGGTGGAGATGATCCGGCGGTGGATCGCGACGGGGGCGAAATGGGAGGGGCATTGGGCCTTTCAGGCGGTGGTGGCGGCGGCGGTGCCGGAAGCTCAAAGCTCAAAGCTCAAGGTTCAAAATGCGATCGACCGGTTTGTCGCCGCTCGGCTGGAGAGGGAGGGACTGCAGTTTTCGCCGGAGGCGGAAAAGACGGCGCTGATCCGGCGGGCGTCGCTCGATCTCACGGGGCTGCCGCCGTCGCTGGCGGAGGTGGATGCCTTTCTCAATGACGCAGCGCCGAATGCGTATGAAAAGGTGATCGACCGGCTGCTGGCTTCGCCGCATTTCGGCGAGCGCATGGCGGTGCCGTGGCTCGATCTCGCGCGCTATGGCGACACGAGCGGCTATCACAATGACTCGCTGCGCGACATGTGGCTGTGGCGCGAATGGGTCATCAACGCGTTCAACGCGAACATGCCGTTCAGCCAGTTCACGATCGAGCAGCTCGCGGGCGATCTGCTGCCGGGTGCGACGACCGACCAGCAGGTGGCGTCCGGCTTTCACCGCAATGTGATGACCAGCGACGAGGGTGGCCTGATCGACGCGGAGTATCTCAACCTCTACGTCGTCGATCGCGTGGCGACGACGGGCGTGACGTGGCTCGGTCTCACCGTGGCGTGCGCGCAGTGCCACGACCACAAATACGACCCGCTCAAGCAGCGCGAATTTTACCAGCTCTACTCGTTTTTCAACAACGTGCCCGAGACCGGGAAGGACGGCGTGCGCGACCGGAATCCGAAGCCGTTCCTGATGGTGGCGAGCGCGGAGCAGAAGGCGCGGCTGGCCACGTTCGATGCCGATCTCGGCCCGGCGCAGAAGGCGGAGCAGGCGATCGCAAAGACGCTCGATGCGCGGCAGGCGGAGTGGGAGAAGCAGGCGGCCGCCAATGCCGCTCCGACAGAGCCCGCGGGGCCGTGGGCGAAGTTCCCGCTCGATGCGGACGGGAACGGCGTGAGCGACTCCGGCGAGAAGATCGAGGGTGCGGTGAAAGGTGAGGGGACCTTCGTTGAGGGCGCGGTGGGGCAGGGCTATCGCGTCGAGGGAAAGGGCTGGATCGAGTACGGGGAGAAGTTCGGCTTTGAGCGCGACAAGGCGTTCAGCGCCGCGGCATGGCTGCGGCTCAAACCGCAGGGCGGCTCGCCCTTTGGCAAGATGCAGCATGGCGGGGCGACGGGCGGATGGGACGTGGAGTTCCACGGGACGAAGCCGTCATTTCATCTCATCCAGCAGTGGCCGAACAACGCCATACATGTGCAGGCCGAGGCCGACCTGCCCAAGGACACCTTCCTGCATTTCGCGGTGACCTATGATGGCTCGGGCAAGGGCGCGGGCGTGACGATGTTCGTCAACGGTCTGGCCATCAAGACAGCGGTCCGCGTGGACACGCTCACGGCGACGATCAAGACCGACGCGCCTTTCAGCATCGGACGACGGGGCAGCGCAGGGCCGGCATTCACGGGGCGCGTGGATGACCTCCGCATCTACGGGCGCGCGCTGGCGGCCACGGAGGTGGAAGTCATCGCGCTCGGGGATTCGCCGACGCTGAAGCTGCTCGCGATCCCTGCGGACAAGCGGAGCAAGGAGCAGCGCGCGCAGATTCAGAAATACTTCCGCGAAACCCAGGCGAAGGATTACGCCGAGGCGCAGAAGAGGATCGCCGATCTGAAGAAGGAGCGTGGCGACTTCGAAATGGCCGTGCCGAACACGATGGTCATGTCCGAGATGGAGAAACCGCGCGACACCTTCATCAAAGTCCGCGGCCAGTACGACCAGAACGGCGAGAAGGTCAGCCCGGCCGCGCCCGCCTTTCTCCCCGCGCTCGCCGCGCAGCCGGCGGACGGGAAGCGCTACACGCGGCTCGATTTCGCGCGCTGGCTCGTGGCGCCCGAGCAGCCGCTGACGGCACGGGTGACGGTGAACCGCTTTTGGAAAATGCTCTTCGGCACCGGCCTCGTGAAAACGCTGAACGACTTTGGCGCGCAGGGCGAGTGGCCCAGCCACCCGGAGCTGCTCGACTGGCTCGCCGCGGACTTCATGCGCGACTGGGACATGAAGCGCGCGCTGAAGCAGATGGTCATGTCTGCGACCTACCGGCAGTCGGCGAAAGTCGCGCCCGCGCTGCTCGCGCGCGACAGCGAGAACCGACTGCTGGCTCGAGGTCCGCGCCAGCGGCTCGACGCCGAGTTTCTGCGCGACACCGCGCTCGCCATCGCCGGCATTTTGAATCCGCAGATCGGCGGCAGGAGCATCAAGCCCGCGCAGCCGGATGGAACGTGGGAGATCAATGAGATGAGCGGCTACAAATACGACAAGTCGAAGGGCGCGGACCTCTACCGGCGCGGACTGTACGTCTATTGGCGGCGCTCCACGGTCTATCCGTCCTTCATCACGCTCGACGCGCCGACGCGCGAGTTTTGCAGCGCGCAGCGCGCCGTCACCAGCACGCCGCTGCAATCCCTCGTGCTGATGAATGACCCGGTCTTCGTCGAAGCCGCCCGCGCCTTCGCCCAGCGCATCCTGAAAGAGGGCGGCACCGACGATGCCGCCCGCCTCCGCTACGCCTGGCGCACCGCCCTCTCGCGTCCGCCGACCGATGCGGAAAGCGCCATCCTCGCCCGCACGCTGGAGAAACAGCTAACCACCTACGCGGCCGACAAAGCCGCCGCCGCCGCGCTCGTGAAAGTCGGCGACCTCGCAAAGCCCCCCGGCCTCGACGACAGCCAGCTCGCCGCGTGGACGGCGGTGGCGAATGTGCTGCTCAACCTCAACGAAACAATCACCGATTGAAGCCCGCCCTTTTCTTTTTCTTCCTCGCCGTCAGCGCGTTCGCGCGCCCGCCGGCACCGCTGCCCGCGACAATGCCGTGGGATGTGAAAGCGCTCGGACGCGTGCCCGGCGTCGCATGGGTCGATGAGTCGTCGCCGATCCGCGCGCTCTTTTACGAAGGCGAGATGTACGAAGGCCGGAAGACCGGCGTGTTTGCCTACTACGCGTCCCCCGCGACGCTCGGGATCGACACGACTCCGGGCAAAAAATTCCCCGGGGTGGTGCTCGTGCATGGCGGTGGCGGAAACGCGTTCGAGCAGTGGGTGAATGTTTACGCGAGGCGCGGGTACGCGGCGATCTCGATGGATCTCGCGGGATACTGGAAGCCGGAGCCGGGCAAGAAACCGGAGCGGCATTCGAACTGGGGGCCGAACCAGGAAGACGCCACAAAATTCCGCGAGACGCCGCCGCCGCACCGCGATCAGTGGACGTACCACGCCGTCGCCGACGTGCTGCTCGCGCACTCGCTGATCCGCTCCTTCCCGGAGGTCGATGCCGGGCGCACCGGCGTCACCGGCATCAGTTGGGGTGGCTATTTGACCTGCATCGTCGCGGGTGTCGATCCGCGCTTCAAAGTCGCGGTGCCGCAATACGGCTGCGGATTTCTCGGCGAGAACAGCGCGTGGTCAACGCAGTGGTTCGACGCGAAGAAGCCCGAATGGCCGTGGATGCAAAAGTGGACGCAACTCTGGGATCCGGCGAGCTACGTGGGCTCCGGGACGATGCCGATCCTGTTCCTGAACGGCTCGAACGACTTCGCCTACCCGCTCGACAGCTACATGAAGACCTACGCGCTCGCGCAGAGCCCGAAGAACATCGCGATCAAACCCGCGATGCCGCACGGCCACATCTTCGACGTACCCGAGGCGCTCATCTTCATCGACTCCGTGTTGCAAGGCGGCGTGCCACTCGCACGCGTCACGCGTTGCGCCGTCGAGGGAGGGAAGGTGAATGCGGAAGTCGAGGCGAAGACTGCGCTCGTGTCCGCCGAGTTGCGCTACACCACCGCGCCGCACATCGAAAACGGAAAGCGCGCGTGGATCGCGCAGCCGCTCGCCATCGACGGCGCAAAGATCACCGGCGACGCGCCGCCCGCCGATGCGACCGCCTGGTTCATATCCATCAAGGACGACCGCGGCGCGCTCGTGAGCAGCGAAGTCGTGATCCACTGATTTTCCTCCTGACCAAGTTCCCGCTTGGTCATGCCAAGGTCTGCGAAGCGCTACTTCGTCCACGGGTTAAAGACGGGGAGGCGTGGCCTGGCCCAGCGGCCCCGCGCGAAGCTGGAGCGTCAGGGACATGGGAGTGCGCAAACGGGAGCTTGGTCGGCCTGCCTTACAAACCGAGTTTGGCGACCAATTCCTCGACGGTGAGTTTGTGGTGGGCGGCGATGGGTTTCAAGACGCCGCCGAGCTGAGAGGACGATGGTTTGGAACCGTGACGTGATGCGTCCCGCAGACGGTGGTGGTTAGGCGGATGTGCGACCCATCCTGGCGTACGCGCTCGTAGCCGAGCGCGCGCAGGGCGCGGATGAGGTCGGATGCTCCGACGTCGCGCGGGACTCTCACACCGCCAGCGCTTCGTCGCGCACGAAGTGGAGCCGGATGATCTGAGGCATCGGACCGGGTGCTCCGTCGCCGAAGTGGCAATGAACGGCGTCACGCACCATTGCGCGCAGTTCCTCAACGGTACCACCCTGAGTGGCAATCGCATGGCCGAGGGCCGTGGCGACAAAGCCGCCGTCCATCTCGTCTTCGCGCACTTCAAAGATGATCTCGCTCATGGCCGGACTATGGCCCGCAAGGGCGACCGCGGGCAAGGTGCAACAGATCGCCCGTCGTGACGCAGCAGGGCGCTTCCTCACACCTAATGCCTGCTTCGTGATAGCGGGGAAACGGGGTTGCTAAGGAAAGCGTCCGCACCAAGGTGTTCTCCGCGGCTTCCTCCAAGATGAACGTCACGAACCAAATCCAGAACGTCCTGACGCGGCGGGCTTTCCTCAAGCAGAGCAGCACGGGCCTCGGCGCGATGGCGCTTTCCTCGCTGCTGAAGCCCCGCCTTTTTGCGATGGACCCGGGCACGGGCGCGGTGGTTCCGGGCGCGCTTGAGCGGCTGCATTTTGCGCCGAAGGCGAAGCGGATCATCTATCTCTTCATGTCGGGTGCGCCGTCGCATCTCGACCTCTTCGATCCGAAGCCGAAGCTGACCGAGATGACGGGCAAGGATCTGCCGGACAGCGTTCGCAAGGGGCAGCGCATCACGACGATGACGAGCGGGCAGAAGAATCTGCTGTGTGTGGGTTCGCCGTTTAAGTTTGAGAAGTATGGGCAGGCGGGCATGGAAATCTCCGAACTGCTGCCGAACCTCGCGAAGATCGCGGACGACTGCACTTTCGTCCGCACGATGTTCACCGACCCGATCAACCACGATCCGGCGGTCACGTTCTTCGCCACCGGCAACCAGCAGCCGGGCCGCCCGACGATGGGCGCGTGGCTGGCCTACGGGCTCGGCACTCCGAACCGCGACCTGCCGTCCTTCGTCGTGCTGACGAGCGGCGGAGGCGGGCAGACGCTGCAGACGCGGTACTGGGGCAGCGGGTTTCTGCCGGCGCAGTACGGCGGCGTGCAGTTTCGCAATGCGGGCGACGCGGTGCTTTTCACCTCGAATCCGCCCGGCATCAGCGGCAGCACGCGGCGCGAACTGCTCGACGCCACGAACGATCTCAACCGGCTCGCGCTCGGCGAACTCGGCGATCCGGCGATTGCTTCTCAGATCGAAAACTACGAGCTGGCCTTTCGCATGCAGTCGAGCGTGCCGGAGCTGACCGATATCTCGAAGGAGCCGAAGGAAGTGCTCGACCGCTATGGCGCGACGCCGGGCAAGCCGAGCTTTGCCAACAACTGCCTGCTCGCGCGGCGGCTCGCCGAGCGGGATGTGCGGTTCATCCAGCTCTGTCACCGCGACTGGGATCACCACAGCGGCCTGCCGGGTGGCCTGCGGACGAAGTGCAAGGAGACCGACCAGGCGAGCGCGGCGCTCATCACGGATTTGAAACAGCGCGGTCTGCTCGATGACACGCTCGTGATCTGGGGCGGGGAGTTTGGGCGCACGGCGTATTCGCAGGGCGACATCAAGCCGGACAACTTCGGGCGCGACCACCACCCGCGCTGCTTCACGATGTGGATGGCGGGCGGCGGCGTGAAGCGCGGCTACGTCCACGGCGAGACGGACGACTTTGGCTATAACATCGTCCGCGATCCGGTGCATGTGCATGACCTCCATGCCACGATGCTCCAACTCCTCGGCGTCGATCACAAGCGCATGACCTACCGACACGAGGGCCGCGACTACCGGCTCACGGATGTCCACGGGAATGTAGTGAAAGCGCTCCTCGCCTGACCGCATGCAAGCTCCGGCGCACATCAAGACGGCGGAACAGTATCTCGCCAGTCTGCCGGCTGACCGGCGCGCGGCGATTGAGACGATTCATCTGGCGATCCTCAGGGCGCTGCCGGGAATGGAGGCGCGGATCTGCTACGGAATGCTCGGCTACGGACCCGCGAGCGCCGACGCGAAGAGCGGCAGCGCGGACGAATGGGCTGTCGTGGTGCTGGCGAGCCAGAAGAACTACATCTCGCTCTACATCGGGTGCGAAGATCAGGACGCCACCCTCTTGGAGAAGAACAAGAATCGGCTCGGCAAGGTCTCCGTCGGAAAATGCTGCGTCCGCTTCAAAAAGCTGGAGCACCTCGATCTCAAAGTGGCAATGGAGCTGGTGAAAATATCCGCGAAGCGGAGGGTCAACGAGGCTGGAGAGTAGCTTGGGCTTCAGCCCAAACAGCCGCGGCCCTTTGGGCTGAAGCCCAAGCTACATTCCCGCTAAGCCATGATCGCCTTCACCACCTTGCCGTGCACGTCGGTGAGGCGGAACTCGCGGCCGGCGTAGCGGAAGGTGAGCTTTTCGTGGTCGAGCCCGAGGAGCGCGAGGACCGTGGCGTGGAGGTCGTGGACGTGGACGGGATTCTCCACGGCCCTTGCCCCGTAGTCGTCGGTGCTGCCGTAACTCATGCCGCCGCGCACGCCGCCGCCGGCCATCCACATCGTGAAGCCCTTCGCATTGTGGTCGCGCCCGTCGGGTTTGCGTCCATCGGGCGTGCGCCCAAACTCGCCGCCCCAGATGACGAGCGTGTCATCGAGCAGACCGTGCGCTTTCAGATCCGTGAGCAGAGCGGCGATCGGCTGGTCGGTCGCGCGGCAGTTGTCGCGGAGCTTGGCCTGCAGATTCTGGTGCTGGTCCCAGCCGGCGTGGCAGACCTCGATGTAGCGCACGCCGGCCTGGGCGAAGCGCCGCGCCATGAGGCACTGGCGGCCGAAGTCGTCCATCGGCTTCTCGCCGATGCCGTACATTTTCAGGGTCGCGGCGGACTCCTTGGAAAGGTCCATGACCTTCGGCACTTCGTTCTGCATGCGGAAGGCGAGTTCGTAGCTTTCGATCACGCCCTCGACCTCGCGGTTCGCGGTGCTGTCGGCGAGGAGCTCGCGGTTCATCGCCTGCACGAGATCGAGCTGCTTGCGCTGTTTCTCGGGCGAGAGGTTGGAGTTTCGGATGTTGCCGACGGTCGCGGTGCCGAGGTCGGCCTTTTGCTCGCCGAGCCGCGTGCCCTGATAGACGGCGGGGAGAAAGGCCGCGCCGAAATTCTGCGCGCCGCCGAGCGCGAGCGGCGGGCTGATGGTGATGAAGCCGGGGAGATTTTCATTCTCGGTGCCGAGGCCGTAGAGCGTCCATGCGCCCATGGACGGACGGATGAACTGCGAGCTGCCCGTGTGCATCTGCACGAAGGCCTGCGGATGGTTCGGGATGTCGGTGTGCATGCTGCGGATGAGGCACATTTCGTCGGCGTGCTTCGCCACATTTGGAAACAGCTCCGAAATCCACATCCCGCTTTGCCCGTGCTGCGCGAACTGAAACGGCGAGCCGAGCAGCTTCGCGCCGCCGCCCTTCGCATTGCCGGGCTTGCCGTTGTCCTCGGAGAGCTTCGGCTTGTAGTCAAAGGTGTCCATGTGCGCCGGGCCGCCCTGCATCGCGAGGAAGATCACGCGTTTCGCCCGCGCGGGAAAATGCGGTGCTTTCGGCGCGAGCGGGTTCTTGTTTTCCGCCGCGGCGAGCTGTGTGGAAAGTCCCTGGAAAGCGAGCCATCCAAAGCCGGCGGAGACGCTTTTGAGAACTTCTCGACGGGTCATCCAGCGCGGCTGGATGTCGCGGCATTCGTAGGGGCGGTTGGTGTTCATAGGGAAAGGCTTCGACTCATTTCAAATAGCGGAACTCCGCGCAGGCGAAGAGCGCCTGGCTGAATGTGGCCCACGCCTTTTCCGCCGGGAGGGCGCCCTGCGCTTCGCTGCGAAGGTAGGCGTCGGCACGCGCGCGCTCGGCTTCGGTCGGCGGGCGGGAGAGGGTGAGCATGTAGGCCATGGTGATGCGCTGGCTGTGGTCGTACTGCGTCATGGCGAGCAGCCGCTTTGCGAGCGCCTGCGACTGCGTGGTGACGAATGCGCTGTTCATCATGAAGAGCGCCTGCGCGGGGACATTCGTGGTGTCGCGCGCGGGGACGACGAGGCTCGGCTCGGCGAAGTCGAAGACCGCGAGCACGTCCGGCACGAAGTCGCGCACGATCGGCAGATAGACGCTGCGGTAGCGGGCATCGATATTGAACACCGTGGGGCGGATGCCGCGACCGATGTAGCCGTCGCCGACATTCGCGACCACCGAGCCGTGCGGCGGCGTGCGTTCGAGTTGGCCGCTGGCGGCGAGCACGGCGTCGCGGATCGCCTCGGCATCGAGGCGGCGCGGGCTCATGCGCCAGACGAGCACGTTGTCGGGATCAGCCTCGTAGTTTTTCGCGTTGTGGGCGGTGCCAAGCTGGTAGGCGCGGCTGAGAACGATCGAGCGGACGAGCGATTTCACCGACCAGCCGTCGCGCATGAATTGCGTCGCGAGCAGGTCGAGCAGCGCGGGATTTGTCGGCTCCTCGCCGGTCGCGCCGAAATTGTCGGCGGTTCGCACAAGACCGTCGCCGAAGAGATTCAGCCACACCCGGTTCACCATGACGCGGGCTGTGAGAGGATTGGATTTGTCGGTGAGCCATTCGGCGAGTTCGAGCCGGCCGCTCTGCCGCGGGTCGATCGCCGGCTTCGAGCCAGGGGTCAGGACCGTGAGGACGCCGCGGGGAACGAC
>JANOBH010000342.1:0-3042 GCA_031411535.1 Chthoniobacter sp. | reverse complement strand
TTCAGATTTATGCCGAGAAAGACCTGCGAGACGTTCTGCGCGGCCTGCATCGGCGGGAGCATTGCGGCACTCACATTCCCGCGCCAGATGATCCCGCGCGTGAAGCCCTCGCTCTCCCGAGTCGGGTTCACGAGTTCGGCGACGAACCGGTCATACGGTTTGTTCTCTATCAGCGCGCGGTGCAGCCACCCGCTGATCTGCTTGCGCCCGCCGTCGATGAAGCCCGCGCCCTTGTAGTCATTGCGCAGGAGATCGTTCCAAAACGTGAGCCAGTGATCCGCGTAGCCGCCCTTGTCCGCGAGCAGTGCGGACACCAGCTTCGCGCGCTTGTCCGCGGCAGCGTCCGTGAGAAAGGCGTCGAGTTTCTCCGGCGCCGGCAGCAGGCCGGTGACATCGAGGTAAGCCCGCCGCGCGAAGGTCCGGTCGTCCACGGCATTGGGAAATGCGCCGCCTTTCTCCGCAAAGTAGCGCGAGAGCAGATCGTCGATCGGATGCACGTTTGGCCGCGCCGCGAGCGTCACCGCGCGCGGGTGGAGATTCTCCGGCACCGGCTTGGCAAAGGTGATGCCCGCCGGCCAGACCGCGCCCTGGTCGATCCACGCGCGCACGACGCCGACCTGCTCCGGCGTCCACTTTGCCCCTTTCTTCGGCATCGTCAGATCGGGATCGAGCCCGGACACGGCCTCTACGATCAGGCTCTCCGCGCTCTTTCCCACGACCGCTGCGGGACCATTGTCGCCGCCTTTCAAAAACGCGTCGCGCGTCTCGATGCTCAGCCCGCCTTTGTCCTTTCCCCGCCCGTGGCACTTGATGCATGCGGCCTCGAAGAGCGGCTTGATCTCCTTTTCAAAATCCACCGGATGCGCCGCGGGTGGCGGCAGTTTCGCCACCAGCGCGGGCGAAAGTTGCGCGCTTGCTACAGTCGCGGAGAGGAGGAAGGCGGGGAGAAGCAGCTTCATGCGAACAACATAATCCGCGAAGTCGCACGTTTCTTCCAAGCGATTCTGCCGTCACGCCTTCGCCAGCGGCACCGCCCAGGAGAGCGGCGTCCACGCGGCGGTCTGCCAGCGGTCCTCGGTGTGGTGCTCGCGGACGATCAGTTCGCGCTCGTTCATCTCGACGTGAAAGAACGACTGCTCCTCCGATTTGAAGTGCCCGGAATTGTCGCAGTTGAAAACCGCGATGCCGTCCGCGCCCTTCGTCTGCACGCCGTCCCAGCGGAAGATATTCCGCGCATGCGTGTGGCCGTAGAAGATCGCGGCGATCTTGTAACCCCGGATGGCCTCGTAAAAAGCCCGCACGTCCGCGGGGTCCCACTCCTTGTTTTCAAACGGCCCCGGCGCTTCCGGCGGCAGCGAGTAGCGCGCGACATCGACATGATGCACCAGCACGACCGGGCGCCCGCTGTCGCCCACCTTTTCCGCGAGATCGGCGACGAGAAAGTCGAGGCTGTCGAGCGCCGCGTAGCGCCGCTTCCGCCCGACCTTCCGGTCCGTGCCGACGATCAGCCCGAGGCAGACGAAATGCACCGGACCCCAGTCCCAGGAATAATGCAGGCCGTTCTCCGACACCTTCGCCAGGCCCGCGCGCTGTTTGTTCCGCTCGATGATCTTCTCCTTCACGATGCCATCGCCATGCGGCGCATCGTGGTTTCCCAGAATCTCGCAGACGGGATACTTCAGCGCCCCGCCCTCGCCATTCAGCCCGTAATCCGCGAGCCACGATTTCATCTCCGTCTGCTGCATCGCCGTGAAGACGCCGCCATTCTTATCGCCGCTGTCGATGACATCGCCGACATGAATGACGCCCCGCGGCTCGCCCACGCTGCCCGCCCGCGCCGCTTCGGGGATCGCCGTCCCGCGCAGCCCGTTGAGCGTCCTGACCAGCCCCGCATTGGTCGCCGCCGAGACCGCATCGATCTCCTCCGGCCTCTCCTTGTTCGCGAGATAATGCGTATCGCCGAGGACGAAGAAGCTGAGCTGAAACGGTTCGGCAGCGCGAGCCTTCGGCGCGAAAAATCCTGCCGTGGCCGCGGCAGTCGTGCCGATAAAGGCGCGGCGGGTGATGGGGAGATGGTTCATGGGGGGAGCATTGCAGAGCGAAGGACTTTAGGATGCGCACCGACGCTTCAGAGCTTTCATCGCGACTAACCAATCTCGCACGTCAAAGTTGAGTCAGGCGTTGCGGCGCTTCGGAGCGAACCCATAAACCAATGACAAAAGTGCGCCGATAGTAGCCGCGATGACGAGGCATCCGAGCAGAATGAATACTCCTCCGCTCTTCTCTGGGTGCGATGCTGCATGAAACAATCGCTGCTCGATGACGTAGCCCGCGACTCCGAACGTGAGGGCGAGAGCGCCAAGAAGAGCCCATGTGACGCCCAATCCTGCATGGTAAGCACGCAAGAACAGCAAGCCGAGTGATACAACAAAAGCACCGATGGCAATCCAGTGGTGTAAGCTGCCCATCGCAACCTCGGTATAGCGTGTTCGCGGTGAATACTCGAATGCAATGCAGACGCAGAAGACGACCCACAACACTGCAACCGACACGGCGGTTGCTGCTGTGTGTAGGTGTCCGCTGATTGGCTTTCGTTCGATTTCGTTCACAGGAGACGTGTAGCGACGCCTAACATACAATTATGCGATTACCGGGGCATCAGGATGGAACGGTGCAGTGGTGCCCGGAGAGCGCACCGTCCGCTACCGCTTCGCCGCGGGTGCGGGGATCTTTTTAAACCGCTGCGTGAGTTCGACGAGCGGACCTTCGACGCCGAGGCGCTCCAGCGAACTCGCACCGACGAAGCCGACGCAATCCGTGTTCATGTTCACGTAGGCTGCGTCGTCAGGCGTGGCGATGGGGCCGCCGTGGCTGAGGAAGAAGATGTCCTTCCGCCCGGTCGAGCGCGCGCCTTCGATGATCGCTCGCGTGCGGCGCACGGCGTCATCCATCGAGACGACGGCGCTCGTGACGCCAATCGACCCGCCGACGGTGGTTCCGACGTGGGCGATGATGGCATCCGCGCCGACATCGGCCATGGCC
>JANOBH010000341.1:0-11697 GCA_031411535.1 Chthoniobacter sp. | reverse complement strand
GCGCCACGCATCCTTCCGCCTTGATCGGCGCGCGGTCGTCTCCCACTCTCGCGCCCCACGATGAAAGCCTACCGCCTCAACCGCCTCTTCAACGCCAAGTCCCGCCGCTGCTTCGATGTGGCCGTCGATCACGGCTTTTTCAATGAGCGCGGCTTCCTCTCCGGAATCGAGAATCTCGAGCAGTGCGTGCGCACGCTGGTCGAGGCCGCGCCCGACGCCATCCAGCTCACCATCGGCCAGGCCGAGCTGCTCCAGTCGCTCCCCGGCAGGGGCAAGCCCGCGCTGGTGCTCCGCACCGACGTGGCGAATGTCTATGGCAGCGAGCTGCCGCGGACGCTTTTCAGCCGCATGATCGGCAACGCCGTCGAGCAGGCCGTGCGGCTGGATGCGACGTGCGTGGTCGTGAATCTTTTCCGCATCCCCAGCCAGCCCGAGGTGACCGACCAGTGCATCGAAAACATCCTGCGCATCAAGCCCGACTGCGAGCGCTTCGCCATGCCGCTGATGATCGAGCCGCTCGTCTTCCGCCCGAACGCGCAGGCCGGCGGCTACATGGTCGATGGCGATCTGGAAAAAATCCTCCCTCTCGTCCGCCAGGCGTGCGAGCTCGGCGCGGACATCATCAAGGCCGACCCGACCGACGACGTGGGCGTCTATCATCGCGTGGTGGAAATCGCGGGCCGCATCCCGGTGCTCGTCCGCGGCGGCGGCAAAGCGCCCGACGCGGAGATCCTCGCGCGCACCGAGCAGCTCATCCAGCAAGGCGCGGCCGGCATCGTGTACGGGCGCAATATCATCCAGCACGCGAACCCCGCCGGCATGACGCGCGCCCTCATGGCCATCGTCCACGACGGCGCGACCGCAGTGGAGGC
This sequence comes from Chthoniobacter sp., assembly GCA_031411535.1. GTDB lineage: Bacteria > Verrucomicrobiota > Verrucomicrobiia > Chthoniobacterales > Chthoniobacteraceae > Chthoniobacter. Next base: position 10,825 of record JANOBH010000341.1, on the reverse strand, counting down.
AGCGCGGCTGATCGGGTGAGCCGGGCCGCCGCCGGCGCCTGGAACTGCGCAGCGCGATTGGCGGGGAGTGCGAGACTTGCGCGAGGGATTCCGCGCGGCATCCGGTCGCGGATAATCGGTTGACTCCGATGTTGCGGGTAGGACTCTCACCCCGCTCCCTCCCTCGTAACATCCAGCCTCATGCCCACGCGTCTCCCCACTGCCACGCTCTGCCTTTTCGCGGGCATCGCCCTGCTTCCGCTCGCCGCGTTCGCGGCACTGCCGCCCATCGCCCTCAAACCGGTGGTCGTGAATCAATTCACCTCGCCGACAAACATCACGCGCGCCGGAGACGGCTCCGGCCGCCTCTTTGTCTGCGAGCAGCGCGGCCAGATCCGCATCGTGCGCGGCGGCATGCTGCTGCCGGCGCCCTTCCTCGACGTGTCCGCGAAACTCGTCAGCGAGCGGGCGGGCTTTGACGAGCGCGGGTTGCTCGGCCACGCCTTTCACCCCGGCCATGCGAACCCGCTGTCGCCCGGATTCCGGAAGTTCTACATCTTCTACAGCGCCGCCTCGCCGAATGCGCCGGGCACGACCGCAAATCCGGTGAACTGCCGCTCCACGCTCGCCGAGTATCAGGTTTCCGCCGCGGATCCCGACGTGGCGGATCCGTCGAGCGAGCGGATTTTGCTGACGTTCGACAAGCCGCAGTTCAATCACAACGGCGGGCAGTTGGAGTTCGGGCCCGACGGTTTCCTCTATCTCACCACCGGCGACGGCGGCGGCTCGAATGACAACGATCCCGGCCACACCGGCGGCAGCACCGCCAAGCCCGCGGGCGGTCTCGGCAATGCGCAGGACAGGACGCGGCTGCTTGGAAAAATGCTGCGCGTCGATCCTCTCGGCACCAATGGCCCCGGCGGACAGTATGGCATCCCGGCGACGAATCCGTTCGCTGGTGAGGGAGGCGGAGTGCGGGAGGAAATCTACGCGTTCGGCCTGCGCAACGCGTGGCGCTTCTCATTCGACGCGCCGACGGGGCGGCTGTTCTGCGCGGACGTGGGCCAGGGTAAAGTCGAGGAGGTCGATCTCATCGTCCCCGGCGGGAATTACGGCTGGCGCAATCGGGAGGGCAACTTCGCTTTCGACGCGACCGCTCCGAACGGCGGGGCCACGGCGTTCATCCCGCCCATCGCCCAGTACGCGCACCTCGGCACCGTCATCGGTTCGCCGGCGCTGCCGCAGATCGGCGCATCGATCACCGGTGGCTACGTCTATCGTGGCAGCCAGTTCCCCGCCCTCGTCGGCAAGTACGTTTTCGCCGACTGGGGGCCGAGCACCTCGGTCGCAAGCGGCACTCTGCTGGGGCTGGAGGAGACGTCGCCGAATACGTGGGCTCTCTCGGTGCTCACGGTTGCGGGCATCAATCCCTTGCCTCTCCACTTCCCGGCGTTTGGGCAGGATGATCAGGGCGAAATCTATGTCGCCACCAAAGTCACCCAGGCGCCGTCGCAGCTCGGGGCGGTCACCGGCCAGCCGACGGGGAGCCTTTATCGAATCGTGCCGGCGGCGGCAGCGACCACGGTCGTGACGACGATCGAGCCGTCGAAGGACAACACGATTTTCTCCGAGAACGAAAACTCGAACGGGCAAGGCTACCTTTACGCCGGACGAATCGCCACCGGTGCGTTTCGCCGGGCCCTGCTGGCCTTCGACGCCACGCAGGTGCCTGGCGGGGCGCTCGTGACTTCCGCGCAGCTCACGCTGAACATGGATCGGACCGCTTCGGTGGCGTTTAATCTCTCGCTCTTCCGGGTGCTGAAAGATTGGGGCGAAGGCGCGTCGGATGCCGGCCTGCCCGGCGGCCAGGGTGTGCCGGCGGAGCCGGGCGACGCGACATGGAGCTATCGGTTCTTTGACCCCGCTGACCCCGTTCCGTGGATCACGCCGGGCGGGGAATTCGCCGCCTCCGCCTCGGCGATCACAAGCGTGAACGCTGTGGGGATCTACGACTGGTCGGGCGCGGCTCTCGCGGCGGACGTGCAGGGCTGGCACGACAATCCGCTGATGAATCTCGGCTGGGGTCTCATCGGCGTGGAAACCGCCACCACGGACAATGCCAAGCGCTTCACAAGCCGAGAAAACCCCACCCCCGCGCTGCGGCCCAAGCTCGCGATTACCTACACCTTTACGCCACCCGCCACGCGGCGCGAAGCATGGCTCCAGCAGTATTTTCCGATCGGCCAGTTCGTGGATGACCGCGAGGACCTCGACGGCGACGCAGTGGGCACCCTGGTCGAATACGCCCTGGGCTACTCGCCCTTCGCCGCCAATCCCCCGGCCGTGAGCTCCGTGACGAGCCCGGATGGCGCGCTATTCGACATCACCTTCCGGCGCGACCCGCGAGCGAGCGACCTCACCTATCGGCTGCAAACCAGCCCGGACCTGATCACCTGGACCACCGTCGTCGAAAGCATCGCCGGCGCCGTTCCGACCGGCGCGGCCTTCGTTTCGGACAGTGAGATCGCGCCCGAGGCACCCATGCGTCTGGTGTCGGCGCAGGAAGCATTGCCGCCCGGAGGCAGGCGTTTCGCCCGCCTCGTAGTGGTCCGGCAGCCGTAAGCCGGAGGCACCCCGAATCGCGGAGCAGGGGAAACGCGCGAGCGGGTCTGAAAGACCCAAACCTCATGCGCCCCGTCCCCAGCGCAGCGCATCTTCTTTCAGCGTGTAGCTTCAAAACCATGACCCCCGAAGCTCACGACCACCTGCGCAAGCGTTGCAAAGTGATGCGACGGCTCATCCGGGAGCACGGTCCTTGCGGGCTGGTTCCGGAGCGGCGGCGCTCCCCGTTCGAGTCACTGGTCACCGCCGTCGCGCATCAGCAACTGCACGGGAGAGCCGCCGAGACGATCCTCGGGCGATTCCGCGCGCTGTTTGCGCCCGCCCGCTTTCCGCAGGCCGCGCAACTTGCGGACGTGACCGACGAAGCCCTGCGCGGTTGCGGGTTCTCGCGGGCCAAGACCGCGGCGCTCCGGGACATCGCAGAGAAGACGCTTTCGGGAGTGGTGCCCACGTCCCGAGTCATCGCAAAGATGAGCGACGAGGAGATCATCCGGCGACTCACGGCTGTGCGCGGTGTCGGCCGCTGGACGGTGGAGATGCTGCTGATCTTCAAGCTCGGGCGTCCTGACGTGCTGCCGGCGGACGACTACGGAGTGCGCAACGGCCTGCGCATCGCCTTCGATCTGCCCGCGATGCCGAGCCCGAAGGAAGTGCTCGCGTGCGGCGAATGCTGGCGTCCCCATGCCACCACGGCGGCCTGGTATCTATGGCGCGCAGCGGATGCCGGAGGGGCTGCCAAGCGGGGCTGCCGGTAAATTCCTCGCTCCCTCGCCGCTCCCCGCTCTTTCCTCTGTAAAAGCGGGGAGCCAGTGATGGGATTCGAACCCATGACCTGCTGTTTACGAAACAGCTGCTCTACCCCTGAGCTACACTGGCCTTGCTTGGTGCGAGGGCGGGAAGGTATCGCAGATATTTTTGGGGCTGCAAGACGGTTTTCGATCGGGTTTTGAGCCCCGCGAAACGGCTTGCCGGTGGCGCTTGCGCGCTTACCGTCCGCCACCCTCGCATGAACTTCCGCCGTTTCATTTTCCACGGTCTCGCCCTGCTCTTCTCCACCGCTGAGCTGCATGCGGAGGTCACGATCGAGCAGATCGCCGCGGATCCGAAGCTCTGGCCGCCAGAGGTGCAGCTCACGCAGGCGGTGCCGCTACAGCTTTTTGAAAATGGCAAGGTGAAGGGCGAGATGCAGGGCGCCGTGGGGATGGCGCTGAAGGTGAGGAAGGTCGAGGCCGCGAGGCTGACGGTCGGCATCGGGACGGCGCTCGCTGTCGTGCCGCCGACGGCCACAGACATTCTCAAGCGCCTGACGCCTGCGCAGACGGGGATGGCGGCGGCGGCGCTGGTGGGAAATTTCCGCACCGGCTGGACGATGAAGCGTGGAAAGTGGACGACGGTCAGCGATAGCGAGATCGCGCAGCTGGATGTGAAGGACACTGTGTCGAACGCCTACACCACGGTGTCGCAGAGCGGGAGGATGGAGTACCGGCTGAAGCAGCGCTTCTTTGGGGGCAAGTCGGCATGCACCACGATCTACTTCATGTCTGACGCGGGGGACAAACCGCTGCGCGGAAACGCCTATCTGGTCGCCGACGCCCTCAATGAGAAAGGCGCTGCGGAGGTCAGCATCAACAAGGTCTTGAATGACGGGCCGCGGAAGGTGGCGACGTTCCCGGCTGATCCGATGAGCGGGCAGTGGATCGACCTGCTCATTACTTACGATGCCGGGACGGGCGTGATCGAGGTGACACGCAATGGCAAGCCGCTCGGCTCATGGAAGGACCCCGATCCGATCAAGACCGGGAAGGATTTTTCCATCGGCACATGCCTGACAAAGGCTGCCTTCAAGGACGTCGCGGTGCGTTCGCTTCCGTAGCGGCCGACCGGGGGGGCAGTCAGTTCCAGAGCGCCTGGAGGTCGGGATCGAGCTTGGCGTTTTTCTTGATCCCGGCATTTATCTGGATCGCTACGTCGATGCACTCGCGAGCCTGCGAGAGATCGCCGAGCCGCGCCTGATAGCACGCGAGATTGTAGTGGAGGATGCCCGTGCGGCGAATCCACTCCGGTGCTGCGAGCAGCGCCTTTTCCGCGGCGCTGTCGCGTTTCATCTGGTGCAGGGCGAAAGCCCATTGGACCGTGAATTCACCTTCCTCCGGATGCAGCCGCGCGCCGTGACTGGAGAGCGTTTCGGCTGAGGCCCATTTTTTCATGTGCAGCAGCACCCGGGTGCGCGCGAGGAGCGCTGCGGAAGTGTTCAGCTCGGCCTCGGGAATCGCGTCCAGCTCAGCCAGCGCCTCGTCGGCCAGTCCGAGGTAAAGATACCCGTCGGCGGCGCGGAGAGAGCGCTGGGTTTCGCTGCTGTGGGGCTCGGGAGTTTGGCTCAGGTAAAGCATACGCGTTGATCCGATCTACAAGACCTTGGACGGGACATTGCCGTTCGATATTCGCAGACCCGCCGGGTGCGCGAGCGGTGGTGGCGGCATCGGATTCGAGAGGGCCGGTGGTTTCATCGCCCTGTTTTCGAGCATCGCATGTGCCACTGGGTATCCACACTCAGGGGTCGCGGGAAAGTGTCGCGACGCGTGACGTCCCGTGTCCGGCGGGAATCACCTGCAACTAGCTTCGCCAGGTCCGCCGGCGCAGCCAGATGTCGAGCGGGAGGAGGAGGAGCGCGGCGATGAGGAAATCGTCCGCAAGTTCGCGCCGCTGCATCGAGGGCTTCGCGGGGCGGGCGAAAATATCGGCCGGTGTGGGCGCGAATTTTCCGCCGCCAAGCGCGGCGAACGAACGCAGCGCCGTCTCGTTTGTCTCGGTGCTGAGAAATTCGCGGGGATAGCTCCGCGTCTGGCCGAAGACGTAGCTGCTGTCGGGCAGATCGGGCGAACTGACGGAGAAAATGGACGTGCCATCCTGCGGTAGATCAAAGGCCGCGCGATAGCTGCCGGGACCGTCCTGGGTGGCGGCGACGGTCTGTGTCACGCCGTCGGGGCCGACCATGTTCACGCTCACCGGCACCTGGTTGCGGAATGCTCCGTCGGGTTTGATCGCGTCGATCGTCACTTCGAGCCGGTCGGCGATTTCGCGAGTGGTGACCTGAAAGCTTGCCTGGTCGCTTTTCCGCATGAGCGCGCGAACGAACTGCGTCCAGAATTTCCCGTAGCCGGGCCAGCCGAGCCATTCCGCGGCCCAGCGCGCTTTTGCGTCGCTCGTAAAGGCGGCCGTCTGTCCGAGGCCGTAGCGCCAGGTCGCGAGCAGCGGCTCGCCGCGCTCGGTGGCGAGCAGCAGCTCGGCGGTCGGTTTCGGCTTGGTCGCATTGTAGCCGAGCAGCAGCGGCGCCTGCGCCCAGTCGAGGCCGGCCAGGATGGCGCTCCTGCCGGCGGGCGTGGCGAGGAAGGGCTCCTCGATGAGGCTCGATTGCGCGACCTTCATCGTCTCGGTGCTGAAAATCTGCGGCAGCGTGGTGGCGTCGTCGGTGAGGTAAAAGCGGCCGTTTCCGCGCTCGGCGAGCTGGCGGAGAAAGGCGGTGTCCTTGTCCTGCTCGGTGCCGAGCGCGACGACGGTGGTGGTGATTTTTGCTGCGAGCATCGCCGCCGCGAGGTCAAAGGAATGGCCGGAGCCGCGCGCGCCGTCGCCCATCTCGCCGGCGGTCTTTTCCTCGGCGTCCGCGGCGTCGGAGAAAAGGATGAGATGCTTCACGCGCGCCGGGATTTCGCGGAGCTGGGAGAATGCCTCGGCGAGGGAAGTGTAGATATAGATGCCGCCACCGCCTGCCGTGATGCTCAGGATTTCCTGCTCCGCCGCGCCTTTCCCGCCCAACTGACGGAGCGGCATGACGACATGCGGGCGCACGTCCACCGCCGTCACGCCGAAGTAGTCCTTTGGCTGGAGCGCATTCATGGCAAAGACGGCGCCCTGGTCCGCGAGCGAGATTTTCGTCTGCCCGGCGACCATCGCGGTCATCGAGCCCGAGCGGTCGAGGATGACGAGCACGGCCACGCTCGGCACGTCCTGGCGGTCCTCGTGCTCCATGCGGACGGGCAGCATCTGCTCGACAGGCGTCCGGTAGTAGCCGCCGACGCCGAAGCTGTTCTCGCCGCCGAGCATCGCGAAGCCGCCGCCGAAGTCCTGCACCCAGCGGCGGTAGAGGTCCATCTGCTCACGGGCGAGATTCAGCGCGGAGACATCGCTGAGGAGGAAAAGGTCGAACTGCTGGAGGTCTTCGAGCGTCTTCGGCAGGCCGCTGACGCCGCGCGACTCGACGACGATCTTCTCCCGGCGCAGCGCGTCCGCGAGCGGGCGGGCCTTGGTTTCATCGCCATCCACGAGCAGTACGCGGGGCTGCCCGCGGAGACTGGCGGTGGCGGATGCGCGGTTGTTTTCGGCGACGCTGTCGAGCGCGGGGACGACTTCGACTTCGTAGGAAATGAAGTTGCCGTCGGCCTGGAGATTCGGCGCGCGGAACTCGTTGTCGCCGGTCTTTAGCTCGATGTCGCGCTGCTCCAGGAGGAATTGGTTTTGGTAGAGCTTCACCTTCGCCGTGGTCGCGACATTGCTGTGAATGTGCGCGGTGAGATCGAACGGTTCGCCCTGCTTCAGACGGCGCGGGACATCGACCCTCTCGACGAGCACCTCGGGCGCGGCGGTGTTGTGCAGCGGGACGGTGAATAGCTCCACGCCTTGCTTCGCGAGCCGCGTGGCGACCTGTGCGGCGTGCCCGGCGGTGTCGTTTCCATCCGTCAGCAGCACGAGGCGTTTGGTTTTCCCGGCGGGAAAAATCGCGCTCGCGAAATCGAGCGCCTGACCGATGTCGGTGGACTTGCGGTTCACCGGCGCGGGCCAGTCCTTCGCGAGCTTCGCGCCGGCGAGCGGCGGCTGCCAGAGCGTGGCGGTTTCGGCAAAGCCGATGACGCCGGTGACATCGCCCGCGTGCTGCGAGGCGAGGCTGGCGGCGACGAAATCACGCGCCTCCATTCGCGCCGGGGCTGAGATGCTGGCGGAGTCATCGACGGCGAAAACAACGGCGAGTTCGCGCGACGGGAGCAGCCAGCGGAGGCCGGCGAGCGCGAGGACGAGGAGCAGGAGGATGACGGTGCGCAGGAGCAGGCAGACGCGGCGTTGCGCGTGCGTCATATCCGCGAGCGAGCGGCGCAGCGTCCACACGAGGAAGACGACGACCAGCGCGAGCGCGAGGAACCAGGGGTGCGTGAGCTCAAGCATGGCGCTCATTCCGTGCGCCTCCGGTGGAAGAGCCACCACTCGAGGGTGAAGAGCGTGAGGGCGGCGAGGGCGAGGTAGCGCCAGATGGGCCAGGCGGTGAGGGCGGCGAGCGACAGGGTGGGGAGATTCACTGCCGGTGTGGCGGACGCGGAGGGCGCGGTGCGGAGGTCGGACTCGGCTTCGCTGAAGGTGTTCACGGCGAGCCAGCGCGGGCCTTCGGCGGTGGTGAGCGGGTAGAAGCCGTTGGCGGGCGGCTGGAAAAAGTCGCGGGCGACTTTTGCGGGAGCGGGTGCGGAGGCTGACGCGGGCAGCGTCTGCGGCTCGGTTCCGATGGTTTCGCCGCCGGCGAGCGCGAGCGTTTCACCGGCGGTGAGGCTGCGGATGGCGAGGACGTTTTCACCGGCGAGCCAGTGCAGCGTATTCGAGATGAGCAGGGGAAAGGCGACACGCAGCGGGAGGTCGGAGTCGGTGACATCCAGCGCGAGCGCGGCGACGCGCTGCGGCGGCGTGGCGCGGCGCTCGCCGGTGATCATGAGCGGACGCTCGAAGGCGCGGATCGGCGTCTGCCATGTCCAGCCGTCGAGCTTCGGTACGGCGAGGGAGGTGGCGCGGAGGAAGGTGACGTTTTGCAAATTGACGAGCCGCAGCGCCGGATGGCGGGCGTCGGTTTCGGAGATGATCGGCTGATCGAGCTGCGGGCCGCCGTCGGCGAAAGGCGACTGTTTGATGAAGAGGAAATTTCCGCGTGCGGTGGCGAGGTCGAACCCGCCGGGGAGGAAGCTGTCGAGCACGATGGCGTCGAACTTTGCCGCCAGCTCCGGCGTGAATGCGCCGGGCTCGACCAGCTCGAAGGAGAGGCCCTGATCGGCGGCGAGGAGTTTTTCGAGGAACCAGTTTCCCTTTGTGACGAGCAGGACGCGGCGTGGCGGATCGGCGGGCAGGACGGCGTAGGCGGTGTTGTCGGAGGCGAGCGCGTCCGCGGCGTCGAGGCGGGCGGTGAGCCAGCCGCGGGTGTTGCGGGAGGGGCGGGGGACTGTGGGAAAGACTTCGGCTTTCCTCGCGCCGGGTTCGAGGGCGAAGGGCTTCACCTCCAGGAGGCGTCCGTCGAAGGACAGCTCGACGTTTCCGCGCGCGGCGCTGCGGCCGAAGTTGGCGATTTCGAGGAGCACCTCGCTGGTCTGCGGGCTGTTCAGCAGCGGCCGGGTGGCGAGGCGGGTGATGGCGGTATTGTCTCGCGGCGTGGCGACTGGGGGATGGGAGATCGGAAACTGGGATTTGAAAGCGGGTGATTGAAAACTTGCCGGTGAGGCGGCCGTCAGGACGACGATTCGGCGCTCGCCTTTGCGGGAGGAGAGGAGCTGGTCGGCGAGGCGGATGGCAGTGGTGAGATCGCCGGTGGCCTCGGTGGGGGTGAGCGCTTCGAGGGTCTGGCGGAGCGTGGTTTCGTCGTCGGTGAAGGGAGCGATGACGGTGGGCGCGGCGTTCGCGCTGATGATGGCATACTGGCGCTGGGCACCGGCCTGGCGGGTGATGCCCAGGGCCTGCGCGCGGGCTTTGGCAAAGCGGCTCTGGCCGTCGGGCTCGGTGGCCTGCATGCGCGCGCGGGTGTCGAGGATGACGACGGTGGAGGCGCCGTCGCGGACGAAGGCATCGAGCGTGGGACGGAGCAGCGCGCCGAGGATGAGGGCGAAGATGATGAGGTGCAGTAGCAGCGAGAAGAGCTGGCGGAGGCGCTGGAAAAACGCGCGGCGGCGCTGGCTCTCCTGGAGGACGCGCTGCCAGAACATGAGCGTGGAGACGCTCATCGGCTGCCGCTTGAGCTTCAGCAGGTAGAGCAGGACGATGACCGGCGCGATGCCGGCGAAGCCGAGTGCCCAGGCGTTGAGGAAGGTCATCGGGATTTCAGATCGCAGATTTCAGATTTCAGATTGAAATCCGGTGGCGGGCGCTGGCATCGAGGCGGTGAAGTTTTTGTTGTTAACGCAGAGGGGCGGAGACGCTGAGGGCGCAGAGGAGCGCTTGGACATTTGAAATCCGAAATCTGAGATCTGAAATCGCCTCACTGGATCATCCTCCCATCGCGCAGGACGCGGAGGACGAGGTCTTCGAATGGGACGGCGGTGGTGGCCTGGGCGTAGGCGATGCCGCGTTCGGCGCAGTGGGCGGCGGTGGTGGTGAGAAAGGCGTCTATTTCGTCGTGATAGCGGCGGAGGAGCGATTCGTTGGCGGTGACTTCGTAGGCGTCGCCGGTTTCGCTTTCGACGAGGCGGAGGTCGCCGGTCGCGGTGGGGCGCAGCTCTGCGGGATCGAGGAGGTGGATGACATGCACCTCGAAGCGCTGGTAGCGCAGGAGCGCGAACGCCTCCTCGACGCCGGCGGGATCGAAGAGGTCGCTGAGGATGAAGACGAGGCCGCGGCGTTTCATGCGCTGGGCAAAGGCGCGGACGGTCGGGAGCAGGCGCGTCTCGCCTTCCAGCGCCGGGGCGTCGCGGAGGAAATCGAGGACTTTGTGAAACTGGCTCTTTCCGCGCGAGAGGCCCATGTCCTCCTCCAGGCGCGAGGCGAAGTAGTGGACATTCACGCGGTCAAGATTCGCCAGCGCGATGTAGGCGAGAGAGGCGGTGATGCGGCGGGCCTGGTCGAATTTGGAAAGGCGCGGGGCTGCCGGCGGGAGCCAGCGCATGGAGGCGCTGGCATCCAGGAGGAAGGAGATGTCGAGATCCTGCTCCTGCTCGAAGAGCTTGATGAACAGGCGGTCGAGGCGGCCGTAGATGTTCCAGTCGATGGAGCGGAGGTCGTCGCCGGCGGTGTAGTTGCGGTAGTCCGCGAACTCGAGGCTGGAGCCGACCTGGCGGGAGCGGCGCTCGGCGCGGTGGGTTCCGCGGAAGAGTTTTTTGGAGAGGAGATAAAGCTGTTCGAGCTTGGCCAGAAAGGCGGAGTCGAAGAGGAGCGGGGCGGTGGTTTCCAAGGCGCGCGAAAGATGGGGGGATTCGCGGAATTAGGCAACCCG
>JANOBH010000340.1:0-2839 GCA_031411535.1 Chthoniobacter sp. | reverse complement strand
ACTTCCGCACGGCCTCATAGACATCGAACAGCGAGACCCGGTGCGCGCGCAATTTATCTGGGTGAACGTCGATCTGATACTGCTTCACGAAGCCGCCGATGCTCGCGACTTCGCTCACGCCTTCGACGGCGTTGATCTGATAACGCAGATACCAATCCTGAATGCTGCGCAGCTCCGCGAGGTCGAAGCCTTCGCCCTCGACCGTATACCAAAAGACTTGGCCGAGCGCGGTGGCATCGGGACCGAGGACTGGGGTGACGCCGGCGGGCAGGCACTGCTGCGCGACGTTGATGCGTTCCAGCACGCGCGACCGCGCCCAGTAGTAATCCACCTCGTCCTTGAAAATGACGAAGACCATCGCGAAGCCGAAGCCAGACATGCTGCGGATGGTCTTCACTCCGGGCGTGCCGGTGAGCGCCGTGGTCAGCGGATACGTGACCTGGTTGTCCACGTCCTGCGGCGAGCGGCCGGGCCAGTCGGCAAAGACGATGACCTGCTTCTCACCGATGTCCGGGATCGCATCGACCGGCGTGTTCTTCAGCGCGTAGTAGCCGCCAAACGCGATGCCGACGACGGCGATGATGACGAGGAAGGTGTTCTTCAGGCACCAGCGGATCAGCCCGTCGATCATGGCTAGGGCTTGGGTTCGGCCGGCTTCGGCGTGGCGTGGCCTTCGTGCCCGGTCGGTTTCGGTGAAGGTGCCTGTTTCTCACCAGCAGCACCGTGCTTGTGTCCGGCGGAGGGTGCCTGTCCGTGTTCGTAGAAAAGGCTCGGCAGGCCGCTGATTTGAAACTGTGAATCGAGCAGGAAGTTTCCGCGCACCGCGACGCGATCACCTTCCTTCAAGCCATCGAGCACCGGGTAGAAATCACCGGCGCGCGAGCCGAGCTTGAGAGCGGCTGGGACGTATTCGCCCGGCGCACGCTCGACGTAGGCGATCTTGCGGATGCCGCTGTCGAGAACGGCGGACACTGGCACGCCGAGCACAAGTTCGTCCTCGGGCTTCGGTGTCGCCGCGGCGGACGGGATTTGTGTGAGTGTCATTTTGCAAACCGGGCATGGTCCGCCGTCCGCCTCCAGCACCTGCGGATGCATGAGGCACGTCCACTTACCCTCGACGCCGGTCGGCGCGAGTTCACCGTTCGCGAGCAACCCGGCGCGGATGGTGGCGCTGACAAACATCCCCGGCTTCAGCCGCTTGTCCTTGTTGGCGATGTTCACCAGCACCTTCACCGTGCGCGATTCGTCGGTGAGCATCGGGTTGATGAACCAGACCCGCCCGGTGAACGTCTCGCCGGGATAAGCCTCGGTCGTGATCTCCGCCGTCTGCCCGTAGCGGACGGAAGCCAGTTCGTATTCGTAGATGTCGAGATAGACCCAGACCGAGTCGAGGTTCGCGAGCTTGTAGAGCACATCACCGGCTTTCACCGCGCTCTTCTGCACGACCATCTTCTCCGTTACCGTGCCGTTGATCGGTGAGGAAAGTGTGACGCGATCCTGCGGCTTTCGGGTGCGAATGACCTCGTCGATCTGGGCGTCGTTGAGTTCCCAGCGGCGGAGCTTCATTTTCACCGCCTCGATGATGTTGCTCTGCGGAGAATTCATGAGCAGCTCCTGCTGCGCGACGACCAGCTCGGGGCTGTAGATTTCGACGAGATGATCGCCGGCCTTCACCTCGACGCCGGTGTAGTCGATGAACAGCTTCTCGATATAGCCATCCACGCGCGCGGTGATCGTCGAGAGCGCCGACTCGTTGTATTGCACCTTGCCGACAGCGCGGATTTCGCGGCTCAGCTTGCGACGCTCGACGGGCGCAGTCTCCACGCTGGCCATCGCGCGGGCGTGCTCGGAAAGTTCCAGCATCGAACCTTCCGACTCGAAGACCGGCACCATGTCCATGCCCATGCTGTCCTTGCGCGGTTTCTGGCTGACTTCGCCGGGCATCATGGTGGACCGGTAGGACGCGATCTTGCGCGCGGTCTTTCCGCCCGTCCCGTCGTTGGTGGTCGCCGCCGCGGGCACGAGCGGCATCGAGCAGATCGGGCACTTGCCCGGTTTCGGAAGACGCACCTGCGGGTGCATCGGGCAGGTCCAGACATTGGCTCCCGCCGCTGGTGCCGCCGTATCCGGCGATGAGCTGGAGGAGAACTGGACGCCAATCACGGCCAGCACCGCGATCACGGCGACGACGATGATGGTGCACAGTATCGGTCGGCGGCGTGGTGGCGCGGTGCTCATGGCTTTGTCCGTTTCGAGGGCGTGATGACAGTCTTCGGCGATGCGACCTCCGTCGGATCGGTGCCGACGATCGCCTCCAGCTCCGCGAGCGCGGCGAGATAATCGGTCAGCTGCGTCGAAGCCGCGCCCTCCGCATCGCGGAGCATCCGCTGCACGGTCAGCACCTCGATGAAAGTCGCGGTGTCCGCCCCGTAATTGATGCGCAGCGTCTCGGTCGTCCTGCGCGCGAGCGGCAGGAGCTTGTCGCGCGAAAGCTCATACTGGCGGCGAGCAGTGGCGATCTTGCGGAGCTGATCGCGCAACATCCCCAGCGCCGCCGTGCGCTCGCCCTCGATCTCGTTCCGCATCGCTTCCACCATCTCCTGCGCTTCCCGCACACCCGCGGAATACTTTTTCGGATTCACCCACGGCACGCTGAAAAAGATGCCGGTGTCATATTCCGTGAAAGTGTCGCGGCTCCCGCGAAAATGGCGCGCCTCCAGGCGCACCTGCGGGTCGGGAATCCACTCGCGGCGCGCAAGCTGGAGCCGCGCCTCCTCCGCCTTGAGCCGCTGTTCCGCCGCGGCGATCTCCGGCCGCTGCGCGAGCAGCCGCGCTTCGA
>JANOBH010000339.1:0-12979 GCA_031411535.1 Chthoniobacter sp. | reverse complement strand
AGGCCGCTCGGACGCGGCGTCATGCTGCTCGGCGCGAGTGCCGCGTATCTCGTCGTCCTGATCCATCATGTTTTTCTGCTGCACGCGCTGCGCAACGCCAGCGAGCGCGTGGCGTATATCGTGACGAGCGCATTCGACGAGGTGGAGACGCGGCTTTTCACGAATTTCAGCGGTCGCAACCTTGAACTCGTCGGCGTTGTCGCCTTTGGCCATTACCGGCCGATGGGCGATGCACGGGTGCTCGGAAAGGTGGAGCAGCTCGCGGAGATCGTGAAGCGCGAGAATATCAGCCGCGTGCTCTGCACCAACAAGAGCCTCAGCGACGCCACGCTGACGGGGCATTTTTGCAAGCTGCGCTACTCGGGCATCTCCGTCATGCCGCTGGTCAGCCTTTGCGAGGAGATCGAGCAGTACGTGCCGCTGGAGCTGATCAATTCCGAATGGTTGCTCACCGCCAGCGGCGAGCCGCACCTGCTCTACATCAAAAAGGTGAAGCGGCTTTTCGACATCATCTGCTCGACTCTAGGCCTCGTGCTCGGCGCTCCCGTCGTCGCCCTGGCCGCCGCCGCCATCCGCCTCACCTCGCGCGGCCCGATATTTTACCGGCAGACGCGCGCCGGACGTTTCGGCCGGGATTTCCAGATGATCAAGCTGCGCACCATGCGCGTGGACGCGGAAAAGGACGGCGTCCAGTGGTGCGGCCAGAACGATCCTCGCGTCACGTTTGTCGGGCGGCTCCTCCGCCGCTACCGGATCGATGAAATCCCGCAGCTCTGGCAGGTGCTTTGCGGGCACATGTCCTTTGTCGGTCCCCGGCCCGAGCGGCCCGAGCTGATCCAGATGCTCGCGACCGAGATCCCGTACTATCACGAGCGGCTCATGGTGCAGCCGGGCATCACCGGATGGGCGCAGGTCAGCTATCCGTACGGCGCCTCGGTGGCTGACGGCCGCCGGAAGCTCGAGTATGACCTCTACTACATGAAGCACATGAGCCTCTTCCTCGATGTCTTCATCCTGCTCGATACCGTCCGCATCGTCCTGATCGGCGGTGCCGCCCCGGCGGCCCGCTCCGCGGTCGAGGCCGAGACGCTCCGCGAATGGGTGCGGCTCAATGAGCAGAATCACGTGCCGATTTCCAAGATCGAGCTCGGGGCCGCCTGACCCTGGCGGGACGAGACAAATCGGGACTTGGGCGGGTGGATGCGCTATGCGATTCGCCCGTGAAAATCGCCTTCATTAAACGCGGCAGCTTCTCCGGTTCGAATGGCCGCACACGGTGCGAACTCGAACGGAATTTCCCAGAGTTCGAGCTGGAGGAAATCGACGTCGGCCTCGACCTGCTGAAGCGCAATCCCCACGTCATGCTCATCAACTGGCTGTGGGTCTTCGCGCTCTACGGCTGGGCCATCCTGCGGCACCGACGGCCGGTTTCGCCGTGCTTTTACTACACGCCGTACATCTTCCGCCAGATCCGCCGCCTCCTGCTCGCCCGACTCGCCGGCCGCCGCGGGGAGTTCGCCTTCACCGTCTCCACGCAGTCGATCTTCGACGCGCACCTGCCGGGCGTCCCGCACTTCATCTACACCGACCACACCCATCTCGCGAACCTCCGCTCGCCGACCTTCAGCCGCGCCTTTCTCGCCACCCCGCAGTGGATCGCCCTCGAGCGCGAGGTCTATCAGCGCGCCACCCGCATTTTCGTCATGGGTGAAAACACCCGCGCCTCGCTGATAGGGGAGTACGGCTGCGAGCCCGGTCGCGTCCGCTGCGTCTATGCCGGCTGCCATATCGACACCACGCCCGTGGCGCTGGAAAACGGCGGTTACGCAAACCGCACCGTGCTCTTCGTCGGCATCGACTGGGAGAGAAAAGGCGGCCCCGAGCTGCTGCAGGCGTTCGGGCGCGTGCTTGCGAGGCTGCCCGACGCACGGCTGCGCATCGTCGGGGCCGCGCCGAAGATCAGCCATCCGCAGATCGAGGTGCTCGGCCGCGTCCCGCTCCCCCGCGTGAAGCAGCTCATCTCGCAGGCGTCCGTGCTCTGCCTGCCCAGCCGCTTCGAGCCGTTCGGGATCGCTGTGATCGAGGCATTCGCGATGAAAGTCCCCGCAGTCGTCACCCGCGTCGGCGCGCTCGAGTATCTCGTTGCTGATGGCGAAACCGGACGCGTGGTGCCGCCCGGCGACATCCCCGCGCTGGCCGACGCCCTCACCGAGCTGCTCTCCGATCCGGAGAAATGCCGCCGCTTCGGCGAAACCGCCCATCGGTTCGCGACCGAGCACTTTACCTGGGAGGCCGTCGGGAAAAAATTCCGCACCGGGATCATGCACGCACTTCAGGAGAGCGGTCGCGATGTCCCGGATCCGACCGGCGCGAGCCTGCCGGATTGACGCGGCGCCGGTGCCGTGGCCTGCCGTCAGTAGGTCTCCACCGGCGAGCGCTTCCCATCCTCCGGGCTGCGCTGGGCGGCACCCTCCGCGCCGAGCACCGCCACGCGCAGATCCCACACCTCCGCATCGCGCCGGCGGAATTCCTCCTCACTCCACGGGTCGGGCTTCACCATCTTCGCCTTGAAGCGCGCGACGTTTTCCAGCGCGCGGTCGAGCTCGGCTCGCGCGACGTTTTGCAGATGGCCGTGCGCCTCCTCCACCATGTTCACGCGATGGCAGATCATCGCCAGATCATTGCCCGCCGTGATCGCGAGC
The DNA here is from genome assembly GCA_031411535.1 of Chthoniobacter sp. Lineage (GTDB taxonomy): Bacteria > Verrucomicrobiota > Verrucomicrobiia > Chthoniobacterales > Chthoniobacteraceae > Chthoniobacter. The sequence continues at coordinate 10,277 of JANOBH010000339.1, read as the reverse complement.
CGGATCGTCTCTTCGAGCCCGTAGTGGTTCAGGATCGCGCCCATGTCCAGATCGTCGGTCATCACCAGCCCGGCAAAACCCTGCTCGCCGCGCAGCAGGTCGGTGATCACCGCGCGCGAGAGCGAGGAGGGCGTCTGCGTGCTTTCGAGGCTCGGGTAAAAGCCGTGGCCGATCATCATCGAGTCCACCTTGTCCGCAAAGTGACGGAAGACCGCCAGTTCATGCGCGTCCAGCTCCGCGCGGCTCAGCGGGATGACCGGCAGCTCGTGGTGCGCGTCGAGCGGCGCGCGCGAGTAGCCGGGGAAATGTTTCCCGCAGCTCAGCACGCCCTCGCCTCGCAACGCGTCATTGAAGGCGCCCGCATTGCGCACGACCTGCGCCACGTCATTGCCGTAGCAGCGTCCGCGCAGCGAGTTGTCCGCCTCGTCGTCAAAGGAAATGTCGAGCACCGGGCAGAGGTCGAGATTGAAGCCAAAGATGCGAAGCAGCCGCCCGGTGATCGCGCCATGCCGCGCGATGAGCGCGAGGTCGCCCTTGTCGCGGAGCTGGTTCGCATTCGGCGGCTCCTGCCCGACGAGTTTCAGGCGTGAAACCCGCCCGCCTTCCTGGTCGATCGTGATGATCGGCTCGACCGCGCTCAGCCCGCGCAGGTCATCGATCAGCTTCCGCAGTTGCGAGGCCGACTCGATGTTTCGCCCAAACAAAATGAAGCCGCCCGGCTGGAGGCGGCGGAATGTCGCGGCGGTTTCGGCATCGAGAACCGTGCCGGGGACGCCTGTGAGGAGGAGCTGTCCGAGGGAGGAGTGAGGCATAGTGGTGGAAAGTGCGTGCTTGCGCCGCGTCGCAGCATTCAGCATTCACGAATCACCACGAACAAGTCCATGCCGCAATCCGATCTCCGACTCGCGCTTTACGGCGGCAGTTTCGATCCCATTCACCACGGGCACCTCATCCTCGCGCGCGATGCGCTGGAGCAGCTCTCTCTGGACCGCGTGATCTTCATCCCGGCCGCGCATTCGCCGCACAAGCTCGCGCGCACGCCCGCCGACGGAGCCCTGCGCCGGGCGATGCTCGCGGCGGCGCTGGCCGATGAGCCGCGCTTTGTCCTCGATGACTCGGAGCTGCTCCGGCCGGGGCCGAGCTTCAGCATCGAGACGGTCGAGCGGATCGCCGCGGAGTTTCCCGGCGCGCGGCTCCACTACCTGATCGGCGCGGACAATCTGCGCGAACTCCACACCTGGCGGCGCATCGAAGACCTGCGCCGCATCGCGCAGTTCGTTGTCTTCGGGCGCGGCGCCGAGGCGGCGGACGACTCGCACGGGTTCCCCACGATCTCCCGCCGTGTGGACATCTCAGCCACGGAGATACGCGCGCGGGTTGCGCGCGCGGCCTCGATCCGTTATCTCGTCCCCGAGCCCGTGAGCTCGATCATCGCCGACAACCACCTTTACCAGGAGCCGCCCCATCGAATCTGAACAACTCGCCCGCCTCTGCGCGCAATACGCCGCAGACAAGAAAGCCGAAAACATCATCGCCCTCGACCTGCGCGGCATCTCCGGCTTCACGGATTTTTTCGTCGTTTGCTCCGGCACGTCCGAGCCGCATTTGAAAGCGATCGCCAGCGAGGTGCATGACCGCCTCAAGCTGGAGCACGATGTGCTGCCGATGGCGGTGGACGGCTATCCCACGAGCCAGTGGATCGTGGCGGACTATTCCGACGTGATCGTCCACGTTTTTCACACCGAAAAGCGCGGCTTCTACAGCCTTGAGGATCTGTGGAGCGACGCACCGCGCCTAAAGCTGGCGCTTTAGGAAATCCGAAATCCGAAGCACGAAATCCGAAACAGGATGGCCGCTGCGCGGAGATTTTTGTTTTCCCGGTTTTCCATTCCTTCCGATTTGTTTCGGATTTCGATATTCGGATTTCGGATTTATCGCGCATGACTTTCCTCATTGAAACCGACATCCCGTGCCCGTGGTGCGGGGAGTATTTCCCGACGACGGTGGATACTTCGCAGGGCGACTACACGACCATCGAGGACTGCGCGGTCTGCTGCCGCCCGATCGCGCTGGCGATCTCGTGCGAACCGGGGGATTTGCAGGACGTGCAGGCGGAGCGCGGGTGAGAAAAGTAGCTTGGACTTTAGTCCAAAGTCCCGCTCGTTTGGGCTAAAGCCCAAGCTACTTTCCCATGCGCGTCGAAGTCATCAATACCGGTACCGAGCTGCTGCTCGGCCACGTCATCAATACGCACCTGAAATTTTTCGCCGAGGAGCTTTTCCCGCTCGGGCTGCGGATCGAGCGGCAGGTCACCGTGCCGGATGGGCTGGCGATTCGCGATGCGCTGCTGGAGACGAGCGGGCGCGCGGAGATCGTGCTCGTCACCGGCGGACTCGGCCCGACGACGGACGACGTGACGCGGGATGTGGTGGCCGAGCTGCTCGGCCTCGAGCTTGTGCACGATGAGGAGATCATGCGCGCCATCGAGGTGAGGTTTGCACGGCGCGGCCTGACGATGGGCGCGCGCAACCGGCTCCAGGCGCAGCGTCCGCGCGAGGCGGTGGTGCTGATGAATCCGAACGGGACCGCGCCGGGCCTGTATTTTCCGCCGCTGGACAAAGGCGGGATGGGGCGCTCACCGCATATCTTTCTGCTGCCGGGACCACCGCGCGAGCTGCAGCCGATGTTCACCGACCAGGTGCTGCCGATACTGGAAAAGGCGCTGCCGCCGCGCCCGGTGGTGGCGATGAGTATGTATCGGGTCGCCGGCATGGGAGAGTCCGGTGTGGAGGATCTGGTGGGCGAGCCGCTCCTGGCGCTCGGCCTGGAGGTCGGCTACTGCGCGCGGCCCGGAGAGGTGGATGTGCGGCTGATCGGCGCGCCGGCGGTGCTGGAGCAGGCGAGGGGGATCGTGATCGGAAAACTGGGCGCGCACATCGTGTCGGAGGACAGCCGGGCGTTGGAAAAAGTGATCGTCGATCTGCTCACCGCGCGTGGCGAGACGCTGGCGATCGCTGAGTCCTGCACGGGCGGCTTTGTCGCGCATCGGGTGACGAATGTCCCGGGAGCGTCCGCGGTTTTCACGCAGGGCTTTGTGACCTACGCGAATGACGCGAAGACGCGCGCGCTCGGCGTGGATGCCGCGCTGATCCGCGAGCATGGCGCGGTTAGCCGGGAGGTCGCCGGTGCGATGGCCTCGGGCGCATGCGCGGCTGCCGGGGCGGACTACGCGCTGGCGACCACGGGCATCGCCGGACCGGGCGGTGGCAGCGAGGCGAAGCCGGTGGGGACGGTCTTCATCGCGCTGGCGACTCCGGGCGAGCCGCCAGTGGTCGAGCGTCACCGTTTTCAGAATGAGCGCGAGACTTTCAAAAACCTCGTGGCCCAAACCGCGCTGAACCTGCTCCGCCGCCGCCTCGTGGAGCGCGGGACTACGCCTCGATGACGACGCGGGTGCCGAGCTTGACCTTCGCGTAGATGAGCGGCGCGATTTCCGCCGGGAGGCGGATGCAGCCGTGCGAGGCGGGGTAGCCGGGAAGTATGCCAATGTGGAAGCCGACGCCGCTGCTGGTGAGGCGGCAGAAATATTTCATCGGCGCGCCCTCGTAGCGGGTGCCGCTCGGCGCGGAATCCACCCGCGTGCTGACTCCGGCTCGCACGACCCGGCCGCTGCGATCGACGAAATTACCGTAGATGCTCGATCGGTGATTGAGGTCCTTTTCCGTGACGGAAAACCGGCCCTGCGGCGTCATGCCCGCGCGCTTGCCGGTGGAAATGGGGCTGTCGATGTACACCTGATCGCCGGTCATGAGATAGATGCGCTGCTTGCTGAGCGAGACGCGCACATGGGAATTGGCGGGGGTGACGACCTCTTCGAGATCCTTGTCCACCTTCGGCGCGGGCTGGCGGCGGATCATCTCCGAGGCCTTGCGCATCGGGGCATTGGGATTGCGCGCGCCCCAGATCTGCGCCGATGCGGTCTGCCCGAAGATGCCGGGCAGGAGGAGCACAGCGGCGGCGAAAGTGGAAAGGAGGCGGGCGTTTCTCATGCTGCGGAAAGGTGGGAGTTTCTAATGGGCGGGCCGCTGTGGCGGCAAACACATAATCAGGAGGCGTGCCGCCCGCGCGGAAAGATTGGACGGGGCGCGGCGCGGCGCGCAATCATCGGAACCTGTGCAAAATCCTGCTGCCCGTTTCGTCCGGCTCGTCGCGCTCGGCGCCGTGTGGGCGCTCGCCCTTTCCATGCCTGCCGCGGTCGCGCAGCGCCCGGTGGCTCCGTCGGCGGAGGTGCCGCCGCCGGCCCTGCCGCTGACTGTGAAAGTAAAGCGCGGGGAGCCCGCGGAGATCCAGCTCCGCATCTACGGGCGGAAAAACGAGCCGCTGAAATACCTGATCCGCGCCGAACCGCGGCACGGCAAGGTGGGCGAGGTGCGCGTGCTCGGCCGCGAGGTCAGCGCGGTGACCTACACGGCGCCTGCGGATCTCGGGATCACGCGCGACCGCTTTTCCTACGCGGTGCAGACCGGCGCGGGCGTCTCGGCGGCGGTGGATGTGGACATCACGATCACCGACGCGCCGCCGGAACTGGCTCTCCCCGGCGCGCTCGATTTCGCCCCGCTCCTCGTGGGTGCGACGGCCACGAAGTCGATCGAGATCAGCAACCGCGGCGGAGGCATCGCCGAGGGAAAGGCCGACGTGGAGGCTCCGTGGAAAATCGCGGGCCCGCCCAGATACCGGCTCGCCGCCGGGGAGCGCGCGGTTTTCAAAGTCGTCTTTGCACCGGAGGACGGCGGCCAGTTTGAGAGTGCGGTGCGTTTCAGCTCGGACCTGGAAAAGACCGTGCGGGTGCGCGGCGAGGCGCTGGCGGCGATCGCGGCGACGCCGGCGAAAGTCGTCCTGCAAAATGCCGCGGGCGATCCGGTGCGGACGGGCGTTTTCGAACTCACGAATCAGACCGCCGAGGCGCGGCGCGTGACGCTGGACGGCGGCGGGCGGCTGCGCGTGCCGGCAGACCTGGAAGTGCCCGCGCACGGCCGGGTGAGCGTGCCGGTGCAGACCGCGGCGGCGGATGTGGCGGTGCTGGCCGGCGAGGTGCGCGTGGAGTCGGACGGCCTGACCGTGCGTGTGCCGGTGCAGGCGGCGCGCGTGGGGCCGATCGTGCGCGCGGTGGGCGGGCCGGTGACGTTTGGCCGCGTGGATGCGGCGAAACCGGCCGGCGCGAGCTTTGAGATCGAAAACATCGGCGGCGCGGAGACCGCGGTGACGTGGGAGATCGCCGCGCCATTCGCCACCGAGCAGACTTCGGCGACGCTGCTGCCGGGCGACAGAAAGGCGTTCGCGATTCGCACGCTGCCGGGGGCAGCCGGGAAATTCCGCGCGTGGCTGACGGTCACTGCCGATGGGCGAAAGTTGGAGATTCCCGTCGTCGCGGAGCTGATGGGAGGCACGGCCCCCACCGCGCGGTCGGGTGTGGGCGCGATGCCTGCGGCCACCGGCGACGCTCCACGCGAAGGCGCTGCCGCTTCGCCAGCCGAGCCAGCTCCTGCCCAGGCGTCCGCGCCGCTGGCGGCATCGATCCCCGCGGAGCTTCTGGTCGATCTCCGGACGCCGAAAGGCGTGAAGGTCGCGCAATTGACCGCGACGGGAGCGACGATCGAGTGGCCGGTCGTCGCCGGGATGGCGGTGAAGTTTCGCGTGGAAAGGCGTCGCGTCGTTCCCGATCCGGCGGGCGGCTTGAAGGTCCGCTGGGACGAGCTTCCCGGCGCCACGATCCGCCAGCAGGGGGACCGGCAGGTCGCGGTGATGACCGGGCTTCAGCCGGGGACGCCCTACGGCGTGCGTGTCGTGCCGCTCGGTCCGGGCGGCGAGGCCGGCGAGCCGCTGTTTGCCCAGTATTTCACCACCGCTGCCAAGCCGGGCTTCTGGCCGGAGATCACGCCGCTGCGCGTGCTTTTCCTCGTCCTCGTGCTCTGCGCCGCCCTGGTCCTGCGCCAGCGCCGGGCGCAAAAACTGCGGGGCTGAGCGGGTGTGCGGCTTTCAGTTTGACGCCCTTCGGACGCGCATCCATATGCCTCACCCCACATGATCCGCCGCATCGCCAAACACGCCCTGAAAACCTATGCGACCCGCCTGCCCTGCCAACCCTGGAAGTGGCGCGTGATGCCGCAAGGGGTGGCGAAGCTGGGCTCCGGCGGGGAGTGCTGCGACCTCAACTGCCGCGCGGCCTGAATCCAGGAACGAAGATGCCGCAAGAGCCCCCCAGCGTCCCGAACTCGGCATCGCTGCTCTCGAACACGCTCGCGGGCTGGTACGGCGCGAAAATATACGGCGAGGGTGTGACGCATGTCGGGCTGAAGGAGCGGCTGGCCGGCGGGCTTCTGCCGGCGGGAAAAAAAATGCGCGTCCTCGACGTGGGCTGCGGTGTGGGGCGTTTCCTCACCCATGTGGCGGAGCTGGGGCACGAGGGTACCGGCGTCGAGATCAGCGAGGCCAGCCAGCGCGAGGCGACTGCGCGCGGGCACCGCGTGCTGCGCGGATCGGCGGAGGATTTGCAGGCGCTGGCCCTCCAGCCAGGGACGTTCGACGCGATCTCGTTCCTCGATGTGCTCGAGCATCTTTTCAATCCCGCTGCGACCCTCGCGCACGCCGCGCCGCTGCTCGCGCCGGGCGGCGTATTCATCGTCTGCGTGCCGAATATCGGCAGCGTGCTCGGGCGGCTCACCCTGCTGCGCGGACGCTGGCCGCTGGACGAGCACGGCCTTTTCGACCGCGGCCATCTCCGGTGGTTCACGCGCGAGAATCTCGCGCAGCACTTTGCCGCCGCCGCCGTGCTGGAGGACGCCTCGCTGCGCTGCGTCCCGCCGGAGCCGTGCAAACGCTGGGGCCTGTGGCGCGCGGCGAGGCTGCAGGAGCGCGTGCTCGGGCCGCTCGCGCGGGTGTGGCCGAGCCTGTGGGCGCACGAATTCATCTTCCGCCTGACGCCGCGCGAATCCATGGGCGGGGCCGGTGCAGCGCATGACTGAGGCGAGCGCTCCGTTGGTCAGCGTCGTGATTCCGATCTACGACGGTGAGCGGTTTTTGGAAAAGGCGGTGCGCTCGTGCCTCTCGCAGACGCATGGGAATGTGGAGGTGATCCTCGTCGATGACGGGAGCAGCGATGGCTCGCGCGCTTTGGCGGAGCGCCTCGCGGCGGCCCATGCCTCCGTGCGCTGCGAGCATCATGCGAAAAACCAGGGCGTGTCCGCGGCCTGGAACACCGGCTTTTCATCCGCCAGAGGCGCGCTGCTGCTGCGCCTCGCGCAGGATGACTGCCTCGATCCGGATGCGGTCGAAAGGCTGCTCGCCGCGGCCCGGCCGCATCCCGGGGCCGTGGCCGTTTACGCGGATTGGTGGGCGGTGCGGGAGGATGGCGTGCGGGAGCGCGGAGTCACGCCGCCGCCGGGCGAGCTGTTTCGCACCAGCAACCGCGTCGGCCTGTGCGTGGCGGTGACGGAGCAGGCTTGGAAGCTGGGCGTCCGCTACGATCCCGCATTCCGCGCCGCGGAGGATCTGGATTTCTTCACGCGGCTGAGGGAGAGCGGCGTGGAGTTTGTGAAATGCGAAGGCGAACCCGCGCTGAACGTCCTGGCGCACGCGGACACGGGCACCAATCGCATGAGAGTGCGGCAGGAGTTGGAGACGGCGAAAGTGATCGCGCGATCGACCTTGATGGATGCGGCGGTGAAGCGGCGTCTGCTCGCCCGGAATTACAGCAACGCGGCGTATCTCCTTCGCAAGCAGAGCAGCCGTGCGGAGGCGCTGGCGGCGTGCAAAGAAGGGCTCCGCCACGCGCCATTTTCGGGGAATCTTTGGCGGCAGGCGCTCCGCCTCCTGCTTCCGTAGGCCGCGCCGCCGGATCAGGCGGCGTCGGATTTCCGCGATCGCCTGAGGATTCCGGCGAGGATGGAAAAGAGATTCCTGCCCTTCAGGCGGAGGCATGGCCTTTCCACGACATGCCAGCTGCAGAATGCGAGGGCGAGGGCCGCTGGGAAGGAGAGCAGGAAAAGCAGGGCGGGGTGCATCTTTCCATGGAAGCTCCAGAGGATGAGAGTCTGGACCGGCCAGCCGTAACAAAACAGGCCGTAGGAAAAGTCCCCGCGCTTTCCAAAGCGCCGCAGGAACCCGGCATCGGCAAAACCGAAGTAGAAGAGGAGGTAGGCACCGAACAGCGGAAGCACGAGGCTCGACGTGCCGTGAAAGGCGCAACCCAGGGCCAGCAGCAGCCCGCTGCCGGCGGCAAGCTTCCAATTCCAGCGCAGCCGGTCGCGGAAAAGGTAGAAACAAGTGCCGGCGAGAAAGAAGGTGGCAAAGCGCGGCCAGTTCGAGATGACGCCGACCAATGGCACATCCGAATCGCTGAATGTCAGGAACCCGGCGGACTGGGCGGCATAGGTGGCGTAGGATGCGATCGCCAGCACCAATGCCACGATCCGCTTCCTGAAGACACCTGCCCATCCCAGGGCCACGACCATGAGGTAGCAGAAAAACTCGTAGCGCACCGTCCAGATCGACCCGTTGACCGAAGGAAACGGCAAGCCATCAAAGGTGGGTGGGGTGGATGGGACGCGCAGGCTGAAGAGCCGCTTGAAGGCGAACCATGCGTAATGGGTGTCCATGGCCTGCCAGTAGGCCATGGCGTGGAGGGCGCCCGCTGCACCGACGACCACGATGCTGAATATCCCCGCCACAACGAAGGCCGGATAGATCCGGAGGATCCGCTTTTGCAAATAAGCCAGCAGCCCGTCGGTAAAGAGCCAGCTCTGGACTATCAAGAAACCGCTAAGCAGGAAGAAGCCGTTCACCGCGAGCTCACCCAGCGTGATGCCGTCGGCGGTGATGCGCGCCAATGGCTCGCGACTGCTGTCGCCGTCTATGAGCTGCGTGGAATGCGACACAAGGACAAGTGTCGATAGGGCAAAGCGAATGAAGTCGAAATTATTGGCGCGGCGATCGACTGGCGGGGGAATTGTCGCGGCCTCGCTGTGCGGAGAGGGTCTGTCGGGTAAGTCCACGATGGAAAGAAATGCGGGGGTTATTTCCACCCGCCGAGACCGGCGCGCGTGAGGTAGTGGTAAAGGCCGCGGAGGGTCATCAGGTTTAGAAACACAAATCCGGCGGGGAGCGCGAGTGCGCGCAGTCGGCGGAGGCCGGGCAGGAAGCCGAGCGCGGCGGCGGTGTAAAAGAGTGCCTGCGCGGCCAGTATGGCCTGGTAGAATGGGTGCACGGCGAGCGCCACATTGGAGGTGAAGGCGGCGAGGAGGAAGAGCGGTGCGGCGAGGCGGAGGTATTTGTGGGAGATGAGCTGCCACCAGAGGCGGTGCCGCCAGGGCAGGAGCCAGCCGGGGTGGCGGAAGAGCATCTGGAAATTGCCGGCGAGGGTGCGCTGCTTGCGCCGCTGCTCGCTGGCGGGATCGAGCGTCTGCGGGTCAAAGGCGAGGGCGGCGGGGTCATGGATGACCCGCGCGCCGCCGGCGGCGATCCGCATGGGGATGACGACGTCATCGAGCAGCGTGTCGGCGGGGATGGGTGTGAAGAGCCGGCGGCGGATGGCGTAGATGGCGCCGGTGCAGCCGATGCAGGAATCCACGCGCGACTCGGCTGCGCGGAGGCGCTTCTCGTAGCGCCAGTAGGCATCCACGCCCGCGCCCGTGGCGGTGCCGGCGGCGTCGATTTCGAGCGAGCCGCTCACTGCACCGATGGCCGGGTCCGCGAAGTGCGCGACGAGCCTGGCGATGGCGTCGGGTGCGAACCGCTGGCGGGCGTCGGTGAGGACGATGATCCCGGCGTCCGCCTGGGCCAGGGCGGCATTGAGGCCGGCGGCTTTGCCGCTGCGCGCTGGTTGGGAGATGACGGTGACGCGCGCCGGGTCGGATTCCTGCGCACGGGCCGCGGTGGCGTCGGTGGAGCCGTCCGAGACGAGGAGGACGCGGAGCTTTCCCGGCGGATAGTCCGAGGCGAGCAGGTTCCCGATGCGCGCGGCGATCCGCGCCTCTTCATTGTGGGCGACTACGACGACGCACACATCCGGTTCGGCGGTATGGGTCGCGCTCTTCCCGGTCCGTCCGCGTGCCAGCAGTGCCATGAGCACGCCATAGCCTGCAAAGGTATAGGCGAGCGCGCCTCCGCTGATCCAAAAAACGAGGAGAATGCCAAGCGGACTGACAGTGTCGGAGGGCGCAGCCACTTACATGCGCGTGAGCAGATAGGACCAGTAGCGGATACCGGCATAGGTCATCGCC
>JANOBH010000338.1:0-4621 GCA_031411535.1 Chthoniobacter sp. | reverse complement strand
CCCGCTCGCGCTCGTGGGCGGGCTGGTCTTCACGTATTTGAAGCTCAATAACATCTCCATCGCCACGCTCGTCGGCTTCATCGCCGTCGCGGGCGTCGCCGCGCGCAACAGCATCATGCTCCTCTCGCACTACCTGCACCTCATGCAGCACGAGGGAGAAGGCTTTACCAAGGCGATGGTCATCCGCGGCACGAAAGAGCGGCTCGTCCCCGTGCTCATGACCGCGCTCGCCGCCGGCATCGGCCTCATCCCGCTCGTCCTCGCCGCGGATCAGCCGGGCAAGGAAATCCTGCACCCCGTCGCCGTCGTCATCGTCGGCGGCCTCATCACCTCCACTTTGCTGGGTTTGGGCGTCACCCCGACGGTCTTCTACACGTTCGGCCGCAAGGCCGCGCAGCGTGCAATTGAAAACGAAGCTCCTGCGTCGCACTAATCAATGACGATGAGCCCGCCTACAAATGCCTTGACCGCTCGCACTCACCGATGCGATTCGTGTGCTCCTTGAAACCCTCCCGCCACCTTATCGCAGCACTGATGCTGCTCGCCTGGGTTATCATGAGCGGTCACGTAGCGCTGGAGCATGGCGGAGCGGGCCGCGGGATGCATGTAGCCGCGGCGCTACATGGTGGACAGCATCACGATGAGGAGCCTGCTCCCGCTGAAGATCATCATCACGAACTGGGTGCGGTGACGGTCACGCAATTTACGAAGGCCGCCGAGAAGCAGCTTCTCGCGCCGACATGGCAGCCGCTCTACGACCAACTCGTCGCGGAGCTGGCGGCGTTGTTGCGCAGTGTGGATGGGGGGCGCCCCGTATTGGTCGACTTGCAGTCGGATGGACGTGCCTCCGGCTGGCTGTTTGTGGTTCAGACCGCGCTCCCGGTGCGCGGTCCTTCGCTCGCGGTTTAACGTCAGTCCCTCTCGGGTCTGACGGTTTCACGCTTTTGCGGCGCACTTTCGCGCCCGCATTCCACCTCCCCACGCCCAAACCAATTACCACTTACCCATGCGATCACTTTCCATTCTTTCCATTTTCTTCACCTCCATCGCCGCCTCTCTGGCGGCCGAGGGAGGCTCTCTCACGCTCAACCAAGCTCTCGCGTTCGCCACCTCGCGCAGCCCGGAGCTTGCCGCCTTTTCCTACGACCAGCGGGCTGCCGATGCGCGGCTTTTGCAGGCCGGCCTAAAACCGAATGCTGTCGTTTCGCTGGAGAGCGAGGACTTCCTCGGCGGCGGCGAATTCAGCGGCTTTCAGCAAAGCCAGACGACGCTCTCACTCGGGCGGCTCCTCGAACTCGGCGGCAAACGGGCGACACGCATCGAGGTGGCGCGCGCTGGCCAAGTCGCGGTGCAATTCGACTACGAAGCCAAGCGCCGCGACGTGTTGCGCCGGACGACGGAGGCATTCGTCGAAGTGCTCGGCGCGCAGCGGCGAGTCGATCTCGCGGAGGAAACGGCGAAGCTCGCGGGCGAGTTTATCCCGTTGATTCAGAGGCGCGCGCAAGCCGGTGTCGCTTCTACCGTGGAAACGGCCCGTGGCGATGTGGCGCTGGCGACGGCGCAAATCGGTGTTGAGCAGGCGCGGCGCGACCTCGCGGCGGCGCGGCGGACTCTCGCCACTCAGTGGGGCGCAAAGGAGGCGACTTTCGCGGAAGTATCCGGTGACTTGGGCCGGCGTCCGCCGCTGCCGAGTTTTGCGATGCTCCACGCGAAGCTCGCCGGGCATCCGCTCGTTGCGCGCTGGGATGCGGAGCGGGACGTTCGCATGGCCATCGTGGCGCGGGAGAAAGCGAATGCGAAACCGGACATCACGGTATCGGGCGGAGCGCGCTGGCTGGCAAACGACGGCCGGGGCGAGCCCGCTCTTGTTGCGGGCGTTTCGATTCCGCTGCCATTTTCCAATCGCAACCAGGGGAACATCGCCGAAGCGCAGGCGCTCGCGGAAAAGACCGAGGCGGAGAAGCGCGCGGCGCAGGCGGCGCTCACTGCGCAGCTCGGCGAAGCCTGGGAGGCGCTCGCCAAGGCGCTCAAGCAAATCGAAATCCTCGAAGGCAAACTGCTGCCGGCGGCTAACAGCGCCATCGAAGCCGCGAGCACGGCTTACCAAGCGGGGCGCTTGAGCCAGCTCGAAATCCTCGATGCCCGCCGGACGCTCACCGACGCGCGCACCCAGGCGCTCCAGGCCCGCATCGCGGCGCACAAGGCCGCGGCGATGCTCGATGCGCTCACCGCCACGTCGCCCGACTTCACGGACAAAAACGTCCAGCCCCCAGCGCGCAAACGCTAACCGAACCCACCTTTTCCACACTTCATGAAAATCAAAAATCTCATTCAGATTGTCGCGATCCTCGCCCTCCTCGCCGGTGCGTATGTCGTCGGTCGCAAGATCCTCAGCAGCGAACCCAAACACGCGGCTTCCGCCGAGGGCGGACACGGCGCGGCAGCAGCGGAATACGAGCGCGGCCCGAACAATGGCCGGCTGCTGCGCGATGGCGAGCTAGGCATCGAGGTAACGATCTACGAGCCGGAAATCCCGCCGCAGTCCCGCATCTTCCCATTCAAAAACGACAAGCCGATTGATCCGAACGAGGTGAAGCTCGTCGTCGAGTTGCACCGCTTCGGCGGGCGCGTGGATACCATCAACTACAAGAAGGAAGGCGACTATCTGATGGGCGACAAGGTGGTGGAAGAACCGCATTCCTTCGACGTGAAGGTGATGGCGGAATACCAAGGCAAGAAATCGCAGTGGGAGTATCAGTCGTATGAAGGCCGCGTGACGATGCAGGCGGCGGCGATTGAAACGGCGGGCATCAAGATCGAGGAAGCTGGCCCGGCGAAGCTGCGGACTCTGGTGGAGATGAACGGCAAGATCGTGGCGAATCCCGACAAGGTGGCGCACGTCACGCCGCGTTATCCCGGCGTGGTTTTGGAGGCGCGGAAGAAACTCGGCGACGCCGTGAAGAAGGACGAGGTGCTCGCCGTGGTGGAGAGCAACGACAGCCTGCGGCCTTACGAAATCAAATCGCAAATCGCCGGGCGCGTGATTAAGCGCGATGCCGTGCTGGGTGAGTCGGTTTCGCAAGACACGACGCTCTACGTGGTGGCCGATCTGAGCACGGTCGCGGTCGATCTCGCGGTGCCGCGCGCGGAGTTTTCCAAGCTCAAGGAAGGGCAGAAAGTAGTCATCGGCGGCGACGCGGAAAAGAAGGGCGAAGCCACGCTGACTTACCTCTCGCCCATCGGTGCGGCGGACACGCAGACGATGATGGCGCGGGCGGAAATGCCGAATCCCGAAATGGCTTGGCAGCCGGGCTTGTTTGTCACCGCGGACGTCGTGGTCGAGGAAACGGAAGTGCCCATCGCCGTGAAAGCAAGCGGGCTGCAAACCTTCCGCGATTGGGACGTGGTGTTCATGATCGACGGCACTTCCTTTGAAATCGCGATCCTCGAATTGGGCCGGCGCGATGGCGATCTCGTCGAGGTGATTTCCAGCCCGCTGAAAGCGGGCACCAAATACGTCACCGAGAACAGCTTCGTCGTGAAAGCCGACGTGCTGAAGTCCGGCGCCTCGCACGACCACTAACCCACCGACTTGCCATGAAAGAAATCAAAGCATTCATTCAGCCGCACGTCCTCGGGCGTGTCGTGCAGGCGCTCCACGCGCTGCCGCATTTTCCGGGAATCAGCATCCTCGATGTCGCCGGACAGGGCCGCGGTCGTGGGCAGGGCGGTTCCTATCGAGTCACGGAGGAGGAAATTTTCTTCCACAAAAAGAAGCTCATCGAGCTGGTCTGCGCGGACGAACTCGCGGCGCAAATCGTCGAAGCCATCCGCGTCGCGGCACACACCGGGCATCCCGGCGATGGGCTCATCGTCGTCACCGAAATCTCGCAGGCCGTGCGTATCCGCACCGGCGACCAGGCCGACGCCGCCGTCTAACCGCAACCTTCCTTTCCCATGCTCGACAAACTCATCCAACTCTCGATCCGCCAACGCTGGATCATTCTGCTGGCCGCGCTCGCCATCGGCGCGCTTGGCTTCTACAACTATCAGCGCCTGCCGATTGATGCGGTGCCGGACATCACCAATGTCCAGGTGCAGATCAATACCGAAGCGCCCGGCTTTTCGCCGCTCGAAGCCGAGCAGCGCATCACCTTCCCGGTCGAGACTTCCCTCGGTGGGTTGCCCGGACTGGAATACACGCGCTCGGTTTCGCGCTACGGCCTCTCGCAAGTGACCGCCGTGTTCAAGGACGGCACGGACGTTTACTTTGCGCGGCAGCTCGTCAACGAGCGCATTCAGGAAGTGCAAGGCAAGCTGCCGCCCGGCATTGAATCGTCGATGGGGCCGATCACCACGGGCCTCGGGGAAATCTACATGTATCTCGTGCGCGCCGAGCCGGGGGCCAAGACCGAGAAAGGCGAGCCTTACACGCCGATGGAGCTGCGCACGTTGCAGGATTGGGTGATCAAACCTCAGCTCCGCACCGTGCCCGGCGTGGTCGAGGTGAATACCATCGGCGGATTTGAAAAGCAGTATCACGTCGCGCCGCGGCCGGAGAAGCTCATCGCCTACAATCTTAGCTTCCGCGACATCATGGCGGCGCTGGCGAGTAACAACT
>JANOBH010000337.1:0-11629 GCA_031411535.1 Chthoniobacter sp. | reverse complement strand
CCCTCGCCTCCGTCCGCGATGGGTGCGGAGGAAATCGCCGCGTCCGGCCAGACGGCGCGCAGCCCCCGAGTGATCGCCTCCACAGCGGCGACCGCCGAGAGCGAGCCTTTGAATTTATCCGGGGCAACGAGGATTTGCATGACCGATGGGGCGGCGACATTCGTCACGAAATGCGGGGATGACAAGCGGCATGCGAGGGGCCGGGCACGGCGGTGCGCTGTAACCTCATGGAGGGTGAACGGTGCCGTAAAAAATGGGTGTCATCCTGAGCGGAGCGGAGGCTTTGCGGAGCGGAGTCGAAGGACCCCGGCGTTTCAGGTGCAGTGTCGCACGCAATCGGCGGGGTCCTTCGACTGCGTTCCATTTGCAGAGCCAAATGGAACTCCGCTCAGGATGACGGCGCGTTCGGAGTTTCGCTCCCCGAAATCGGCGACTTTTCCTGCCGCCCGTCTTGCCGCGGGAATCGGTGCCGACTTAAGTCGGGGAGGACATTCGCATGCTCGGCATGTCCGCCTAATTCCCTCCCATGTCCCTCGTGTCACATTCCGCCCGACTGGCCGCCGCCGCGTTTCTCGCATCCCTTTTCGGCCCGCTCGCCGGCGCCGCCGAGCCGCGGAGCGTTTCGGGCATCTATCCGCACCTCGCGATGTTCAACGAGGAGGGCGAGTGCGGGACGGGCGCGGTGGTGCCTTGGGCGGACCGGCTGTGGGTCGTCACGTATGCGCCGCATCAGCCGAAAGGATCGAGTGACAAGCTCTACGAGGTCACGCCCGCGCTGGAGCAGATCATCCGGCCGGAGAGCATCGGCGGCACGCCGGCGAACCGCATGATCCATCGCGAGAGCGGGCAGCTTTTCATCGGGCCGCACGCGATCGACGCGCAGCGCACGGTGCGCACGATTCCTTACACGGCGATGTTTGGGCGGCCCACGGGGCTGGCGCGGCATCTCACCGATCCGGCGGGGAAGATCGTCTTCGCGACGATGGAGGAGGGGGTTTACGAAGTGGACGTGAAGACGCTCGCGCCGACGACGCAGTGGACAGACGAGCAGGTGAAAGGCGGTCGGCACGCGGACCTGCCGGGCTATCATGGAAAGGGCTTTTACTCCGCGCAGGGCCGCTACGTGTACGCAAACAACGGCGACCACGCGAAGGAGGCGTTGCGCGACCCCTCGGTGCCGAGCGGCGTGCTCGCGGAGTGGGATGGAAAGGCGGACGCGTGGACGGTCGTGCGGCGCAATCAGTTCACGGAAGTGACCGGCCCCGGCGGCATCGAGGGCAGCGCGCCGGACGCGCCGCTCTGGAGCATCGGGTGGGATCACCGCTCGCTCATCCTCATGCTGCTCGATGGCGGAAAGTGGTCGTCCTTTCGCCTGCCAAAGTCCTCGCACAGCTACGACGGCGCGCACGGCTGGAACACCGAGTGGCCGCGCATCCGCGAGATCGGCGACGGCGATTTGCTGATGACGATGCACGGCGCGTTCTGGAAATTCCCGCGCACGTTTTCCGCGGCGAACACGGCGGGCATCGCGCCGCGATCGAACTACCTGAAAGTGATCGGCGACTTCGCGCGCTGGGGCGACCGGGTGGTGCTGGGCTGCGACGACACGGCGAAGAGCGAATTCCTCAACAAGCATCCGCTGAAGGGCGACCTCGGCGCGCCGGGGCAGTCGCAGTCGAATCTGTGGTTCGTCGCGCCGGCGCAACTCGACGCGCTCGGCCCGGTGCTCGGGCGCGGCGCGGTGTGGCTGCGCGACGCGGTGAAAGCGGGCGTTGCGAGCGAGCCGTTCCTTTTTTCCGGCTACGCGCACCGCTCGCTGTTTCTCGCGCAGGACGGCGCGGAGCCGCTCATCGTGACGCTCGAGGCGGACGAGCGCGGCGATGGAAAGTGGTCCCGTCTGCGCGAGATCACGGTCCCGGCGAAGGGAAGCGCGTGGACGGAGTTGACGGAGCGCGGCGTGTGGGTGCGGCTCACTCCGGCGCGCGATGCGGCTGGCGTGACGGCGATGTTTCACTACCGCGCCGACGACAAGCGCGGCTCGGAAGCGTCGCCGATCTTCGACGGGCTCGGCACCGGCGAGACGAGTCGCGGCGTGATGCTCGCGCGCGGCGGCGGATTCAAGACGCTGCGCTTCGTCCATGACGGCACGGCCTACGACCTCGACGGCGGGCTGAACCTCCGCAAGACCGACGATGCGAAGGGCGCGGAGTGGACGGCGAAGAACGGCGCGATCCCGAAGACGACGCTCGCCTCGGACGCTGCGTCCGCTTTCTACACCGACCCTGCGGGAAAGCGCTGGCGCCTGCCGCTCGGCACCGCCACCGACGGTGCGCGCGTCTGCCGCGAAGTCTGCACCGAGCGCAATCTGCTGAACGCCTCCGGCACCTTCTACGAAATGCCCGCGGAGAACGCGGGCGGCTTCGCCAAGATCCGTCCCGTCGCCACGCACAACCGCGCGATCTTCGACTACACGAGCTATCGCGGTCTGCTCGTGATGAGCGGAGTCGCCGCCGATGCGAAGGGCGAACACATCATCCGCAGCGATGACGGCAAATGCGCGCTGTGGGTCGGCGCGGTGGACGACCTCTGGGCGCTCGGCAAACCGCGCGGCACCGGCGGTCCGTGGCGCGACTCGGTGGTGAAAGCCGGCCAGCCGAGCGATCCGTATCTCTGCACCGGTTTCGACCAAAAGCGGCTTACGCTCACGAGCAGCGCCGCGGCGAAAATCCGCGTCGAGGCGGACTTCACCTGCGACGGCACCTGGCGCGAAGTCGCGACGCTCGCCATCGAGCCGGGCAAGCCGCTGGAGCACAGATTCCCCGACGCGTTCGGCGCCTACTGGCTGCGCGTCGTGAGCGATGCCGACACGACGGCGACGGCGACTTTCCTCTACGAATGAGCCGCTCCACCGGTCATCGTTTGCAATAATCCTCCCATGAGACTGCCAGCCGCTTTTGCCCTCGTCCTGCTTCCTCTCGCCGCCGGTGCGGCGGAGAAGGTGGGCTTCAACCGCGACGTGCGGCCGATCCTTTCGGACAAATGCTTCGCGTGCCACGGGCCGGACGACAAGAAACGCGACAGCGGGCTGCGGCTGGACATCCGCGCGCAGGCGGTCAAGCCGGCGGAGTCGGGCGACACGGCGATCGTCCCCGGCAAGCCGGACGGGAGCCAGTTGATCGCGCGCGTACTTTCCAAGGATCGCGACGAGGTGATGCCGCCGCCGAAGACGCACAAGACGGTGAGCGCCGCGGAGGCCGACGTGCTGCGGCGGTGGATCGCGGAGGGCGCGGAGTATCAGGGGCACTGGGCGTTTGAGAAACCGGAGCGCGCGGAGCCGCCGGTGAAGACGCCGAATCCGATCGACGGGTTCATTTTAAAAAAGCTCGCGGATCAAGGGCTGAAGCCGTCTCCCGAGGCGACGAAGGAGACGCTGATCCGCCGGGTGACGCTCGATCTCACGGGGCTGCCGCCGACTGCGGAGGAGGTGGCCGCCTTTCAAAAAGACAGCGCGCCCGGCGCGTATGAGCGCGTGGTGGACCGGCTGCTCGGCTCGCCACGCTACGGCGAGCACATGGCGGCGCGCTGGCTGGACATGGCGCGGTATGCGGACAGCAATGGCTTTCAGTCCGACACGCGGCGCGAGATGTGGCACTGGCGGGACTGGGTGATCGGCGCGTTCAACGCGAACATGCCATTCGACCGTTTCACGATTGAGCAGCTCGCGGGCGACATGCTGCCGGATGCGGCGCGCTCGCAGATCGTGGCGACGGGTTTCAACCGCAACCACCGGCTCAACGGCGAGGGCGGGCGGATCGTGGAGGAGTGGTTTGCGGAGACGGTGATCGACCGCGTGGAGACGACGGGGATGACGTGGATGGCGCTGACGCTGAACTGCTGCCGGTGCCACGATCACAAGTTCGACCCGGTCTCGCAGAAGGAGTTTTACCAGCTCTTCGCCTACTTCAATTCGAACGAGGAGCTGGGCGTGATGGATGAGTTCGGCGGCGGCGGACGGACGCGCAAGGGGGGCAATTCCAAGCCGGTGCTGGTGCTGCCGACGCCGGAAGAGGAGAAACAGCTCGCGGCGCTCGAAGCGTCGATGAAAGCCGCCGAGGCGCAGGTCGCGGATGCGGTGAAGGCGCTGCCGGCCTTGCAGACGGCATGGGAGAAGACGTTCCTCCAGCAGCTCAATACGACGATCGCGGCGTGGACGCCGGTCGAGGTCGCTGAGGTGAAAAGCACGGGCGGCGCGACTTTCTCCCGTCAGCCGGACGGAAGCTGGCTGACGGCGGGCGCGAATGCGGCGACCGACACGTATGAGATCACGGCCAGGGTCGCGCCGGGACCTCTCACGGGGCTGCTGCTGGAGGTGACGCCGGACAAGGCGCTGCCGAACGAGAGTCTCGGCCGCGCGAGCAACGGGAACTTTGTGCTGACGGGCGTGGAACTGGAGGTGAACGTGCGCGGGGTGAGCACGCCGATGGTTGCGCGGTTCACGCGCGCGGAGGCGGACTACGAGCAGAAGGACTGGGACGTGGCGCAGGTCGTCCGCGACGCGCCCGCGCCGACGAAGGGGAAGGCAGCGCCAAAGGGAAAGAAAGGCTGGGCTGTGGGTGGACACGAGCCGGGCAACCGCGTGCCGCGCAAGGCGCTCTTTGTGTGCGAGCCGCTGACGGTGCCGGCGGAGGCGACGGTGACGGTCCGGCTCGTGCATGGCTCGCCGCACGCGGGGCACAATATCGGGCGCTTCCGCGTCAGCTCGACGGGGCTGCCGGCGGCGACGGTGACGCTCGGCGGCGCGAAGGTGCCGCCGGGAGTCCGTGCGGCGCTGCTCGCCGTACCGGCGAAGCGCGCTCCCGCGCAGGCGGCGGAACTCGCGAAGTTTTTCCGCGAGAGCGGCGACCATCCGGCGCGGAAGGCGGAGGCCGCGCTGGCGGCTGCGAAGAAGGCGGCCGATGAGCTGCGCGGCGCCTTTGCGAACACGATGGTTTTCAAGGAGCGGCCCGCGCCGCGCGATGCGTTCATTTTGAAACGCGGCGAGTACGACAAGCCCGGCGACAAGGTGGAGCGCGCGGTGCCGGCTGCGCTCCCGCCTTTGCCGAAGGGCGTGCCGAACAACCGGCTGGGCTTCGCGCAGTGGCTGGTGTCGGGCGAGCATCCGCTCACGGCGCGGGTGTGGGTGAACCGCGCGTGGGAGAATTTCTTCGGCACGGGGATCGTGCGGACATCGGAGAACTTCGGCTCGCAGGCCGAGTGGCCGAGCCACCCCGAGCTGCTCGACTGGCTGGCGACGGAATTTGTCCGCCTGAAGTGGGACATGAAGGCGATGCAGCGGGTCATCGTGACGAGCGCGACTTACCGGCAGTCGGCGCGCGTGACGGCGGAGCATCTGGCGAAGGATTCCGACAACCGGCTGCTCGCGCGCGCACCGCGGCTGCGGCTCTCCGGCGAGGCGTTGCGGGACCAGGCGCTCGCGGTGAGCGGGCTGCTCGTGGAGAAGCTCGGCGGGCCGAGCGTGAATCCCTACATGCCGCCCGCGGTGTGGGACGAGACGAGCGTGTACGGCGACATGCGGGGCTACAAGGCCGACACGGGCGAGGGGCTTTACCGGCGGACGCTTTACACGATCTGGAAACGCACCGCCGCGCCGCCAAGCATGCTGCTTTTCGATTCGCCAAGCCGCGAGATCTGCACGGTGAAACGCTCGCGCTCAAACACGCCGACGCAGGCGCTCGCGCTGCTGAACGAGGTGACCTACGTGGAGGCCGCGCGCCGTCTCGCGGAGCGGATGCTGACGGCGGGAGGCGCGACGCCCGAGGCGCGCATCGCGTGGGCTTTCGAGCGCGCCACGGCGCGAAAGCCGGACGCATTCGAGCTGGAGAAACTCGCCGCGGGATTGCGCACGCGGCTCGCCGCGTACGGACAGAATGCGGACGCCGCGGCGAAGTTGATCGCGCAAGGCGCATCGAAGCCCGACGCGAAGCTCGCTCCCGCTGAACTCGCCGCCTACGCGGTGACGGCAAACGTGATCCTCAACCTCGACGAAGTCATCACCCGGAACTGACCGCCATGAACTGCAACGACCCACTCTTTTTCACTCTCGCCCGGACCGCGCAGGGCGACGTGACGCGGCGCACCTTCCTCCAGCGCGCGGCGGGCGGCATCGGGCTCGCGGCGCTGGGCGGGCTGCTGAATGGGCCGGCATCCGCGGCGGCGGCGGGCGCGGGTGTCGCGGGTTTCCCGAATGTCGCGCCGAAGGCGAAGCGGATCATCTACCTTTTCCAAAGCGGCGCGCCGTCGCAGATGGATCTCTTTGACCCGAAGCCGGAGATGGAAAAGCGGCGCGGGGAAGACCTGCCGGAGAGCATCCGCAAGGGGCAGCGCCTCACCACGATGACGAGCGGGCAGAAGACGTTTCCCGTCGCGCCGAGCATCGTCAAATTCGCGCAGCACGGGAAAAGCGGGGCGTGGTTCAGCGAGCTGATGCCGCACATGGCAAAGGCGGCGGACGAGTGGGCGGTGATCCGCTCGATGCACACGGAGGCGATCAATCACGATCCGGCGATCACTTTCATGCAGACCGGCTCGCAGCTCGCGGGGCGGCCGAGCATCGGCGCGTGGATGGCGTACGGGCTGGGGAGCGAAAACGCGGAGCTGCCGTCGTATGTCGTGCTCACGAGCTTTGGGAGCGGGCGGAAGGACGACCAGCCGCTGTACGACCGGCTGTGGAGCGCGGGCTTTCTGCCGGCGAAATACCAGGGGGTGAAATTCCGCAACAAGGGCGAGCCGGTGCTTTACCTCAGCAACCCGGACGGCATGTCGCGCGAGATGCGGCGCGATACGCTCGACGAGCTCTCGGCGCTCAACCAGCACCGGCACGATGCGCTCGGCGACCCGGAGATCCAGAACCGCATCGCGCAGTACGAGCTGGCGTTTCGCATGCAGGCGAGCGTGCCGGAGCTCACGGACATTTCGAAGGAACCCGCCGCCGTGCTGGAGAGCTACGGGCCGGAGGTGAAAACGCCCGGCACCTACGCCGCGAACTGCCTGCTGGCGCGCCGGCTCGCGGAGCGCGACGTGCGATTCATCCAGCTCTTCCACATGGGCTGGGATCATCACGGCAATCTGCCGAATGCGATCCGCGGCCAGTGCCGCGACACCGACCAGCCGACCGCGGCGCTGCTCGCCGACCTGAAGCAGCGCGGGCTGCTCGACGACACGCTCATCGTCTGGGGCGGCGAGTTTGGGCGCACGATCTACTCGCAGGGCTCGCTCACGGAGACGAACTACGGGCGCGACCATCACCCGCGGTGCTTTACCGTGCTCATGGCGGGCGCGGGTGTGAAGCGGGGCGTCACGCTCGGAGCCACGGACGACTACTGCTACAACATCACCGAAAGCCCGGTGCATGTGCATGACCTGAACGCGACGATCCTGCACCTCATGGGAGTGAACCACACGCGGCTGACCTACCGCGCGCAGGGCCGCGACTTCCGGCTGACGGACGTGCATGGCGAACTGATCAAGGGCATCATTGCCTGAGCGCCGCAGGCCGGGCCTGCCTGACGTTGACCTTTTCCGAAGCCTAGCCGAGTCTCCCGCCGCCTGACCGGGATCGGGGCTGCATAATGCGGCTTTCCGATGCGACCGGCGGCACCGCAGCATTAAAGGAGGGGTGGTAGAGTGGTCTATTGCGCCGGTCTTGAAAACCGGAGAGCCGAAAGGCTCCGTGGGTTCGAATCCCACCCCCTCCGCCACTCTGAAGTGGCGTAACAGCCTCTGAAGATTCGACGCATGGTGGAATGACGCAGAATCATGATGCGGCGCCTGACTTTGCGAAAATCACGCGAATAGCGCGTTCTTGTGGGAGTGCCTTGGCAGTTCCTAACGATGCGGGAGCTACCTTGCCCCGACCATGTCATCCACTCGCTCGAATTCAGCAGGACGTGATTGAAGCACGGGATCAATTCCGGGCGCTCGAATCTTTCCTCGACCCCGAGTGGCAAATTGGAAAGGTGACGCCTGTGGATCCGCAAAGATGCTCACCATACCGGCTTCGGCCGCAGCCTGTGATTCGTGTCCACGATGCCAGGGAATCGGATTCTCGCCGATGATAAGCTGACCATGCCCCGAGTCATCTTCCACGTCGATATGGACGCTTTCTTTGCGTCGGTCGAGCAGCGGGATCATCCGGAATACAGGGGCAGGCCGGTGATCGTCGGCTCGCCTCCCGATCAACGTGGAGTGGTCTGCGCGGCCAGCTATGAGGCGAGGCAATTCAACGTGCGGTCAGCGATGCCCTCACGGACGGCGGTCAGGCTGTGTCCTCACGGCATTTTCGTCCGACCACGGATGGAAGCGTATCGTGCGGAGTCAGTGGCGATCATGGAAATCCTGCGAGCAGTGACGCCGGTCATTGAGAAAGTTTCTGTGGATGAAGCGTATGTGGACCTGAGCGCTGCGTTTGAAATGCATGCCGACGAAGACGCTGCGCTGGAAGCTGCTGTGCCGGTGGCGCAGGAGATCAAGCGAAGAATCGCAGCGGAACGTCATCTCACCGCCAGCATCGGCGTCGCCTCGAACAAATTCCTCGCGAAGCTCGGCAGTGATTTCCAGAAACCGAACGGACTCACGCTGATCCGGGAGCGTGGAAAGGTGGAGTTCCTGCGGCCGCTTTCCGTGCGCTCGATTCACGGCGTCGGGCCAGTGACGGCCCAGGCGCTCGAGGCCAAGGGGTTGATGACCATTGGTGATCTGCAAACCACGTCCGCTGATTTGCACGGCATCGTCGGTTCATTCGCCGACGGATTGAGAGCGAGGGCGTTCGGGAATGATGACCGGCCCGTGGATACGAGTGAGGAGCGCAAAAGCATCAGCGCGGAGAACACTTTCCTCGACGACACGGATGATCGTCCCACCTTGCGGGTTGCGCTCAGGGAGTTGGCAGCGGATGTGGCGCGGACCATGGAGAAAAACGGAGTCGGTGCGCTGACCGTGCAGGTCAAAGTGCGTTACACTGATTTCACGACGCTCACCCGCCAGATCCGACTGGAAGAGCCGGTGACCACAGCGAAAGAGATTTACCGGTTGGCACAGTTTCTCCTCGCCCGTGATCGGTTGGTGAAAAGTCCGTTGAGACTGATCGGGATTGGTGTCTCGACGCTCGGTTCACCGGGCAGGCATCAACTCCGCCTGCCAATTTGAGGACTGCCGGCGATTTCGGATACGGAAAAGAAAAAGCCCGACCATTGCTGATCGGGCTCATGCGAAGCTACGGGATGAATTTTGATAAGATCAGGTGACTCCCAGGCTCGCACAACATTATTTAGCAGCGGGCGTGCCAGCCCTGCCCGGCTGTTGAATATTCCCTCAAGTTTGCCGTCAATGAGTGTGGCGGCAGTGGTGCAATTCCACGGAACTCGACGCTAAATCGAGGGAGGTTCAATTCCTCAGCCGCCTCTATTCTTATCCGTCTGAACGAGGCGTCAGGCGGGTGCCGGGACCGCAGGAACGCGAAATGTCCGCCGCGACGAAAACCAATGGGCGGCTTGACGCAGTCCGCCGAAGCGCCGGAGAGTTCATCATGTCGATCCTCCGCAAAGCCTCTCTGGTTTTCGTCTGCGGGCTCATCCTCGTGTCGGCGGGCGGCTGCGTGGTGAAGCGCACGGTGAAGGAGGGTGGAGTCGTGGTCGGGACGGGCTACGTCGTCAAAGCGCCGATCCTGGAATAGGATCACGCGCGGGCGCAGATGGGCTTCCGGCGTCTCAGTGACATCCGCAATCACCGCACGATCCGTCATGCACATCCTCGTATTCCGGCCGCCGCCCCAGTTCGAAGGTCTTGTTCAGAAAGTTTCCGATGACTTCATGGAGTTGCTGCAACTGCACCTGCGCATCCATGAAACCCTGCGCCACTGGATTGCTCAAAAGCTTCTGCCGGAGATCCTCAAATTTCGCCACCTCCTCGGGTGTCAGCTCGACGCCATTGGTCTGCTTCGACTGGAGCAGGTTTCCCAGTGAATTGACCTGCTGGTAGTCAAATTTCACGAGTTCATCCGCCATGAACGCGTCGAGCTTTTGCTTGAGTGTCAAGAAATCGGCCTGCTCGGTGATGGCCTGGCAGAGTTCCAGGGTTTTCTGTGTGATGGGGCTGTCTTTGGCTTTGGTGTCCATATTTGGGGTGCGAGGATAGCGGCATCCGGACGGGAGGCAATCGACACGCAATGATTCAGGTGTCATCCGAGACATCGGTCACGCAGATGGGAAGGCGGCGGCGCGTAGTGGATGGACTGGATATCCAGGCTGGCTGGATTGTCGCCCCCTGTGCACTACAAATTCAGCTTCTTCATTTCCTCCACGGCAAAATCCGCGGCTCGCGCCGTCAGAGCCATGTACGTCAGCGAGGGATTCACGCAGGCTCCCGACGTCATGCACGCGCCGTCGGTCACGAAGACGTTCTTAACCGTGTGGATCTGGTTGCGGTCGTTCAGGACGGAGGTCTTGGGATCACGCCCCATGCGGGCGGTCCCCATTTCGTGAATCGCCATCCCCAAATAGGAACCCTTGTCATAAGGGCGGACTTGTTTGAGGCCTGAGGCTTCCAGCATTTCCCTGGCATCGTCCGCCATGTCGATGCGCATCCTTCTTTCGTTCTCGCGCAGCTCGGCATCGAATACCACCACAGGCATTCCCCACTTATCCCGAACGGTCTTATCCAGATACATCCGGTTGTCTGGGTTGGGCAGGGTTTCGCCGAACCCACCCAGTCCCATGGTCCACTCCCCTGGTTGAGCCAGCTCGGCCTTGAAATCCGTTCCAAAGGAAAGTTCTGCCACATTGCGCTGCCAGCTCTGACGGCTCGCGCCCCCTTGGTAGCCGAAGCCGCGGAGGTATTCGCGCTTATCCCCGCCGATATTGCGATATCTCGGAATATAGATCCCATTCGGCCGGCGGCCATAGTAGTACTTATCCAAATCCCCTTCCCAAACCCCGCTGGCGCCGACCCGGAAGTGATGGTCCATCAGGTTCCTCCCCAGTTGCCCCGAGTCATTCCCCATCCCGTCCGGAAACCGGTTCGAAACAGAATGCATCAGCAGGGAGGTCGAGCCGAGCGCGCTTGCGCAGACAAAGATGATTTTGGCGAAGAACTCACGGTCCTGCATGGTCACCGCATCGCGCACGCGCACTCCGGTCGCGCGCTGCTTGCTGTCGTCATAGATGATTTCGGTCACGATCGAATCAGGGCGCAGCGTTAAACGCCCCGTTTTGGCTGCGGGGGGAAGGGTGGAGGACTGCGTGCTGAAGTAAGCTCCGAAGGGACACCCGTAGGAACACCTGTGCCGGAACTGGCATGACGACCGGCCGACCCCGAGTTGTTCCTCGGCCGCTTTCGATAAATTGGCGACCCGGCCGATCGTCATCTTCCGCCCAGGGTAGGCTTTCTCTATCCGCTTCCTGACCTCTTTCTCGACGAAAAACATCTCCATCGGCGGCAGGAACTCGCCATCCGGCAACTGCGGCAATCCCATCTTTTCCCCGGAAATCCCCGCGAACCGCTCAACGTAGGAATACCAGGAGGCGATGTCCTGGTAACGGATCGGCCAGTCCACGGCGATCCCGTCCCGGAGATT
>JANOBH010000336.1:0-12496 GCA_031411535.1 Chthoniobacter sp. | reverse complement strand
GTCCGCGCCTGTCTCGCCGTGCGGATGAACTACGCGCCGGACGCCGAGGATCTCGCCCAGGAGGCGCTGCTCATCGCCTTTCGGAAGCTGCCGGGCATCGATCCGACACTGCCGCTCGGCCCGTGGCTGCGCGGCATCGCGCTGCATCTGCTCGCCAATCACCGGCGGAAATTCCGCGCCATCCCCATCGGCCTGAACGACGAACTCCAGGCGATGCTCGACACGCAGCTCGAGGCAGATTGCCACAGCGGACGCGAATCCGAGCGCATGTACGCGCTGCGGGAATGCCTGGAGGAACTCGACGGCCCGGCCCGCGCGTTGATTCGCGAGCGCTATTCCGACGGCACTTCGCTCGACGAACTCGCCGCCCGCCTCGGCCGCAAGACCTCCGCCGTTTCCATGCAGCTCCACCGGCTTCGCGAGCTGCTGGCCGGCTGCATCGGGCAAAGACTCGCCGCGCCATGAAGTCCGACGAAATCACCGCACTCATCGGCAGCGCCGCCGATGGCACGCTCACTCCGGAGGCCGCCGCGCAGCTCGCTGCCGCATGCCGCGCCGACGCGGAAGTGCTGCGTGTCTTTGCCGATCACATGGGGACCGAGCGTCTGCTGCACGCCGTCGAGCGCGATCCCTCCGGCCGCGTGGCCGCGCAGGAAATCGTGCTGCGTCTGGAGCAGGGGCGGCTCGCCGCCGTGACCGGGCCGGGCTTCACGCCGCGCGTGGTGGAGATGGCGCGCCGCGGCGTCTGGCTGCGGCGCATGGTGACCGCCGCGGCCGCGCTGGCGCTGCTCGCGGGAGGGGCGGTTTTGCTTTTGAAAGGGACGCCGGCCGTGCCGGAGGAGCCGTTCGCCGCGGATGGCCCGCCTTCGCAGCGCGCGGAGTCCGCCGCCGCCGTGGCCGTGCTAAAGCGCGCCGTCGGTGCCCAGTGGGTGAGTGACCGGGAGGCGCCCGCCGTGGGTGCCGCGCTTTCCGCGGGCTGGCTGCGGTTGCGCGCTGGCACCGTGCAGGTGGAGCTTCTCGGCGGCGCGCGGATGCTCGTCGCCGGCCCGGCGGAGCTGCGGCTCGATGCGAATGACGCCGCGTTTCTCCAAAGCGGAGTCGCCAGCGCCTTCGTCCCTGAGGCCGCGCGCGGCTTCACGCTGAAATCGCCCCAGCTCGACATCGTGGACCTCGGTACCGCCTTTGGACTCGAAGTCCTGCCGGGCCGCGCGCCCGAGGTGCATGTCTTTGACGGCGCCGTGAATCTCTCCGTCGCAAACGCCACGGGTGAGCCGCGCAGGCTCGATGCCGGCCGGGCGGTGCGGCTCGAAGGCGGCATCCTGCGCGACATCCCGCCGCGGCCCTCGGATTTCCCCAGTGGCGAGGAACTCGCGCGCAGCGCCGATGCCGCCGGCCGCGTGCGATCCAAGGAGTGGAAAGCCACGGTGTCCGCGCTCGCCGCGGACCCTGCCACGCTGCTCAGCTACCCGCT
Source organism: Chthoniobacter sp. (assembly GCA_031411535.1). Taxonomy (GTDB): domain Bacteria; phylum Verrucomicrobiota; class Verrucomicrobiia; order Chthoniobacterales; family Chthoniobacteraceae; genus Chthoniobacter. The sequence goes on along the minus strand of JANOBH010000336.1, from coordinate 11,025 downwards.
CGACGACGACATCGACTCCGAGCGCAGCGTCATGAATCGCGCCGCGCAGGCCGTCACCGAATCCCACGGCGCGCTCGTCGGCGCGGGCTGGACCGGCGGCCGGTGGCCCGGCAAACGGGGGCTGGAATTTCGCAGTCTCGGCGATCGTCTGCGCTTCAATCTGCCGGGCGCGCACGAAGCGCTCACGCTGATGGCATGGGTGCGCGTGGACAGCCTGCCGAACGACTACAACTCGCTGCTGATGCCCACGCGCTACGCCATTGGCTCGCTGCACTGGACGATCGAGCGCGGCGGTGAGATCCGCCTGACGCTGAGAAACACGGACACGAAGGGCAACAGCAGCCAGGGCTGGGATGGGCCCGTGAGCGGGCCCGCGGTCTCGGACATGGACTTCGGCCGCTGGCTCTTCCTCGCCACGACCTATGACGCGAAGACCGGCATCGTGTCCCATTACCGCGACGGCCAGCCGATCGGACGCGGCAGATTTGCGCATCGTCTGCCAGCCGTGCTCGGCCCCGTCGAGTTTGGCAACTGGGGCGCCTCCGCCACCAACACCGATACACAGTGGATCGACCGGGATATCCGCAACCAGCGCGCGCGCAATTTTGTCGGCCGCCTCGACGAACTCACCATCCTGGCCCGCGTCCTTTCCCCGGAGGAAATCGGGAGTCTTTATGAGGTCGGAAAACCCTAGCTGATTCCACTCGGCTCCCTCCGAACCTGATCAATCATCCGCGGCGGACCGCAGTGACGATGAATCCCCCCACACACGCAGAGATCACCGCATGGCTGAAAAGCATCGGCATGGGCGGGCTCGCCGGTGCGTTTGAAAAGCATCGCATCACCTTGGCGATCCTCCCGGACTGACTTTCCTCCTCGTCGGCGGACTCACGGAGCCGGAAAAAAAGCTCTACCGGGCATATCTGGGAGATACCGCATTCAAGGGGCCGATCCTGCCGGCAAAGGCGGCCGGGCCCACTTCGCTGCTCGACGTGCTCAAACGCTGAATGCGTTCCGCGGAAGTGCTGCTTCCGCGCCGTGGCGACAGCCCTCGCTGACATGAAAGTCCGCCACCTGTTCGCGCTTGCCGCCGCATTTGCCATCCGCGCCCACGCCCAGCGCGTCCTCATCGAGGCGGAGCAATTCGCCAACACGGGAGGCTGGGATGTGGACCAGCAGTTCATGGATCAAATGGGCTCGTCCTATCTGCTCGCCCACGGTCTCGGCGTGCCGGTGAAGGATGCGGTCACGACTGCAAAATTCACCTCCCCCGGAAAATACCGCGTGTGGGTGCGGACGCGCGACTGGGTGGCGCCGTGGAAAGCGCCGACTGCACCGGCGACGCGACCGTGGGTTTCCTCGCGGGCGCGCTCCGATGAGTCGGAACTAATTCCCTGGGCACCCAATGATCCCAAAGGTTTCCCGCAGAAGTGACCCACGCACGCTGACCCTGCCGGGCAGCCCACATACCCACCCTCGACTTCAAGATGTAGACGAACTCGGAAACCAAGAAGACCCCATGAAGTTCATTCGCCTCTCCCTCCCTCTCGCATTCGCGTTTCTCCCCGGTGCTCCCTCGTTCGCAGCCGATCCCCAGCCCCTGTTGCCGCCCGCCGCTGCGGTCGGCTACGTCCTCGCGTGGCACGATGAGTTTGACGGAACCGCGCTGAGAAAGGACGAGTGGAACATCCGCACCGGCGTGCGCTTCGCCTCCATGAACCAGGCCGGGAACGTGAGCGTGAGCGACGGGCTGCTGCGGCTCGCGGTGCGGAAGGAAACCGCAGGCGAGGCCGAGTACACGTCCGGCGGCGTGATCTCGAAACGGGAGTTCAAATACGGCTACTACGAGGCGCGCTACCGCGTGCCGAAAGGCGCGGGGTGGCACACGTCCTTTTGGATGATGAAAAACTCGCCGGGCGAAACCGGGAACCGGCAGGAGATCGACGTGTGCGAGCAGGATTCCAAAGACCTCACGAGCTACGGAATGAACCTGCACATTCAAAAACCCGCGCACCAGGGCCTCGCCGGACGCCGCGTGAAAACGCCGGATCTCGCGGCGGATTTCCACGTCTGGGGCTGCGAGTTTTCGCCGCGCGAAATCCGCAATTACTTCGACGGAAAACTCGTCGGGGTCACGCACGTCACGAACTTTCAGCACGACGTGATGAGCATCTGGCTGACCACGGTGGGTTGGTCCAAACTCCCGTGGGCGCCGCAGCTCAAGATCGACGACACCGCACTCCCCGCGTTCGCCGACTACGACTACGTGCGTTTTTTTGAAAAGCCCGCGCTTGCCGGGGAAAGGCCGCCGGTCCCGCGCATCGTCGTCGTCTTCGGCGACTCCATCGCGGAGGGCGGCGCGCTTCCCAAGGAGCAGCAGGACAAGGCGTGGCTGCGCGTCGTCGAGCGCGACGCGAAGGGCGCGCTGAAAATGGTCAGCGAAGGCAAGGGCGGACGCGCGACGGGTTCCGTTCCGGAGTTTGAAACGATGATGAGACGCCACCCGCGGATCGATCGGCTCGTGATCGCCCTCGGGACCAATGACTCCCGCGACGTCACCGAGCAATGCGTGCCGAAAGCCGTGGGCAGCGTGAACAGGATGATCGCGCGCGCCCGCGCCACGTATGGCCCCGCGCTGCCCGTGCTGCTCGTCGGCCCGCCGAATATCAACAAGGCGGCGCTCGCGGCCACTCAACCCATCGCCAAGGAACGCGAGGCAAAGCTGCGGGAGATCGGCGAGGCCTTTGCGAAACTCTCGAAGGAACTCGGCTGTGAATACGTGAGCCTCTTTGGCCACGTCCCCGAGGCCAGCATGAGTAAGGACGGGGTCCATCCGGATGCGGCTGGAAACGCCGCGATCGCACGGATCGTCGGCGGCGCGCTGAGCGAGCGCGGGCTCCCGGCGGAGAATTGAGCCGGGCACCGCAGCGCGGTGCGCCCCGGTTCTTGCCCTTACCTTTGGATGGGTGAAATGATACGGGATTCCATATGTGCGCAGCGTTTGAGTCGAATTCCCGCATCGTCCGCCCCGGCAGAGTTGCGGCGCTTTGGCGTCGCGAGGGGCGCGGGCAACTTGTCTGGGCGGGCTTTGCCCGCCGGGAGTCGCTGGCGTGGTGGACACGAAAGGGAGGGGAGCTGGCGGACGTTCCCGCACACCGTTTCGCCGAGCGCTCGGATCGCGACGGGCAATTGCGATGGGACGAAGTCCCGCCTGGATTCGTAGTCCGCGGACTGATCGATCCAAACGACGGCAAGCCGCTGCTGAAGGTGATGACGCGCGCTGCGACCGAAGCCGAGTTGGAGCGTTTCGGACACCCGCGGATGCCGCTGCTGGAGGCGCCGCTTTTCAGCGCGGAGGCGTTCGACATCGCCACCGGGCCTGGTGCGCAGGGAGAGCTGTTCTAGCGAGCCGGGTGAGCCGCTAGGGGCGGGTGACTTTCAGCCGGATGTCGCGCTGAGCTGCGGAGCCGACGGGCGTGTTGTCGCGGACGCGAAGCAGGGTGGATGTGTTTGTTTCCACGGTCGTGCCGATGGTGGTCCATGACGAGGGTGTGGGAAGTGCGCCGGTGACTTCGATGCTGAAGGTCACGTCGGTCGCATCCGGGTTTCTGGTGACGGTGAGGCGCAGGAATTTGTCGGGGCCGACGGTCGCGGTGTCGGCGAGGATGCCGCCGGTGCCGGCCACGAGCGGGTCGAGGTTGAGGGCGTATTCGAGGAGATTGTTGAAGGCGTCGCCGTCGGGGTTGGCGAGGTCGCCGGCGATGGCGGGGTTGCCGGCATTCGCGCCGAAGCGGGTCTGCCGCCATTGCTCCATGGGCGGGAGCTGCGCGGTGATCGCGGTGTCATCGAATGTTTTCACCTCGCCGTCATTCGCGATGAGCCGCAGCACATAGCTGCCTGTGGTGGAAAAGGTGGCGGTGGTGTCCACGAGCGCGGCGCTGCCGAAGGTCACAGCTCCGGGGCCGCTCGCTTTGCTCCAGGTGGTGATGAGTGGCGATGGTGCTCCGTCGTCGCTCACGGTGCCGTCGAGCGTGGCGGACGCCGGCGGTGTGACGGTGGCGTCGAGGCCTGCGCTGACGGTGGCGGCGATGTTCACGGTCGTGGGCGTGATGGTGACTTTGTCGAAGACAGTCGTACCGGCGGTGGCGGTGGAGCCGCTGCTCGTGGCGAGGCCGACATAGACCGTGCTGCCCATGGCGATCGTCTGCGCGGTGCCGGCGGTGGTGAAGGTGCCGGGAACGCCCGCGCTATCGGGCGCAAATTGCGCCGTGAAGGTGCTGCCGGCGCGGATGAGCCGGAGCCAATACGGCTGGCCCGCGGTGACGGTGGTGCTCGCGCTGCTGGTCGCGGCGGTGGTGCGGTAGATCCAGCGTCCGCTGCCGAGGCTGTTCACGCCGGCGAAGGCTTCGAGGGCGTCGGCGGCGAGGCTGTCGCGGATCATCACGCCGGCGCGCGAGTTTGAGCCGTTCACGTTTTGCACGCTGACGAGGCGGGCGGTGATCGTCACGTCGCCGGTCATCGCTTTGTTCAGAAAGTAGAAATCGTCCGGCGTTGCACCGCTCGGAATGCCGCCCCCGGCGGCGCTCATCGTGTAGGTGCCGCTGGCGAAAGTGGAGCTGGGCTGGATGGCTTGCGCGCCGACTTTCGTGCCCGTGAAAAGATGATCCACAGAGCCAATGTTTACGGTCACTTGATCGGTGCCGGTAAATTGCCCGTCATTCGCCGTGAGGCGCAGGACGTAGGTGCCCGCGATGGAAAATGTGGCGGTGGTATTCGCGACGGTCGCGCTGCCAAAGGTGACGGTGCCGGGACCGCTGACTTTGCTCCATGCGAGCGTGAACGGATTCGGCAGGCCGTCGTCGGTCGCGGTCGCTTCGAGGATGAGGCCGGTGCCGGCGGGAAGGTTGACGACCGGCGCGGTCGGACTGGTGATCGTGACCGTCGGGACCACGTCATTGTCGGCGATGGTCACGGTCGCGTTGCCCGATGCGCCGACGTTGTAGAAGCCGGGGGCGAGCGTGAGGACGACGGTCTCAGCTCCTTCGACGACCGCATCGTCCGCCGGCGTGACGAGGAGGGTCGTGCTGGTTTGCGCGTCGGGGATGACCACGCTGGCGGGCAGCGCGGCGTAGTCGCTGGCGGAGGCGGTGCCGCCGACGGTGAAGTTCACGGTGAGCGCGCCCGATGTCGGGCCGGTGCGGGTGAAGGTGAACTGGCCGGTGCCCGGCCCCTGCTCGCTGGCCGCGGAGTCGCTGGCGGTGACGTTCACGGTCGTCGCCGAGGTCGAGTTGATCGCGACATTGTCGAAGGTCCTCACCGCGCCGTCGTCCGCCGTGAGCCGCAGGGTATAGATGCCGGGCAGGGTGAAGTCCGCCGTGGTGTCGATGGCGGCTGGATTTCCAAACGTCACGGAGCCGGGACCGCTGATCTTGCTCCACGCGGTGGTGAACGCGCCGGGCGGCGCGGGTTTTGCGTCATCGGTCACGGTGCCATTGAGGGCGGCGCTCGCGGGGAAGGCGAAGCTCGCGTCGGTTCCGGCGTTGACGCTCGCGCCGATATTCGCCGGGTTCGGGGTGATGGTGATGCTGTCGATCACGGCAGTGCCGGCGACGGACGCGGAGCCACTCGTCGCCGCGAGGCCGACGAAAACGCCGGTGCCCATCGTGAGCGTCTGAGAGGTGCCGAGCGCGGTGAAAGTGCCGGGCGTTCCTGACGAATCCGGGGCGATCTGCGCGGTGAAGGAATTCCCGCTGCGGATGAGCCGCACCCAGTACGGCTGCGCGACGGTGGCGCTGGCGCTGGCGCTGCCCGTCGCGTCGGTCGCGCGGTAGATGAAGCGCCCGCCATTGGCCGCGGTCACGCCGACGAAAGCCTCGCGCGCATCCTCGGCGAGCGTTTCGCGGATCATCACGCCGGCGCGCGAGCTTGAGCCCGCGATGTCTGCCACGCTCACGACGCGCGCGGTCACGGTCACATTGCCGGTCACCGGCGTATTGAGAAAAAAGAAGTCGTCCGGCGTGGCGCCGCTCGGGATGCCCGCGCCGGCGGCGCTGATCGTGTAGGCGCCCGCCGTCGCGGTGTAGCCCGGCTCCACGGTTTGCGCGCCAACTTTCGCCGCGGCGAAATCCGAGCCGACGACTCCGGCATTCACGATCAGGTCGAGCGAGATCGGGGTTGCGGCGCCGCTCTCGGTGCAGCGCAGCACGTAGCTTCCCGTGGTGGAGAAGGCCGCGCCGGTGATGAGCGCGGCGGCGTTGTCAAAAGTCACTGTGCCGGGGCCGCTGACTTTCGACCAGGCGAAGGTGGTTCCGGTGCGTCCGGCGTTATTCGTCTCGATGGCGATGCCGGTGGAGGCCGGGATGTTCACGGACGTGCTCACCGGGCTGACGAGATTCATCGACTGGAGCGCGAGATACGCGCCGCCGATGACCTGCTGCGCAATACCCGGCCCCTGCCACGCGACCGCGACGTGATCGCCGCCTCCGCCTTCCTTCTGCCGCGCCTCGACGTAGTACGGCGTGCCCGCGGTGAGCGCGAGGGCGATGGATTGCTGGGAGGCGTTCGCGGTCCATTGATACTGGTTCGAGGCGTTCGCGAGAGTGGCGCGGACGACGGCGCTCGCGGGCGTCGCGTTCGTGGAAATGCGCAGCTCGCCGCCGTCGTCGGAGGCGATCCAAAAAGTGTAGTTGCCCGTGGTCGGCGGGATGAGGAAAGCGCGAAGGGTGCTGCCGTAGTTGTCGCCGTGCTCCAGGCCGCCGTCGAACGAGGTGAGGATCTGCTGCGAGTCCGGGCTGTTCGGAAATTTCGCGTTGCCCGTGAGATCGCTCACGTTGTTGCCGCTGATCCCTTCGTAAAACGTGCGGACGATCGCGCCGGGCGTGTAGCCGGTCGGAATGTTGATGAGTGTGACCGTCACCGTGGCGTCGGTCGCGAGCGCCGGCGTGCCATGATCGGTCGCGCGCACGGTGAGCGCATAGACGGCTTGCGTGGTGGCTTCCGTGTCCGCGGCGATGGAGATCTGGCCGGAAACGCCGTCGATCGTGAAGGCGTTTCCCGTGTTTCCAGCCACGATCGAAAAGAGCGGGAACTCGAAGCGGTCGGGATCGCTGCCGGAGACTTTGAAGACCTTCGTGCCGGTGCGCGCGTGCTCGGGAATGGTGACCGCGCCGCCGGCGATGACGGGCAGCTCGTTCACGTCGTTGACGGTGATGACGACGCGGATGTTTTCGTTGAGCAAAGCGTCCGTCGCGTCGGTGATGGTGACGAAAAGCTGGAACGTCGCGAGGTCGTCCCAGCGCGTCGAGAGCGTCTCAAAATTCAACTGCGCCGGGTTGGCGACCGTGATCGCGCCGGTGGAGGGATCGATCGCGAATGCCGTGCCGGTATTGCCGGAGCCGATGGCGAAGGTGAGGGGATTCGCGCCGTGACTGTTGCGCGGCGCGATGGTCCCGACGGCGGCTCCGTTCACGCTGTTTTCCGCGACGCTGAAGCGATCGGGCTTTACGCCGTTCGCGACCGTGCCGGTGATGAGATACGCGCCGAGCGAATCGTAATCGGTGTAGCCATCTGTGAGCGGATCGCCGCGGCCGACGCCGCTCACGCGCAGCGTGAAATCGCCCGCGACGAGTGTGGCGGCGACGGTCGCGCTGAGGCCGGTGTCGGGGTTGTTCGAGGCGACGAGCACGTTTGCCGAGTCGTAGATTTCCGCGAGGAGGTCGATGTCCGGCCCGGCATTGACGGTGCTCGCGGTGAGGGAAACCACGCCGCCGGTGGTGGTGAAACGGAACGCATCCACATCCGTGCGCGTCTCGGTGATGCCTTCATTGGAGACGGAATTGTTGGCGAGGATTTCGAGATAAGGCGCGGTGGCGAAAGTCGCGGTCGCATCATCCGCGCGGTAGTCCACGCTGTTGTTGTTGTTCGTGATGATCGAGAGATCGTCCTCGGTGTTGTTCGCGCTGGTGTATTCGCCTTTCGACCACTGCACGAGGTTCTGGTAGTAGCCCACGCCCATGATCGGCGCCCAGCCGGTTTCGCCCGATCCGTGCCCGCCGTAGTAGCCTTCGGAGGGCGTATTCCGCCCGTCGTGTGAAAGCCCGAGCGTGTGCCCGACTTCATGCGAGACGACCTCGGCGGCGCTCTTGCCGGTGGAGTAAAAGGACCAGCAGACCGTGTCGCCGGTCCAGTTGAAGGAATTCAGATACGCGACGCCGCCGGCTCCCGGCGCGGCGGTCGTGGTGGGTGTGAGGATGACATGGATGCGGCTGGTCTCCGGCGCGGTGTCAAAGACCCGGCGGTCGGTGGTGACGTTGAGATTGAAGGGCTGAAAATCCTCCGCCACCCGCTGCCACACCTCCTTGATCTGAGAGGTGGAGGCGCCCGATGGCGCGGCGTCGAAACTGCCCCAGCCGGCAAACGGCCCGGTCTCGCCGTCGAAATCCAGGTAGATCACGCCGGCTGCGCCCGGCAGGCTTTGCAGCGGCACCACGCCGTTCTGATACGTGGGGATCGGAATGTCTGTCGGGTGGGTCTGCGGCGCATTCTGCGGCTCCGCGGCTGCGGCCAGGACGGGGTCGGGTTGGGTGAGATTCACGCACACGACCTGGTCGAGGCTGTGCTCGACGAGCATCGGCGCGCCGCCTGCGCCGGCGGGATCGACTCGGAAGGCGGTGCGGCTTTTGTCAAAGCGCACATTTCCCACCAGCGCCCCCGCCACGCCGGGGGCGGTCTGGCGCTGGAAGAAAAAGAAGCCGCCCTCCGGCAGCGTGAGCCGGCCCTGTGCGAGCACCACGCCCTGCGCGTCGCGTTTCACCAGATCGACTGCGCCCGAGGCTGCGCGCCCGTCCGGCAGTGCAAAGGCCGCGCGCTGGCCGGAGGCGTCGAGAAGCGTGTCGAGAAAATCCGCCGGGAGCGCCATCGCCGCGGGCGGGCGTCCGTCTGTCTTGAGCACATCCGCCGTGGCGGGCACGCGTCGCGCGCCGGGTCGCGCGGGCATCGCGGCGATCACGCGGGGCATCTCGGGCACAGCCGCAGGCTCCGTCGGCGAGGCATCGGCGTCGGGCGTCGGGAGCGTTTGCGAAGAGGCTGCGGGGGCGGCGAGCGCTTTCACCGCCGCATCGGAGGGCCTCCGCTGCTGGAGCACGATGGCGACCGCGATTGCGAGGAGGACGATCAGTCCGAAAATGGCGGCGCGGCGCGGGTTCATTGGGAGGAGGCGCGGCCAATGTCGGGGGGCCATCGGGATAGTCAACAGCGGCGCGAAGTGATCTGCCGAGGCGGACGAAACGGAAGGGAGTCAGGGGGTTGCGGGGAAAGAGAGAATGCGACGGACGCTGGGAAACCGCCGTGTATTTCACCTGGCGCCGGCATCCGTGGGTCGCGGTTGCCAGGCCATCGGGAGCCTTCCGGCGGCATCGCCGCACGAGCCCCCCGCGCGTGGGGAATTTCGCGGGTTGAAGCGGTTTGCTTTCCCGAGGGCCGTGTTTAACTTCCGGCGCGCGCGGCGGTTCCGCCGTCGCTATCCCCAGCATCGTGTCCATTTTTCGCATCCATAGAGCCCTCATCGCCATGCTCGCCGCATGGCTCACGCTGACGCCCGGCGCGTGGGCGGCGCCGATGGTGACGGTGCTTTCCCCCGTGGCTGGGGCGACGGTGAGCGCGCTGACGCAGGTGAGTGTGACCTTCAATGAAGCCGTGGCCGGTGTGGATGCGAGTGACCTGCTCATCAATAGCGACTCGGCGACGAACGTCAGCGGTTCCGGCGCGGGGCCGTACGTCTTCACCTTCACGCAGCCGGCGCCGGGGACGGTCTTCGTGCAGTTCGACGCCGACCACGGAATCGCCGGGGTGGCGGCGAGCGGGGCGCTCACTGCGCCGGCGCCGTGGAGCTACACCCTGACGGACACGATCGCCCCGGTGGTGGCGCAGCAGACGCCGGCGGCAGGGGCGACGGTCGGCGCGCTGGCGCAGACGGAGGTGCTCTTCAGCGAGACCGTGACGGGCGTGGATGCCGCGGACCTGCTCATCAATGGCGTGCCCGCCATGGCGGTGACCGGGAGCGGATTCGGGCCGTACGTCTTCACCTTCCCGCAGCCCGCGGTGGGCACGGTAGCTTTTTCATGGGCGCCCGGTCACGGCATCATGGATGCGGCCACGGCGCCCAATAGTTTTGCCGGCGCGGGCTGGAACGTGACACGGAGTGCGGCGGGCCCGGGCACGCTGGTGCTCACGGAACTCCTCGCGGCGAACGGCGCCGGACTGACCGACGAAAATGGCGACCAGGAAGACTGGATTGAGATCTACAATCCCGGCGGGTCGGCGGTGAATCTCGCGGGCTGGGCGCTGACGGACGATGCGGGGAATCTGGGGAAATGGGTCCTGCCAAACTGGACGCTGGATGCCGGGCGCTACCTCGTCGTTTTCGCATCGGGAAAAGACCGCCGGCCCGCTCAGCAGAACGCCGGCGAGACGGCCGGGGCCTCGCTCCCGCGGCTGCACACGAATTTCAAGCTCAACGAAAACAGCGGCTACCTCGCAGTGCTCTCGCCGGAATCGCCCCGGACGGTGGTCTCGGCCTTTGCCGCCTATCCGGTGCAGCGGACGGACTACAGCTCCGGCCCGCAGCCGGACACCACGCTGCGCTACTTTTCGCCGCCGACTCCGGGCGCGGCGAATGCCGCGAGCAGTCTCACGGCGGTCACGCCAAAGGTCAGCGCGAGTGTGAGCCGGGGCTATTTCCAAGACCCCTTCCAGCTCGTGCTCGGGTGCGCGGATGCGACCGCGACGATCCGCTACTCCACGGACGGCTCGGAGCCCACGGCTACGACCGGCAGCGTCTATTCCGCGCCGCTGACCGTGAGCGCGACGACAGTGCTGCGCGCAGTCGCTTTCAATCCCGCGAAGATCCCGAGCCTGCCGGTGACGCACAGCTACATCTTCCTCGACCAGGTGCTCACGCAGTCAAACACGCCGGCGGGTTTCCCGACGAACTGGGGGCCGAACGCCAGCTTCCCCGGCGGTGTGGTG
>JANOBH010000335.1:0-1798 GCA_031411535.1 Chthoniobacter sp. | reverse complement strand
GCGCCAGCCCCCGCGTCCTTCAGCTCAAACTCGCCGACATCGAAGCCGTTGTTGACCACGCACACTTTCGCCCGGTCGCTGAACTGGCCGGCGATCGCCTCGGATACGGCGACGATACGATCCGAAAAGAAGCGCATCCACGCCTCGTGCAGCCGCCAGAATGTGCGGAACTCCTGAAACCAGTCGCGAATGTGCCAGATGTGCGGCACGCCCGCGAGCCAAGCGGCGGGCCCGGACGACAGGATCACGCCGGTATTCGTATGCACGAGGCCGATCCGCTCGCGCCGCAGAATCCGCCAGAGCCCGAGCGCGGAGAACGGGATGTTCAGCGCGAAAAACGGCAGCTTCCACGAACGGAAAACCTCGCGCGTGATGACGCTGAGCGACGGAAACAGGATGACTTTCACCCCCATCCCGCGCACCAGCACGGCGAGCGGCCCGTCCGACGGCAGCAGCACCAGCGGCTCAAAGCGCGAGCGGTCCAGCATCCGCAGCAGCCGCACCAGCGACCGGCTCGCGCCATAGATGTCGGCGCTGTTGTGGACGTAGAGGACGCGGGTGGCCGGCGGGACGCTCATCGGGGACAACTTTCCTTTTCATCCGCGCGGGAATGGCGCTCTACTGCGCGCCCATGTGCGGCATCGCCGGTTACGTCGATTTTCAAAAGTCTCTGTCGCCCGCGGACCTGGGGCGGATGGAGCGCGCCCTGACGCATCGGGGCCCGGATGAGGGGAATGTCTGGTCGGACGACGTCTGCGGGCTCGCGCACCGGCGGCTGCGGGTGATCGATCTTTCGCCGCAGGCGGCGCAGCCGATGACGAACGAGGACGGGAACCTGGTCGTCATTTTCAACGGCGAGATCTACAATTTCCAGCCGCTCCGCGCGGAGCTTGCGGTGCTGGGCCACACCTTCCGCAGCCACAGCGATACGGAGATCCTGCTGCATGGCTACGAGAGCTGGGGCGACGGGCTTTTTGCCCGGCTGCACGGGATGTTCGCGTTTGCGATCTGGGATCGCCGCGCGCGGCGACTCGTGTTTGCGCGCGATGGCCTGGGCAAGAAGCCGTTTTTCTTTTTTGCGAGTGGGAGCACGATGGTTTTCGGATCGGAGCTGGTCGTGTTTCGACAACTCGCGGGGGTGACACTGTCGGTGTCGCCGACGGGGTTCCGGGAATATGTGGAGTTCGGCTACGTGGCAAGCCCCCACACCATCTTCGGGGAAATCCGCCAACTGCCGCCGGGGCATCACGGAAGCTGGGATGAGAACGGCCTCCGCGTGCAGCGTTTTTTTTCGCTGCCGGCGCAGGCGCAGCCCGGGCCGGCGGATCCGACCGTGGAGGGAGCAGTCGAGACCTTGGAGGCGGCTCTGCGCCGGGCAGTCGAGGTCCGGCTGGTGAGCGATGTCCCGCTCGGCTGCTTCCTGAGCGGCGGCGTGGACTCCAGCCTCATCGCGGCGCTGGCGCAGCAGGCCGGCCCTGGCCGGCTGAAGACGTACACGGTCGGGTTTTCCGACTCGGCCAGGACGGAGGCGGACGCGGCGGCCGCGGTGGCCCGGCATCTCGGGACCGACCACCACGAGATTGCAGTGGACGGGGCGTCGCTGATCGGCGATTTCGCGGGGATCCTCGGGCACGCGCCTGAGCCGCTCGGCGACGACTCCTTTCTGCCGACGTATGTCATTTCGCGCGAAACGAAACGCGAGGTCACGGTGGCGCTCTCCGGAGACGGTGGCGACGAGCTCTTCTGCGGCTACGAGAAATACCGGCAGTTCGCCGCCGCGCGGAAAATCCAGGCCCGC
>JANOBH010000334.1:0-1606 GCA_031411535.1 Chthoniobacter sp. | reverse complement strand
TCCCGCCGCCAATTGTTGGGCCGCTTCGCCAGCGGTTTCGGCACGCTGGGTCTCGCGAGCCTGCTAGGCGACGAGTTCATCGCCCGCGCAGCCGCGGCTGACGCCGCGAACCCGCTCGCGCTCAAGCCCGCGATGTTTCCGCCGAAGGCGAAGCGCGTGATCTTTCTCTTCATGTCCGGCGGGCCGTCGCACGTCGATCTCTTCGACCCGAAGCCGCGGCTCATCACCGACCAGGGCAAGCCGCTGCCTTTCGCCAAGCCGAAGCTGGAGCGGATGAAAACGGGCAACCTGCTCGCGTCGCCGTGGAAGTTTCAAAAGCACGGCGCGGCGGGCATCGAGGTGAGCGAACTGCTGCCGAACATCGCGGGCTGCGTGGATGACCTGTGCGTGATCCGCTCGATGGTCGCGGACAATATCAACCACAACGGCGCGTGCCTGCAGATGAACACCGGCGAGCAGGCATTCTCGCGTCCGAGCATGGGCTCGTGGCTGCTCTACGGCCTCGGCTCGGAGAATCAGGACCTGCCCGGCTTCGTCGTCCTCAGTCCCGCGCAGCCGGCGCAGGGCGCGCCGCTTTGGGGCTCCAGCTTTCTGCCCGCCTCGTATCAGGGCACGCTCGTCAGCGATTTGAAAAAGCCCGTCGCCAATCTCGGCAACGCGCGCTTTTCCAGCGCCCAGCAGCGCGCGCAGCTCGACACGCTCGCGCAGCTCAATGCGCTGCACGCCGCGCAGCGCGAGGAGGACAGCCGGCTGAGCGCGCGCATCGAATCCTTCGAGCTGGCCTTTCGCATGCAGGCGCAGGCGCCGGAGGCGTTCGACGTGGAGCGCGAGTCGCCCGAGACGAAGAAGCTCTACGGCCTCGACGATCCGGTGACGGAAACTTTCGGACGCCAATGTCTCATGGCGCGGCGGCTCAGCGAGCGCGGCGTGCGCATGGTGCAGGTCTATCACACCACCACCTCGAAGCGGACGAGCTGCCAGCTCTGGGACCAGCACGGCGGCTTGAAAACCGAGCTGCCAAACAACTGCGCCGCCGTGGACAAGCCGATCGCCGCGCTGCTGCGCGACCTGTAGGCGCGCGGGCTTTTGCAGGACACGCTCGTGGTGTGGGGAGGCGAGTTTGGCCGCACGCCCACGGCCGAGGGCGACAACGGGCGCGAGCATCATCCGTTCGGCTTCACCATGTGGCTCGCGGGCGGCGGCGTGAAGGGCGGCATCGTCCACGGCGCGACCGATGAGTTCGGGTGGAACGCGACGGAGAACCCCGTTCACGTCCACGACCTCCACGCCACGATCCTGCATCAGCTCGGGCTCGATCACGAGAAGCTGACGTATCGCTACAGCGGGCGAGATTTCCGGCTGACGGATGTCAGCGGAAAAGTGGTGCGCGAAATCCTCGCGTGAGCGGGCGGAACGGTTCAAAGCCCCTCGTCATTCTGAGCGGAGTTTCGTGTGGGCGCAGGTGGGGCCTGAACTTCTCTGCCGATGAAATGCCCCCAAACGCGTGTCATCCTGAGCGGAGTTTCGTCGTGGGCGAAGGTGGGACGGAACGCAGTCGAAGGACCCCGGCGGTTCGATTAAGCGCTCTACGTTTCAGGACCGCCGG
>JANOBH010000333.1:0-11679 GCA_031411535.1 Chthoniobacter sp. | reverse complement strand
CGGCGACATGGCCATCCGCCCGCGCCCGGCGGAGCTGGCAGTGGAGCTGGAAAAGTGCGAGTTCAAATCCCTGCTCGCCGAAGTCCGCGCCGAGGCTGCTAAGGCGGAGCCTCGGGTATCAGCGCCCGCGCAGGGCGAGCTCTTCTAAGCAGGTGTACCGAAACTCCACTCGCGTGTCATCCTGAGCGTAGCGGAGGCGGAAAGGCGGGCGCAGCGCAGTCGAAGGACCCCGCGCATTCACGAGCGGTATCGCAGGGTATCGCCGGGGTCCTTCGACTCCGCGCCCAAAGCGGCGCTCCGCTCAGGATGACACGCTTTTTTGAGTTTCGGTACATCCTCTAAGTGTGGAGAAAAAACGATCCCGCCGTCCCAGCTGCGGGCGCCACCCAAACGGAGGGACGCGCTCCGGCGCGTTCCCTGACTCGGGTGCGACGCCTCACGGCTTCGCCGCGGCGCCGAAGATTTCGTTCAGCAAATTTCCCAGCCGGTAGCCGGCGAGCGCCACGCGCTGCCCCGCGATTTCGTGCGCCTTGCCGATGAACTCCGGCGAGAGCGCGGCCGGTTCATCCGCGGCGGGATAGGGCCGCTGCGGATAGGCCGCGAGGCAGCCGATGAGATGACTCTCGCGCGCCCAAGCGAGCGCGCCGCCTTTTTCCGCGAGCTGATAAAGCGACGCCTCCGGGAAGCGCAGCATCAGCTCCCGCGCCTGCTCGGCGATGATGCCCTGGCCGGGGAGCTTCGGCCGGTCCTTGATGTCCGGGCTGCGCCACATCTCCGCGGGCTTTCCCGCCTTTGTATCAAAGCGGTAAGCCTTGTCCCAAAACGTGTGCAGGTTCGCGACCATCTTGGGCATGAGGTCGCTGAAAGGGATGCCGGTGATCAGGTAGCCATTGCCTCCGCGGTCGCCGGCCCAGTCCGTGGCATGGAGCGGCTGATGCGCGTCGCCCACGAAGTGCATCAGCATCCCGAGCGCCTCCACGCGCCGCTCGTCCGGCGTGCCCGCCGCCTTGAGTGCCGCGATGCTTTCCTCGATGCCCGACAGCAGGTGCGGCGGCTCCGGGATGACGATGGGCGTGCCGGTCGCCGTGTATTCCAGCGTCACGTAGTGGAGCTTCGACCACGGATATTTCGGCATCGAGCGCATGTCGTCCATCCACGCCGGCGCGGTCACGAAATTGTAGGGCTGCCCCGCGTTGTATTCATTCGGCAGCTTCGCCACGAGCGCGCTCACTTTCGCGCGCACATCGGGCCGCAGCCGCTCCCACGCGATCTGCCCGGTGAGCATGTGCCCGCCGGCATCCCACGCCAGCGCCTGCGAGCCGAGGAGAGTCGCGGCCAGCGCGTTTTTGAAGAGGGCGGACGCAGGTTTCATGGGATGAGCTTGAGCTGGTCGAGGCTGCGGATTTCGATCTGCGGGGCGTCGTTGTATTCCCCGACCACGCCGGTCACGCGCACTTTTTTTCCGACGAAATTCGTCAGCTTTTCCTTGGTGAAATCGCCGGCGCCTTTCGACACGAAGAAGACGAGCGAGATGCTCGCCTGGTGCTTCTCCGTGAAGTTCAGATAGCGCACGGTGGCGGTCTTGGATTCGCCCTGTTTCACGATCGTGCCTTCCACGGCCACAGTCCGTCCTTTCGCCGCGCGCAGTCCGTCGAGGTCTGTCGGCGCGTAGATTTTCGCGGCGGTCGCCGGGGCGGCGGCAGCGGGCTTTTCCGCCGCACCTGCGAGCGGCGCGGCGACAGCGAAGGCGATGAGTGCGAATGCGCGAAGGTGCAGTTTCATGCGATGGGAAAAAAGCGGGCGCGCCGTCATTTTGCCTCGCCGAGCGGGCGCAGCCGGATTTCGCGGAATGCCGCCTGCGTGCGGAACGTGGCGATGCCGCAGGGTTTCGACAGCTCGATCTCGCCCGCGCGCATGCTGATTTTCTTGTCCTTGGTCTCCACGTTCAGCATCTGGTCGTCGTCGATCCACGCCTCGATCTTCGCCGGCGTCACCCGCACGCGGATCTTGTACCAGCGCCCTTTCTCAAACTTCACGAACTTCGTCGTCTCGTTCTCCGATGCGTCGTCGCCATTGATGCTCGACAGGCCGACGAGCGAGCCGCCCCAGCCGCCGATGACAAAGGTGCAGTGCGTGTCGCCGTAAGGAAACGTGAGCCCGCAGAAGAAGTCGCCGCCCTCCACGCGCCGGGCCTCGAGCGCGATCTCGTAGCTCATCTTCGGCATCGCGCCGGTGAAGTTCACGCCCGACAGGTCGCTGCCCGCCGAGAGGATGATCTGCCCGTCTTTCACCGAGACCTCGCCGCCTCCGCCAAAGTCCGCCGCCTTCCAGCCCGTGAGCGTCTTTCCGTCAAAGATCGGCTTCCACTCAGCGTCGGCGGCCCATCCGCGGACGGCGGTCAGGCCCGCGAGGCTCGCGGTGATCTGGAGAAAGCGGCGGCGGGGGAGGGTTTTCATGGCGGGAAAAATATCAGGTGCGCGCGGCGTGTCTCGCCCGCATTTGTCCTTCCGCCAGACTGCCCGCGACTCGGGCGTTGACCGTGGGCGCGGATGGCGGCTATGGACCGTGGCCTTTTCCAAACGTGAACCCACCCCTATCAAACGAAGCACCCGACAGATCAGGCGCAGGTGGCTCCGGGTTGGCTGGCGTTCTGAGGGAGTGTCTGGCCGGGGATCGAGTGCGCGGCGGGCAATGGCTCGCGCTGTCTGTGGCGGTGGGCGGCTTTCTCTGGCTGCACTTTGTCCTCGCGGGACATCTCATCGCGCAGACGAATGCCGACCTGAAGGCGACCGACCAGACCTCGTATCTGCGCATCGCGTGGGAGTCGCGGAATGACGCGCTGCCGATGCGGACGGATGCGGTGCGCAACAGCCTCTGGCAATGGATCGTCGTGCACACGTGGCTCGACGGGCGCATGGCCGACATGGACTGGCCGCCCGCGCGCGAAAGGCTGGAGCCGCATTTCGTCGCGGGGAAATGGTTCAACGTCTGGCTGACCGCGGGCTTTCTCGGCGTCTTCCCGTTTGTGTGCGCGCGCTTTTTCCCGCTCGCCGCCACGCTGAATCTCCTGGCGCTCGCGGGACTCGGCGTGCTGCTGCCGCGCGCGGTTTTTTTCCAGCCGGAGGCGCTCTATTTCATGCTCTTCTTCGCGTGCTGGCTCTGCGGCTGGCGCCTGCTGCTGCGCAATCCGCTGTGGCTCTATGCCGCTCTCGGCGTGCTCACCGGCGTGGCGTATCTCGCGAAACCCTCGACCGCGCCGCTGCTCACCGTGTTCGTCATCGCGAGCACGATCCGGCTCGTGGCGGCGTTCCGGCCGCGCTGGTTTGGGTTTGGGGAGAAAGACGCGGGCGTGTGGTCGTGGCGGCGTCATCTCGCGGGTCTCGCGCTGCTCGCGCTCTGCCACGGCGTGCTGATCCTGCCGCGGGCGATGTATGCGCAGCAGGTGTATCGCGATCCGTTTATCTCGATGCCGGGCTACTGGATGTGGATGGATGATTGGAAGCGGGAGGCGGTGCCGTTCACGATCGAGGTCGATTACGGCAAGGACATCCACAAGCGTTCCAAGGACGAGCTGCCATCGTTTGGGAAATGGATCGCGGCGCACGGCTGGGGCGCATTCTGGCGGCGGCTCGCGGACGGCACGGATGCGAAGCTGCACAGTTTTTTTGCGCCAAATAAGCGCTTCATCAGTTGGAAGACGCCGGACCAGTGGGATGCGCGGCTCGTGAATGAGCGCGGCGTTTACCTCTGCCTCCCGATCGCGCTGCTCGCGGGCCTGGCCGTGGCGCGCATCCGCCGCGGGGCGGCGCGCGAGGAGTGGGGCGCGGGAGTGATCGGCGCGCTGTTCGGGCTCGGCGCATTCTCGATCTACACGCTGGCGTACGGCTGGTACGAGCCGATTGGCCGCGGGGATCGCTTCATGATGACACTCTATCTGCCCGTGCTTTTCATGCTCATGTGGGGCTGCGAGCGGATGAAGCGCCGGATGGGCGCGCCCGGGGCGAGTGTGGCGTACGCGGCGGTGCAGCTCCTGATGCTCGCTGGCATCGCGACGCATGCGGTGCGGCTCGTGGGCCGGCCTGTGTTCTGCGATTAGAAAGAGCGCAGCTACAGCCCGGCGATCCGCATCACGGCCAGGACGGCGAGGCCCGCGTAGATGCCGGCGAGGATGTCGTCCCACAGCAGCGCGCCGCGCCACGGCATCGCCTCGATCCAGTGGACGCCGAATTTGAAGATGTCGAAAAAGCGGAACGCTAAAAGGCAGAGCGCGACGCCGGTGAGGCTGCCGGAGGTCTGCGCCACGAGCAGCGTGGCGCTCATGCCGGCGACCTCATCGAGCACGACCTCGCGCGGATCGGTGGCGAGATAGTGCCGCTGCGACCACGGCTCGAATGCGACGCATCCCACGATGCCGAGAAGGCAGAGCGCGCCAAAGCACGCGTTGAAACACAGCGCGCCCGCGCCTGTCCAGACGAGCAGCGCCGCGAGCAGCGCCACGATCGCCGAGGCGAGCGTGGCGCCGACGAGCGGCAGATCGCCGACGCCGAAAAACGTCATCGCCGCCGCGCGGAGCCGGTCGGCCGCCGGGCCGGAGTCCGCGCGCGCGCCGGCGAGATCGCTGCGCCGGAGGAGCTGCTCGATATTTCCCGCCAGCGGCATGGCCGCATAGCGGTTTCCCACGACCTCGTCGAAATGCCACGCGCGCCACACGGCGCCGGCGCGCTTTCGCAAGGCCTCCGGCACACCCGCGGCGGCGGCGCGCTCCGCCATCCAGTCGTCGATGCGGAGCTGAAGGCGGAACGTGCGCGCGCGAACCGTCGCGAAGCCCGGCAGCTCACAGCGCGCCCCGCTGCCGATCGCGCAGATGGATTCCGCGTCCGGATTGCGCGCGAGCGCGGCCTCGATCTCCGCTCCGGCCACCGGGCTCGCCGGGCCGAACCACACGATCACGCGCGCTTCCGGACCGCCGTCGCGCACTTTCCAACCCGCCGCCGATGCGCCCGCGCGGACAAGCTCCGCCTCCGGTCCGAGCACCTCGATGGGCGGGAGATCCGGGTGCAGCACGGCGAGGCGGCGCAGGATCGAGCGCGCATTCATGCTCAGCCCCGCCGGGTCGGGTTTGCGTGTGTCAGCGGTCGCCAATGAGCTTGAAGAAGTGGAAGTAACTCGTGAGGTCCGCCGGCAGCGTGGCGAGCACGGCGGCCGCGGCGATGGTGACGACCGTGCAGAGGATGAGCAGCGGATTCTGCATGAGCTGCTCGGGCTCCAGCCGCGCGCCCTCGGTGGTCATCGCGTGATTGAAGTAGATGACGATCGCGGCGACCACGATGGGGAAGATGAAGACGAGATTCGGCCGGTAAACGACGATGGCGATGCCCATGCAGAAGCAGAAGAAATTCGCGTAGGTGATCATCGAGATGATGAGCGTGCGGTCGCGATAGACGGCAAACGATTTGCGGTAGGCCGCGCTGCGGCTGTCGTCATTGATGAAGCGGAACTCCGCGTAGCGTTTCCCCGCCATGAGCAGCGCGCCAAAGAACCACCACGCGAGCACGATCGAGATCGGCGGAAAGCTGCGCTCCGGCGCGATGGCGTACCAGCCGAGCCAGAGCCGGATCGGGTTGTTGAAAGACTCCGCGATGACATCGAGGAAGGCGCGATCCTTCAGCCGGATCGGCGGGATATTATAGACCACGCCGCTGGCGAGCAGCAGCCCGAGCGCGGCGGTGTAGCCCCAGTTGAAAAACGCGAGCGACATGGCGAAGCCCGCCAGGATCAGCGCCGCCATGATCGCCCACAGGACGGGGACTCTCACCACGCCCGCTGCGACGGACCGCAGCTTTTTCGTGGGATGCAGCCGGTCGAATGGTGCGTCGAGGATTTCGTTGAGGATGTAATTCGCCGACGCGATCAGGCACGCGGGAATGAGCGACAGCGCAATCGCGCCGGCCAGCGGCCACGAGAGCGGGATGTGCAGCAGCGCGACCGCGACCGCATGGCCGAAGAGGATGAAGATGTTTTTCAGCCAATGGTCCGGGCGCGCGACTTTGATGTAGTCGAGTGCTCCGCCGGACGCCGGCGCGGATGCTTCAGTCATGGAGGATTTGGCAGGCCTGGGCCTAGTCCTTCAGGCTCGCCATGAACTCGATGAGGTCGCGGATTTCGCGCGGCGTGAGGAGGTCGCCCATGTTCGGCGGCATCCCGCTGGGGGCGGCCTCGCGGGACTTGATATCGGCCTTTTTCAAAGTCACTGCGGGTGCGGGCGGCATCTGGAGCACGAGGTCGGTGGCGGTTTCGCCTTTCACGATGCCGGCCTGGATGTCGCCGTTTTTCATCGTGACTACGAGTGTCTGGAAGCCTTCGGCGATCTTTGCGTTTGGCAGGATGATGGATTCGAGCAAATACGCGCGGTCCTTCTTCGCGGCGATGCCCGTGAGGTCGGGGCCGGCCTCGCCGCCGGAGCCTTTGAGCTTGTGGCAGCGCAGGCAGGCGGCCACGGCGTGCTCGCGGAAGAGCGTCTCGCCGGCGACCTTGTCGCCGCCGGTGAGGCAGGCGCGGAAGGCGGCGAGCGGATCGGATTTCGGCAGCGCGTCGCGGTAGGCCTTGAGCTTCGCCTTCACTTCCGGCGCTTTGCGTTTGGCGGCGGCTTCGAGGAGTTCCACCTGCGCTTCGGCGGGGATTTTTCCGGCGCGGAGATCGTCGAGCAGCGAGGTGAGCGCGCGGTCGGCGCCAGGGCCGGCGATGCCGCCGAGCGCGGTGAGGATGGACTTCTTTTCCGCGATCGCGCCGCTGGCAAAGACGGCGGCGAGCTGCTCCGCGGCCTTGGCGGGATCGAGCTTGGCGAGCATCGCGCCGGCGGCGATGCGGAGCGCGGGGCTCGGGTCGGCGAGCGCGAGTTGGATGGCGTCCGCGAGCTTTGGATCGCCGAGCGTGGCGAGTGTTTCGAGCGCGCGTCCGCGGACTTTCGGAGACGCGTCCTTTTTCGCCATGAGCGCGAGAAGCGCGGGGCCGCCGGCCTTCATCTGCAGCGCGCCCGCCGCGTCGAGCGCCGTGAGGACGAGCGTCTCGGATTTCGCGGCGAGGAGCTGCGGAAGCGCGGAGTGGAGTGCCGCGGCGGCGGGCGCGGCGTCGCGCGCGGGGAGGGGACGGAAGATGCCGGCCACGCGGTCGCGTGCGGGCGGCTGCGGCCAGAGGGCGAGGAGCTTCAGCGACTCGGCGCGCAGCGCGTCGGACGCGCCGTCTTTCACGGCAAAAGCGGCGAGCGCCTGCGCGGCGGCGGCTGTGCCGGTGCGGAAGCTGGCATTGAGCGCGCGCACGGTGAGCTGTGGATTCGCGCCCGGCTTGGCGAGGAGCGCGGCGAGCTGCGGCAGCGCGGGCGCTATCGGCACGTCATTGATGGCGCGGGCGGCTTCCATGACGAGCAGCGGATCCTCGTCGGTCAGGAATTGCGCGATCTCGGGCCGCTCCAGCCGGCGCATGGCGAGCAGCGCGGACATGCGGACATGCGGGTCACGATGCTTAGCCGCCTCCAGCAGCGCGGGCAGGTCATTCGCGCCGACCAGCGCCATCACATACGCGTGGCGCAGCATCACGTCGGTGTGGGCGATGTCGCTCGGCGCATTGCTGCGGACCATCAGCAGCACCTGCTGCACACACTCCTTGTTCCCGAGCCGGGCCAGCGCCATGGCGGAGAAAAAGCTCACGCGCTCGTTCTGATCGCGCAGGGATTTCATCAGCCCGTCGAATGCCGCGGCGACGCGGTTGTCGCCCAGCACTTTCGCCGTCTGCGCCCGCACCTCCATGTCCACGTCCTCCAGCAGCGGGATCAGCGGCGCGAGCATCTTCGCCGCCGCGCCCGGCGCCTTGTATTCCGCGCGGCGCGCGATGCTCCCCAGCCCCCAGATCGCGTGGAGGCGTGCAAGCTGCGGCTCGACCTGAAAGGACAGCGCGGCATCCAGAAATTCCCGCTCCGCCTCGGGCCGCGAGGCCAGCTCCCACTGCGCCTCCAGCCGGATGCGCTGGTCCTTGTGCCGGAGCAGCGGGCGCAGCTCCACGGGCACCTTGTTTTTAAAACCCTCCGCCAGCAGCTTCCGCACTTCCTCCACCTGCGGGTCCAGGATCGTGACCGGATCATACGCGCGGAAGATGCGCCCGCGCGCCGTGCCTTCCCAGCCCTCGCCCCACTCGCTGAAGTAGAGCTTGCTGTCCGGTCCGAAGGCGATGTCCGTCGCCTGCGCATTGCCGATGAAAACCTCCTCGTCATGCAGCTCGAACGACGCGCGGAACGGCACGGATTTCCACGCCGAGATGCTGCTCCGCGCCGAGCTGCCCTTGAAGCCGCAGAGGAAAAAGCTGTCCTCATACCGGTGCGAGAGCCCCGTCCCGGGATTGTACGCCAGCCCCGACGGGCCGTCCGGGATGTTCGCGATCGGCGGCACGATGTAGGCCGCCTGCCCCTCGAACCACGGCGTCCACAGCTTCTCCGCCAGCCACGGATTGAATTCCTTCCCCAGCGGCGGATGCTGCCAGCCCACGCGCCAGCCGTAGTCCGCGCCCTCCACCAGATACTCCCAGCGCTCCCGGTCGCCCTGGTCCGAGTCGTTGTCGCCGGTGAAAAAATTCCCGTATTTGTCGAACGCCAGCTCCTGAGGATTGCGCAGCCCGCGGCAGACGACCTCCATGTGCGAGCCGTCCAGCTCGCAGCGAAAGACCGCCCCTTCATCCGGAAAAGCCAGCGTCACGCCCTCCTTCGTTTTCACCGTCGCGCCGCGGTCGCCAAAGGAAAAATACAGCCGCTCATCCGGCCCGATGATCAGCCCGTGCATGTCGTGCCCCGTGAAACTGAACCGCACCCCGTAGCCGCGGCTCAGCTCCTCGCGCTTCAGCGCGCGCCCGTCCTTGCCCAGGCCGTCCAGCTTCCACAGGCTCGGCATATTGGTAAACCACACGCTCCCCCTGTGCGCCAGCACCCCGGACGCGATGCCGTCGAGCAGCGAGTTGAAACCGTCCGCATACACCGCGGAAAAGTCCGCCTTCCCGTCGCCATCGCGATCCTCCAGCACGCGGATCACCTCCGTCTCGATCCCCAGCTTCTGCCATTCGCCGGGGAAGTTTCTTTTGATCTGCGCCTCGCGGTCCTCAATCGTCCGGTTCGCCAGATCGTCCTCCAGCATGAACATATAGTGCCGGATATCCAGCGTGCTCGACCGGTAGCGGTACGTCTCCGACACGAAGACGCGCCCCTCATTGTCCAGGCAGAACGCCACCGGATTACCCAGCATCGGCTCCGCTGCGAAGACGTCGATCCTGATGCCATCGGCCGGGCGGAAAATCTTCATCGCCTTCAGCGGTTCCTCCGAGGCGGCCCGCGTCGCGGGAGCCGCCACACGCTCCGGTCCCTTCAGTCCAGTCTTTGCCGGAGCGGCGGGAGTGATTTCAGCGGCATGGGAGAAAGCCGCGCATGCGGCGACAAAAATAGCCGGCACAAGCCGGCGGCATCGGGAAGACATGGCGCCGAGAGTATCGTCCCAAACCTGCAAAGCAAGACAGGCAGCGAGCCCCTCCGACGGACGCGCGCGCCCGCCCGCTCCGCCGACAAAGCGCCCCCGGCCTTCGGCAGCCGCCCTAATCAAGCGGACTCCGCACACCGAGGCCGCCCTGATTCAAAACGTGCGTGTAAATCATCGTCGTACTCACATCGCTGTGCCCGAGAAGCTGCTGCACAGTCCGGATGTCGTAGCCAGCCTGCAAGAGGTGGGTCGCAAAGGAATGGCGCAGCGTGTGGCAGCTCGCCGGCTTGTGAATCCCCGCAATCCGGACCGCCTTCTTCACCGCCTTCTGCAGCGAATTCTCATGCGCATGATGCCGCCGCCGCTCCCCCGAGCGCGGATCGAGCGAAAGCGACTTCGCTGGAAAAACCCACTGCCAGCCCCACTGCCGGTTTGCCAAAGGAAACTTCCGCTCCAGCGCATCCGGCAGAAACACCCGGCCAAAGCCCTCGCTCACATCGCTCTCATGCAGCACCCTCACCCGCCTCAGATGCTCCTCCAGCCGCGGCTTCAGACTCTGCGGCAGCATCGTCACCCGGTCCTTCCCCCCTTTGCCATGGCGCACCACAATCTGGTTCAGCGCAAAATCGACATCCTTCACCCGCAACCGCAGACACTCCAGAAGCCGCAGACCCGTCCCGAAAAGCAGCTTCGTCATCAGCTGGTACGTGCCCTCCATCGCCTGCACAATCCGATCGATCTCCGCCTTCGTCAGCACCAGCGGCTGGCGCTGCGGCCGCTTCGTTGACTCGAGATGAGCCAAAGCACCGAACGGCTGCTGAAGAACCCGGTTGTAAAGAAAAGCGATCGCGTTCAGCGCCTGCTTCTGCGTGCTCACCCCCACGTCGCCAGCCGTGGCCAGATCGGTCAGGAAGTCCTCCACCTCCGGCGCACCCATCTCGCGCGGATGCCGCTTACCGTGAAAAAGCACAAACCGCCTGATCCAGTGCACATAGGCCTCCTCCGTCCGGATCGCGTAATGATTGAGCCGCAGAACCTCCCTCACGCGTTCCAGAAGCTGCTTTGGCCGGTCGCCTGCGACGCCGGGTGCGGAAAAAGTCGGCTTTTTCATATCGACATGTGAGCGCAGAGTTTGATACTGAAAAAAAATGGAGTCGAGGAAACTTCTGCCTTTGGCGGTTCGATATTATCTGGAAGGCGCTCCAGAGACACCGACGTTTTTCTCCTTATTTAGATGTTAGGCGCTGCTAGCCACACCCGATAATGGACACCTTCATTCTTTGCATTTCCATCGCAGTCAACCTCGTCATCGGCGGCCTCCTGTTCTATTTCCGCGAGTCCATCAAAGCACTGGTGGCCATTCGCCAGTCCAAGATACTTGAGGAATACAAACAGGAGATTGCACGTCGCCAGCGTGCCGAGAAAGTCGCCGAGGTCTTCGCACGCTTTCACTACAAGTTCGATCAGTATGAGGTCGCTAAGCTCCTTTGGGAACTCAGCTTTTATCTGCCGCGCGAACTCGTATGCGAAATGTCTCAAACACTCGTGAACGGCAAAACCCCCGCGGACACCATGAAGTTATTCGTTCGCGTCAGGGAGCATCTCGGCCTTCAGGACGGTCTCACATGGGACAACATCACTTATTTCGCCCAGTTGCCTCGGCAGCAACCAACTCTCACTTCACCCCCTCAGTGAATTCGACCGCAACGCCTAACCATGCGCTGCAGCGAACCGCTCCGCACGTCACGAGCTGTGCTACTCACCGTCCTACCACCTTTCCATCCTGCCCCTCGCCGCCTTCGCCCGCGCACAGCTCGCGCCGTGCTCCGCGGTCGCTGAGCTTGGGGTCGTTAGGCGACTTCGCACATCTCCTCCGAGTAATGAGCGCCTACGAAAACACTCCGAGGCCGATGCCGCCAACCAAGCTCCACGCTTTGAAGATTTCCAGTTCGAGAGTCTGTCGGGATTCGGACGGTTTGGTTTTCCGTAGCTTCGAGTCTATCGAGCAGCCGACGTTTCCAGAGTTCTGCATTCGAGAGTCACCGACAATTTCGTCAGCATCTTTGCTCGGCGTCATTCGCGAGACTGACGCCTCCAGACGCTTCACGCGCAGCAGCTCCGAGCGTCTCGACAGCACGGCGGTTATTGGCACTTCTCCCGCTCATGCGCG
>JANOBH010000332.1:0-1529 GCA_031411535.1 Chthoniobacter sp. | reverse complement strand
CAGGCCGTCCACGCCGAGCGTTTCGAGATAGAAGGCGTAGATTTCCACGAACTCATTCACGAGCGCGTCGAAGCGCTCGCCGCGCGGATCGGTCCACACATCGCGCAGGCTGAAAAAGTCGCACATGACCTCCTCGCCATCGCTCGCGCTGAGCGAGCCGCCGCTCATGCCTTTGCGGCCGTAGCTGTCGAGCTGGGCGAGGATGCCGGTCGTGGCGACCGCTTTGCCCAGCAGCGTCTGCGGCCCATCCGGCGCGGTGCGGAGCTGATTCCACGCGGGGCGGCTTGCCCACGTCGCGCCGGTATGGAAGCCGTCGCGCTTGTAGCCTGGGATCCACTCCGGCTTGCCGTCGTCGAGTCCGTTGCCATTCGTGTCGTAGTAGAAGACGGGGCCGGCGTGATTGCAGACCACGTCCTGGATGACCTTGATGCCGCGCGCGTGTGCGAGCACCACGAAGTCGCGGTAATGCTGCATGCGCCCGTCGCGCGAGTCAGGGTAGGTTTTCCTTCCATCGAGGCTTCTCGCGCTCGTGAGGTGCGGGTCGATGTCGAGAAAGTCCTGCGTCCAGTAGCCGTGGTAGCCGGTCTTCCCGCCGCCGAGGTCGAATGCGGAGTTCCACACATTGCGCACCGGCGGCGTGATCCAAAGCGCGGTCACGCCGAGCTTCTCAAAATAGCCGGCGGCCAGGGCGATCTCGAGTCCGCGGAAATCGCCGCCGTGATAGCGGTCGATGTTTTTCTGCGCCGCATCGTAGAGCGCCGGATCGCTGCCCGGCGGCACGTTATTCGCGGGATCGCCGTCGAGAAAGCGGTCGGTCAGCGCGAAGTAGATGACGTCATTATTCCACGGCCGGTCGGGCGGCGCGGCTGCGGCGCTGCAAGCCAGCGCGCAGGCGAGGAGAGCGGGGAGAAGGCGCGGCATGCCCGCGATGAAATCGCGTGCAGCGCGACCCGGCAAGGTGCGTTTTGGAAAGCGGAAAGGCCGCGCCCGGAATCGGGCGCGGCCTTTCTTTCGGAAGGGATGGACGGGCGGATTACGCCAGCGATTTCGCGGCGTCGGCGACGGCCTGGGCGGTGATGCCGAGGACTTCCATGACCTTGTTTCCCGGCGCGCTGAGGCCGAAGCGGTCGATGCCGATGACTTTGCCGTCGAGTCCCACGTATTTCCACCAGAGGGCGGTGACGCCAGCCTCGATGGCGACGCGCTGGCGGCAGGCGGGCGGGAGGACTTCGTCGCGGTAGCTCTGCGGCTGCGCGTCGAAGCGGTGGAAGCTGGGGACGCTGACGACGCGGACACCTTCGCCGAGCGTCTTGGCGGCGGCGACGGCATGCTGGAGTTCGCTGCCGGCGCTGAGCAGGATGGTGTTCAACGCGCCGGTGTCCTTTACGGCGATGTAGCCGCCTTTGAGGACGCCTTCGCGGCGGGTGGCGACTGGGATCTCGCTGAGATTCGGCACGACCTGGCGTGTGAGGGAGAGGAGCGTGGGGCCGTCCGTGCGCAGGAGCGCTGCGGCGAAGGCGCCGGCTGTT
>JANOBH010000331.1:0-1929 GCA_031411535.1 Chthoniobacter sp. | reverse complement strand
GCCGAGGGCCACGATGTCGCCGGTGTTTTCCGGGATGTCGAAACTCACGCGCACATGGCTCTGCGCGCCGAGATGGTAGATCTCGTCCGGCCCCGTGCGGTCGATGAGCCGGGTGAGGTTCAGCGAGTCCGAGAGGTCGCCGTAGTGCAGGTGCAGCCGCACGCCGTTGACATGCGGATCGGCGTAAAGGTGGTCGATGCGCGAAGTATTGAACGTGCTCGCCCGGCGGATGATGCCGTGGACCTCGTAACCCTTTTCGAGCAGCAGGTCGGCCAGATAGGAGCCGTCCTGGCCGGTGATGCCGGTGATAAGTGCTTTTTTCATAAAAAATCAGGGACCGCTGCCTTATCAGCCGTCAGGCCAGCGTCGCGAGGATTTCTTGCTGAGCGGCGAGGAGGTCGGCAACTCCTTTCTTGCCCAGCGCCAGCATCGCGAGGAATTGCTCGTGCGAAAACGTGCTCTCCTCGCCCGCGCCCTGCACTTCCACGAACTGCCCGTCGTCGGTCATCACGACGTTCAGATCCACGGAAGCGTCCTTGTCCTCGACGTAGTTCAGATCGAGCACCGGCTCGCCGCCGACCACGCCCACGCTCACGGCGGCGACGAATTTTTTGATCGGCGACTTTTTCATCACCCCGGTCGCGATCAGCTTCCGGCTCGCCAGCGCCACGGCTACGCATGCGCCCGTGATGGAGGCGGTGCGCGTCCCGCCGTCGGCTTGGAGAACGTCGCAGTCCACCCACAGCGTCCGCGCCCCGAGCGCGTCGAGGTCGATCACCGCGCGGAGCGAGCGCCCGATCAGCCGCTGAATCTCCACGCTGCGGCCGTCGATCCTCCCTTTCGAGCTGTCGCGCGGCTTTCGCGGCTGCGTCGAGTAGGGGAGCATCGAGTACTCTGCCGTGATCCAGCCGCCCTCGACCCGCTGCGCCTTCATCCATCCCGGCACGCCTTCCTCGATCATCGCGCTGCAAATGACGCGCGTGTTTCCGGACGAAATCAGCACCGAGCCGGTGGCGTGCGGGGCGAAATTCGGGGTGAAGGAAAGCGGGCGGATTTGATCGCTCGCGCGACCGTCTGGGCGTGACATAGGGCGCGCAGGGTAGGGGAGCGAAAGTGAATGGGAAGTGGGAAAGTGCGCGCGGTTGAACGCGGCGCATTTCGCTCCTAGCATCGGCGCATGAGCACACCCGCCTACTCCCCGCTCCACGGGCTGCCGCCGCTCGCGGGGCTCGCCACTTTCGCCGAGGCGCAAAGGCCGGGGCTGTCGGTCGCCGAATGCGTGCGGCGGCTGAAGCGCTACCACTACGCCTTCAAGCGGCTGCACGGGATCTTCATCGCGCGCCTCACGGCGGAGCCGATCTACGAGCTGAAGATGGCCTTTTCCCTCCACGCGCACTACTGCGCGGAGCACGTCGCGGCGCTGCGCCAGCGGGTGGGGGAAATGCGGGAGCCGCCGCTCGGGCTGGATGTGGTCCCGGATGAAAGCCTTGCCGTTTTCTTCGATGAAATCCTAGCGACTCCGACGACGGAGGAGCTGCTTGCCGGGATTTATGAAAGGGCCGTGCCGGCGCTGATCGCCGCGCTGGAGCGGCATCGGCGGGAGACGAATCCGCTGGCAGATCAGCCGAGCGTGAGGCTGGTGAGATTTGCGCTTCTGGAGCTGCGGGAGATGGCGGAGTGCGGGACGCAGGCAGTGGCGGCGGTGAGTGGGGAAAACGTCCAACGTCCAACGTCCAACGTCCAACGCTCAACGGAATGGCTCGCGCTGCTCGATGACTGTCTTGCGGCGGCGGGCGGTCTTGATGGGACGGAGCCGACCAGAAACCAGAAACCAGAAACCGCCCCCGTCCGCCGCTATTCCGCCACGCCTTTCGTCTACGACAAAGTCCCGCGGCGCGACTCGCGCTTTCCCGATCCCTACAACATGGG
>JANOBH010000330.1:0-4748 GCA_031411535.1 Chthoniobacter sp. | reverse complement strand
GCAAAAATCCGCCGCGCAGTAAATCGCGTGCGCGTAGCCGAGCGGCGCGGGCTGCTCGATGAATGTCAGCCGCCCCGCGTGCGCACCCGCCGCGGCGCGATATGCCGCCTCATCCCCCGGGCTGATGACGACGCCGATCGTCTCGATCCCGGCGCGCAGCACCTCCTCGATGATGATGGCCAGCGCGGTCTTGGTGATGCCATCGCGATCGACCAGCGACTGCAGCGGAAGCGTGCGCTGGCCGGTGCCGGCGGCCGTGATGAGAGCTTTGCGGATGTCCATGTGTGGCGAGAATTGCGAAAGTCTGCCAACGGGTCAAACCCCGCGGCTCAGCGCGCTCCGAAGCCGAGGAAAACGACGGGTATCGTCTTCAGGAGGATCTGCGCATCGAGCCAAAGCGACCACTGGTCGATGTAGCGGAGGTCGAGCTTCACCCATTCGTCGAAGCTGTTGATGTCACTGCGTCCGCTGACCTGCCACAGGCACGTCAGCCCCGGTTTCATCGAGAGTCGCCGGCGCTGTGCGGTGCTGGCGAATCTCTCGACCTCGTAGATCGGCAGCGGGCGCGGCCCCACGAGGCTCATCTGGCCTTTGAGCACGTTCAGGAGCTGGGGGAATTCGTCGATGCTCGTCTTGCGAAGGAATTTTCCGAAGCGCGTCACGCGCGGGTCCTTGTCGATTTTGAAAACAGGTCCCTCCATCTGGTTGAAGGCCACCAACTCCGCCTGCCGCATCTCCGCGTCCGTGTGCATGGAGCGGAATTTGTACATCGTGAAAGGCTTCCCGTTTTTCCCAGCGCGCTTCTGCCGGAAGATGGCCGGCCCCGGCGAGGTGAGTTTGATGCCGATGGCCACGATCACAAAGACCCACGAAAGCAGTAACAGGCCGAAGATCGCGCCAACGCGGTCGATCAGCCCCTTCACCATCAGCGCCCACGAGACATCCGGCGTCGTGCGGAAGACGAGCATCGGGCGCGCGCCAAACACATCGAAGGCCGGGCGCGCGATCGCCGTCCGGATGAAATCCGCCACAACCCATGCCTCCACACCCTCGATCTCGCAGGCGCCGATCGCCTCCTCCAGCCGGTTCAGGTGACTGTGGCCGCCGGCAAAGATGACACGGCTCACCGAGTGCTTGTGGAGCGCGTCGATGAGATCCGTGATCGGCTGGCTCTCGATGTCGATCTCCGCCACGATCTCCATCTCCATGATCTGCTCCGCAGTGAAAGTGTGCCGCAACTGGTGGATGTCGCCCGGAGTCCCCGCGAGGATGAGGCTCTCACGCAGATCCTCCCGCTTCGCGCGTTTGCGAAACCGCGCGAGCGTGATGCGCTCGCGAACCAGCAGCAGCGAGGTGGAGATGACGATGAAGAGCGGCATGACCGCGCGGCTCGGGACATCGAGGCGGAAAAAATACGCGGCCACCGCGATGAGCAGCCCGAGCCAGAAAAACGCCCGCGCGATCTGCACGAGCGACTTGCCTCCCTCCTTTTGCAGCGGGTTTGTGTAAAAGCCCTGCAGCTCCAGGCTGATCGGGCCGAACGGCATGATCACGAAAAGCAGCCACTGGAAGTCCTTGAACGGCCCGATGGGGTAATTGAACAGCATCCAGTCCGCACCAAAAAAGCGCAGCGAGTGCGCGATCCAGAACGCGACGACGAGCAGGACGCCGTCGGCGATCTGCAGCGTTTGGAGATTGAGTTCTTGTTTTCGACCGAGCATCGGCTGTTCTGCGGGGCTGCACAGAATATGAGCGGGATAAATAATTCCAGAAATTTGAGCGCGGGACCGCAAGTTATCGGTGCTGTGCATTCACCACCCGCGCTGCGCCGCGCCCTTAGGATAAGGCCGGGAGAGGTCGATTACCTCGAAATTCGGGTCGATGCCTTCGCCTCCGATCCCGCGCCACTGCTCCGCGCGGTGCCACGGCTCCGAGTGCCGCTGGTCATCACGGTCCGCCATCCTGCCGAGGGCGGCGCAAACGGCCTGGGTTTCCCGCGACGACGGGAGCTTTTCACCCGGTTTTTGCCCTTCGCTACTCTGATAGACGTGGAGCTTCGCTCCATGGGGCATCTGACCAGCACGATCTCCGAGGCCCGTTCCAGCGGCGTCCGCGTGATTGTTTCCGCGCACCATTTCAGATCCATGCCCCCGATAGCGCAGCTCCGCGGCACCATCCGTCGCGCCCAGGCGGCCGGGGCCGACATCTGCAAACTCGCCGCGCTCACGGAAACCCCCGCCGCCCTCGCGCGGCTTCTCTCACTATTCGCAGGAAAACAGCCGCTCCCTCTCAGCGTCATGGGCATGGGCCGCTTTGGGAAAATCTCCCGCCTTCTGCTCGCGCAGTCGGGTTCCATCCTGAACTACGGCTACCTCGACCGGCCCAACGCCAGCGGCCAGTGGGAGGCGACCCTCTTGAAAAAGCGACTCGCCGAACTCGCGTCCGATCAGGCCTGAAGGGCCTGCTTGCCGAGCACCCGCATCAGCGCCGCATAGATTTCCGACGGCCCGAGCCCCTTGCTGACGTAGCCGTTCGCTCCCGCCTTCCGCGCCGCCTGCATCGCGTCCTCGTCATAGCCGAGGCCGGTGAACATGACGATCGGCAGATCGGCGTGTTTCGTGCGAACCTGCGAGATGAGAGTCAGGCCGTCGATCTTTGGCATGCCGATGTCGAGGATCAGGCCGTCGCACGGATTCAGGTCGAGCCACGACTCCACTTTCGAGCTGTCGGTCAGCGACGAGGCCACGTGGCCCTTGCCGCGCAGATAGGTCGTGAGAAAGCGATTGAGGAGCCGGTTATCGTCAACAACGAGGAAATTCATGGGATTTTTTTGGAACTGAGAATGAGGTAGCAGTGGTTATGCCAGAGGCCGCGTGGTGTTTTGGGTGCGGGATTATTTGCAGGGCGCTACCATCGTGCGCATCTCCCGCTTGTCACCTGCCACTTGTCCGCTGACACTTTTCGCCCATGTCCAGACTCGACCCGCTCCGCCAGGCCGTCGCCGTTTCACCCGAGAATCTCCCGCTGCTGCTGCTCCTCGCGCAATCCTGCCTCGACGAATGGTCGCTCGATGAGGCGCGCGGCGTTTTCGAGCGTGTCCTCCGGCTCGATCCCACGCGCCCGGAGGCGAAAGCGGGTGTCGCCCGCGTGCTGCATCTCAGCGGAAAGACGAGCGAGGCCGTGGTCCGCGCGGAGGCGCTCATCGCCGAGCATCCCGGCTACGCGCCCGCGCACCTGCTCCTCGCGCGGCTCTACGCGGGGGAGGGGAACCGCGCCGCCGGGCGAGCCTGCTACGAAAAGGCGCTCGCTCTCGACCCCACTCTGCGCGACCCCGGCATGGAAAAGGAGCTCGGCAACCGCGGCCCGAAGGACGGCTCCCTCATCGAGCAGCCGGAAAAGGTCGCCGCCCAGGGCTGGACACCCGAGAGCGACGAGTCGGAAAAGCCAGCCGTCGGCGCGGGGGACATCGAGCGCCCGAAGCTCAACTTCGCCGACATCGGCGGCATGGACTCGGTGAAAGAGGAGATTCGGATGAAAATCATCCACCCGCTCAAAAACCCTGCGCTTTTCAAAGCCTACGGCAAGAAGATCGGCGGCGGCGTACTCCTCTACGGTCCGCCCGGCTGCGGCAAAACCCTCCTCAGCCGCGCCACCGCCGGAGAGATCCAGGCCAACTTTATTTCCATCGGCATCCACCAGATCCTCGATCTCTACCTCGGCAATTCTGAGAAAAACCTCCACGCCCTTTTCGAACTCGCCCGCACCCACGCGCCCGCCGTCCTTTTCTTCGACGAAGTGGACGCCCTCGCCGCCGACCGCAACGACCTCAAACGCAGCGCCGGCCGCACGCTCATCAACCAGTTCCTCGCCGAGATGGACGGCAACGTCGGCGACAACGACGGCCTCCTCATCCTCGGCGCCACCAATGCGCCGTGGCACCTCGACCCCGCCTTCCGCCGCCCCGGCCGCTTTGACCGCATCCTCTTTGTCCCGCCGCCGGACGAGCCCGCACGCTGCTCGATCATCGAGGTCATGGCCAAAGACAAGCCCATGCACGCGCTCGACGCCGCCGCCGTGGCGAAGAAGACGCGCGATTTCTCCGGCGCGGATTTGAAAGCGGTCTTCGACATCGCCATCGAGCGCTCCCTCGCCCGCGCCATGACCGAGAACCGCGTCATCCCGCTCGGCACCGACGACCTCCTCAAATCCGCCCGCGACGTGAAGCCCTCCACCAAAGCGTGGTTCGAGAGCGCGAAAAACTACGCCATCTATTCCAACCAAAGCGGCTTCTACGACGACGTGCTGACGTTTTTGGGAATCAAGAAATGAAAATCCGAAATCCGAATGTCGAAATTCGAATCAAATCCGAAAGGCTTGATAGCGTGAAAAGGGAAAGGCGCGCGCTCACTCCGCTTTCCGGAGTTTCCAACATTTCGACATTGTTTCGGATTTCGGATTTCGGATTTCGAGTTTCCCCATTAGCGACTCCTTCGCCCTCGCGCCGCAGATCATGCGCGGCCTCCAGCTCAAAGACCTCGGCCGCTACGCCGACGCCGAGAGCGCGTTCAAGGAAGCCCTCGCGCAGGAGCCGAATGACAGCTTCACGCTCCACCACCTCGCTGCCTGCCAGCTCCACCAGCCCGTACACCTCTCCTAAGAACAGCGCGCCCCCCACAGCCCCCAACTGCACGAGGCGGCTGCCTGTAGAGGAGGCCTGGTTGCTGTGCAGCACCGTGCCGCGGCCAGAC
>JANOBH010000329.1:0-2515 GCA_031411535.1 Chthoniobacter sp. | reverse complement strand
AGCAGCCCGCGGGTGATGAAAGGCGCCGCGGCAGTGCCCGCGGCGAGGTGACGGAGGAAGGAACGTCGGGAGATGCGCATGGCGCTTCTGTTAAGTTTTCCGCGCCTCACCGGCAAGTCCGCTTACCGCTTCGGGATTCCGGCCTCCGGGCGTTTCCCGATTCAGCCCG
Source organism: Chthoniobacter sp. (assembly GCA_031411535.1). Lineage (GTDB taxonomy): Bacteria > Verrucomicrobiota > Verrucomicrobiia > Chthoniobacterales > Chthoniobacteraceae > Chthoniobacter. The sequence continues at coordinate 2,346 of JANOBH010000329.1, read as the reverse complement.
TTTCGTCGCGAGGGAAATTGCCTTCACGCCCCATCGCCGCCCGGCTACGTCACCAGCGAGTGAACCCCGATCTTCAGAATCTTCCCCTGCTCTCCGACCGCTGGCGCGAGTACGAACTGCTCGACGCCGGGAGCGGGCTGAAGATGGAGCGCTGGGGCGGCGTGGTCCTCGTCCGCCCGGACCCGCAGGTGCTTTGGCCCAGGCGCGGCGGCGGGGAGTGGAAAGACTGGGACGGCTTCTACCACCGGAGCGAAACCGGCGGCGGACGCTGGGAATTCCGGCGTCAGCTCCCCGATTCGTGGAATCTCCGCTACGGCGCGTTCACCTTCCGCATCCGCCCGACCGATTTCAAACACACCGGCCTTTTCCCGGAGCAGGCGGTGAACTGGGACTGGTGCGCGCAGAAAATCCAGGCGGCCCGCGCGGGCGGGCGCGAGGTTGCGGTGCTGAATCTCTTTGGCTACACCGGCGCAGCCACCGTGGCATGTGCCGCTGCGGGCGCGAGCGTCTGCCATGTGGATGCCGCCAAAGGCATGGTCCAGTGGTGCCGCGAAAACGCCGCGCTCTCCGGTCTGGCCGCCGCGCCCATCCGCTACATCACCGACGACTGCCTGCAATTCGTCCGCCGCGAAGCGCGCCGCGGCCGCCGCTACGACGCCATCATCCTCGATCCTCCCAGCTACGGACGCGGCGCCGCCGGCGAAGTGTGGAAGCTCCAGACCGATCTCTGGGATCTCCTGCTCGAATGCCGCGCGCTGCTGAGCGAGCGCCCGCTTTTCCTGATGCTGAACAGCTACGCCGCCGGACTCTCCCCGCTCGTGCTGCAGAATCTCCTCAGCGAACTTTTCTCGGACCGCGGCGGAACCATCACCGCTGGCGAACTCGGACTGCCGATCCTCAGCGATGGAAAAGTCCTGCCCTGCGGAGTCTGCGGACGCTGGGAGGCGGACGAAGAGCGTGTGAAATAGGTCGGGAGTCCTGGCGCAGGAGCGCCTCGTTGGCGCGCAGGAACGCTTGGCTCCGCGTGCGACCTCTCGGAGCCACGCGCTCATGCGCGCCGAGCCCGGCGCTCCTGCGCCAGGAGCCGCTGGGGGAGAATGCTGCGCGGACTTTTTACGCAGTCACCAAGCCTGGAGTCCGAGCACGCACATTTAGCCGCTTCAACAACAACATGCCTGCCCGCACGGGCGCGGATGGGAATCGGCTTGCGAATGTCCCGGCCCGCTGCGCGAAGTGTCCGCCCATGCCCACGCCCGCCATTTTCCTCGACCGCGACGGGACGCTCATGGAGGAGGCGAACTACTGCCGGAGCCCCGGTGACGTGCGGATCATCCCGGGAGTCGTCGAGGCGCTCGCGGCATTGAAAGGCGCGGGTTTCCGCCTGGTCATCATCACGAACCAGAGCGGCATCGGGCGCGGCTACTACACGGTCACCGACTACGACGCAGTCCAGGAGCGGCTGCTCGCCCTGCTCGGCGGCGGGCTGATCGACGCGACGTATTTCTGCCCGGAGGCGCCGGAGGCGAACTCGCCGCGGCGCAAGCCCTCGCCCGCGATGGTCCAGGAGGCGGCGCGCGATCTCGGGCTCGATCTTGGGCACTCGTGGTTCATCGGCGACAAGGCGATCGACGTGCAGTGCGGGCACGCCGCGGGGACGCGCGCGATCCTCGTGCAGACCGGCCACGGTCTTGGTGAAAATGCGGGCCGTGCAGAGTTTGTGGCGAAAGATTTTGCCAGCGCGGCGGCATTCATTTTAAGAACTTCGGATGCCAGCCGCTAAAGTCGCCGTCGTCATCCCCGCCCGCTACGGCTCGACGCGCTTCCCCGGCAAGCCGCTCTTCCGGATCGCGGGCAAGCCGCTCATCCAGCACGTCTGGGAGCGGTGTGGAAAAGCGCGCGGCATCACCGCCGTCATCGTGGCCACCGACGACATGCGCATCGCCGAGGCGGCGTTCGACTTCGGCGCGGAGGTCTCCATGACCTCGCCGAAGCACCGCAGCGGCACGGATCGCTGCGCGGAAGTGGCGAAACGGCTCGCCGGATTTTCGCATGTCATCAATGTGCAGGGCGACGAGCCGCTCATCGAGCCGGCGCTCGTCTCGCGCCTCGCGAAGGTGCTGGCCGATGACCGGGCGCAGGAAATGATCACCGCCGCCAGCGCCTTTGGCAGCGACGAGGACGTGGGCAATCCCAACGCCGTCAAGGTCGTGCTCGATCGCCAGTCGCACGCGCTCTATTTCTCGCGCAGCGCGATCCCTTTCGCCCGCGCCGACGGCAGCAAGGCCCCGTATTTCCGCCACCAGGGCATCTACGGATACTCGGTGAAATTTCTCCTCCAGTTTGTGA
>JANOBH010000328.1:0-2054 GCA_031411535.1 Chthoniobacter sp. | reverse complement strand
GGGACGCGCGGGGTGACGGGGCAGACGGTGGAGGCGTTTTGGAACAGCGTCTCGCATGTGCCGCTGCTCAGCGTAGGCATGAACTGCGCGCTCGGGCCGGAGGAAATGCGGCCGCTGATCGAGGAGCTGTCGCAGATCGCGCCGATTTACGTGAGCGTGTATCCGAACGCGGGGCTGCCGAATCCGCTGCTGCCGACGGGTTTTCCCGAGACGCCGGAATCGCTCGCGCCGCAGCTCGCGGAGTGGGGACGCGCGGGCATTTTCAACATCGTCGGCGGCTGCTGCGGCACCACGCCACCGCACATCGAGAAGATCGCCGCTGCCGTGAAGGGCATCGCGCCGCGTGTGGTACCGACGGTGGAGCCGTATCTGCGGCTCAGCGGGATCGATGCGCTGACGCTCACGCCGGAGACAAACTTCGTGAACATCGGCGAGCGCGCGAACGTCACGGGATCGCCGAAGTTTGCGAAGCTGATCCTCGCGGGCGCTTACGAGGAGGCGGTGACGGTCGCGCGGCAGCAGGTGGAAAACGGCGCGCAGATCATCGACATCAACATGGACGAGGGGATGCTCGACGGCGCGGCGGCGATGACGCGCTTCCTCAATTACATCATGACCGAGCCGGAGATCGCGCGGGTGCCGGTGATGGTGGATAGCTCGAAGTGGAGCGTGATCGAGGCCGGGCTGAAGTGCATCCAAGGGAAGGGGATCGTGAACTCGATTTCGCTCAAGGAAGGCGAGGAGAAGTTCCTGCAACACGCGCGGCTGGTGCGGCGCTACGGCGCGGCGGTCGTGGTCATGGCGTTCGACGAGCAGGGGCAGGCGGACACGCTGGAGCGGAAATGCGAAATCTGTAAGCGCAGCTACGACCTGCTCGTGGAAAAGGTCGGCTTTCCGCCCGAGGACATCATCTTCGATCCGAACATCCTGACCGTCGCCACCGGCCTCGAAGAGCACAACAACTACGCGGTCAATTTCATCGAGGCCACGCGCTGGATCAAAGCCAACCTGCCGCGCGCCAAGGTCAGCGGCGGCGTCTCAAACATCTCGTTTTCCTTCCGCGGCAACAACCACATGCGCGAGGCCATGCACTCCGCATTCCTCTACCACGCGATCCGCGCGGGGCTGGACATGGGCATCGTGAACGCGGGCCTGCTGGAAGTGTACGAGGAGATCCCGAAAGACCTGCTCGAACTCGTCGAAGACGTGCTGCTGAACCGCCGGCCCGACGCCACGGAGCGGCTCGTCACCTTTGGCGAAAACATGAAGCAGAAGGCCGGCGGCCCGGTGGAAAAGGCGACCGAGGAGTGGCGCAAGATGTCCGTCGAGGAGCGGCTCACGCATTCGCTGGTGAAAGGCATCGACGCCTTTGTCACCGCGGACACCGAGGAGGCGCGGCTGAAATACGACAAGCCGCTCAGCGTGATCGAAGGCCCGCTGATGGACGGGATGAACGTGGTCGGCGATCTCTTCGGCTCGGGGAAAATGTTCCTGCCGCAGGTGGTAAAATCCGCGCGCGTGATGAAGAAAGCGGTCGCGCATCTGCTGCCCTACATGGAGGCGGAAAAGGCCGCGACCATTGCCGCCGGCGGCACCGTGCGCACGCAGGGAAAGGTGCTCATGGCGACGGTCAAAGGCGACGTGCATGACATCGGCAAGAACATCGTCGGCGTGGTGCTCGGATGTAACAACTACGACGTGATCGACCTCGGCGTGATGGTCTCGTGCGACAAGATCCTCGCCACCGCGCGCGAGCTGAAAGTCGATGTCATCGGTCTCTCCGGGCTGATCACGCCTTCGCTCGATGAGATGGTTCATGTCGCCCGCGAGATGGAGCGCACCGGGATGAAACAGCCGCTGCTCATCGGCGGCGCGACCACCAGCAAGGCGCACACGGCGGTGAAAATCGCGCAGCATTTTTCCCAGCCCGTCGTGCATGTCCTCGACGCCAGCCGCGCCGTGCCGGTGGTGAGCGCGCTCATCAGCGAAGAGCAGCGCGGCGCGTTCGCCGTGAAGAACCGCGAGGAGCAGGACCGCCTGCGCGCGATGCACTC
>JANOBH010000327.1:0-2453 GCA_031411535.1 Chthoniobacter sp. | reverse complement strand
CCTTCGACAGTGAGCACACCGGATAGCCCATGAACGTCATTGCGAAAGAACACGCTCGACCGCGCCAGCGAATCCATGTGCGGCGTATGCAAGCCCGGCGTGCCGAGGAAGCTCAGATGCGCGCCTTGATCCTCGGTGAGGATGAAGAGGATGTTGGGCTTCGTCTCCGCCCGGAGCGCAGGGCAGAGGGCGAAGAGCAAAATGATCGCGGCGGTGAGGGATCGCATGCGGATGATCAGGGCTGAGTCGCAAAGCTCCAGTGCCGGGTCTGCTGGCTATTCGCGGCTTTGAGTTCAAGACGGCGCAGGTCGGTCGTGCTGTCGGGTAAGAGGAGGCGAAGGTGGATGATCGAACCCTCGGCAGGGACGGTCACGATGACATCCTGAAACTCCAACGACGCGGCGAGATCCTGATACGTGGTCTGCTCGGGCGTGAAGTCCTTCTGACCATCGAGTCGCCACGCGATGCCCAGCTTGCCGGCTCTTTCCGCGCGCACGCTCGCAGAGGCCACAGCGGGGCCGGGGATGCTCAGCCCGGAGAAGGCGATGAAAGGCTTTTGCTTGCCGCTTGGTGTGACGTGGAGCGCGCCGTTTTTCACCTCGGCGGTGGCATTGCGCGCGACCCAATCGTTCGCAGTTTCCGCAGTCCTCGCACTGCTTCCTTTCCGTGGGCGCTTCGTCGCCTTGACGCCCGTCTTGTTGACGTGGTCGTCGTAAAACATCTGGTCCTGATCGACGAGGTCGCGCGGCAATCCCGGCGGAGGCAGCGACGCATTCCAAGCCATGAGTTTCTTGTCCAGGTCGGCTGCGATGTCGGGGAACTCAGCGAGGCGATTCTTCGTTTCTCCTTCCGGACTATCGAGGTCGAAAAGGTAGCGCTCATCGCGACCCAGCAGGATCAGCTTCCAATGATCCGCGCGCACCGCGGCCTGCGAACGCCAACGCCAAAAGAGCGCGTCATGGGGGTTGCCTTTCTTCTCGCCGAGCAGGAAGGGCATGAGGTCCACGCCATCGAGTTTTTCATCGTGCGGCAGTCCGGCGAGCGCGGTGGCGGTGGCGGCGACATCGAGATTGATCACGGGCGATTCGAAGATTTGGCCCGCCGGAATTTTCCCCGGCCACGCGGCGACGAATGGCGTGCGGATGCCGCCATCGGTGAGCATGCCTTTTTCACCGATGAGCGGGAGGTTCAGCGAGCCATCCCATGCGCCCTCTTTCAGCGGCGCGCCATTGTCGCCGATGAAAAAGATGAGCGTGTTCTTTTCGATTCCGGCGGCGCGGAGTTTTTCGCGGAGGCGCCCGATGCCATCGTCCATCGCCGCGATCATGGCGAGCGCCTGGCGGCGTTCGAGCGGCGCGTCCTTCGGGGTCTTCGAGAACCACGGCTCCGGCGATTCCAGCGGCACATGCGGCGTGAAGAACGCGAGGTAGAGAAAGAACGGATCGCGCTGATGCCGCTCGATGAACGAGATGGCCGCGTCCGCCTGCCACACGCAGCGGAAGCGCTTATCCGTGAATTGCTGCGGCGCGTGCGGCAGTTTGTTTCCCTTCAGATCATGCGAGGCCGCGAAGGTGTTCATCGGCCCGGTGAAGTATTCCTCGAAGCCCTGCGCCCACGGCTGGAAAGATTGCCCGGCTTTCGCGCCCTCCGCCGATTCGCCCTTCGCGGCCTTCCTCTCGGGCGGCGCTTCGAGATGCCACTTCCCGACCTGGCAGGAAACATAGCCCGCGGGTTTCAACCGTTCCGCGATCGTCAACTCCGCCAGCGGCATTGGGCCCTTCGTGTTATCCTCCACGCCGAAGCGCTGTTGATACCGGCCCGTCATCACGCCCGCCCGCGAAGGCACGCACTGCGGCGCGCTCACGTAGCCGCGCTTGAAGCGCACGCCATCGCGCGCGAGCGCATCGAGATTCGGCGTGCGGATGTCCGTCACCGAGCCTTGCACCCCAAGATCCGCGTAACCGTGATCGTCGGAGTAAATGAGGATGATGTTGGGCTTTGGCTCGGCGGCGTGCAGCGCGAGTAACTGGACCAGCAACGCGAGGATGACGAGATGGAGTTTCATGGAGATGGAGAGGGAATTCAGATTCGTCGGATTACGGTTTGGGATTCGGTGGTGTCTTGCCGCCTTCGATCAATGTCACCGCTTCGCCGCGCAGGAGAGGTTTGCCGAAGACCGTCTCTTGGTCGCCTTGTTCCTTCATCCAGGCATTAAGAGCGGAGCGCATCGTGGCGAGGCGCTCCGCCTGGTCTGGCTCAGCGGCGAGGTTGTGCAGTTCGAAGGGGTCCGTGTTGAGGTCGTAGAGTTCCTCGGCGGGCCGCGTGGTATAGCGCTGCACGGTCGCGGCGGCGCCGGGATCGCTCGCAGCGGCGGCGAGCCAGGACTGCCAATAGTTCAGACCGTGCGGGCCGGGGGAACGCGAGATGTGGGTGTGATGCTGAAACTCGGGATG
>JANOBH010000326.1:0-4873 GCA_031411535.1 Chthoniobacter sp. | reverse complement strand
CGCCTCGGCGGGGCGGGATTTGAAGTCTTCGAGGTTCACCAGCGCGGGTGTTGCGGTGCTGGATTCGATGGCGGCGACGAGTTTGTCGAACTGGGCGAGATAGTCGGCGGGGACCTTCTTTTTCGTGGCGAGATACGTGCGCGCTTCCTGCAGTTTCGGCAGCAGAGACCGGGCGTGGGTGCCGTAGCGGGCGAGGTAGGTGAGGCAATCTTTGGTGCGGTTTTTTTCACCCCAACGGTCGGGCTCCATCACGGACACGCACAGCGCCATGCCTTCGCGGATTTGCAGGCGGGAGAGCAGGTCGAGGCCGGCGAGGCGGATGCCGTCGGCGAACATTTCGTTGCTCGGCGCGAGCTTCTCGACGGCTTTGACGATGCTCGGCAGCAGCGCGACCAAATCGCTGTCCGTGAGGTGCGCGTAGGTTTTTCGCACGGCGCTGCGCGGGACGCTGTCCTCGTGTGCGAGCAGTGTCTGGATGGCGGGGTAAAGCTGCGTGCGGTCCACGCCATCGAGCGATTCGGCGAGGATGCTGCGCGGCGTGCGGCTGCCGGGGAACGGTGAAAAGAGCGCCATGCTCGCGGAGCGCGCGGCCATGCGGCGCGGGTCGGCGGGGTTCTTGCGCGCAGTCATCGCGAGCAGGTCGCTCACGCTGGCTTTGCGCGCCTCCGGGCCGAGTTCGGGCAGGGCCACGGCGGCGAGGCATTGCAGCCAGACGTCTTCGCTTTTGAGCGCGGCGCGGAGTTGCGGCGCGGCGGCATCGGCACGCGGGCCGAGCGCGCCGAGGGCCTGGCAGGCCCCGTAGCGGCCATCGCGGTCCGGGCCGGCGAGCATTTTGAGGAGGCCGGGAACGAAGTCGCCCTCGCGTTTCCCGAGCGCGGCTGCGGAGCGCCCGCGCACAAAGGGCGACCAGTTTGCGAGGCCGGCGAAGAGTCGCTCAGTGGTCCGCTTTTCGTAGGGGTTCTCGTCGCCCTTGTAGGCGAAGTCGCGCCCGGCGGCGATGACGGCGGCGGTTTGCGCGGCATCGAGCGGCGCGGCGGTGAACGGCTTACTGCCCGTGATGCGCAGGCTTTTCAGCGGCAGCGCATACGCGAGCAGATAGCCGCCGCTGCAGTCCCAGCCGGTGTATTTTTTGTGCTCCTCCTCGCCGACGGGCGAGCCCTGGTAGCCGAAGCCCGTGTCCCAGCCGCGCGCGAGGTCGTAATACCACGCCTGCTCTTTCATGTATGCGCCGCTGGACACCGGGCCGCAGCGCGCGACGCCGTGCAGCGCCCAGAGGATGTTGAAATAATTGCCGGTGTGCCCGCGCTCGCGCTCGCTGTAGGCGGCGGTGGACATCTTCGCGAAAAACTCCGCCGCCTCGCGGTCGCCGAGCATGTCGAAGAGCACGGCCGCGGCGGAGCACTTACCATTGTCCTCATGCGCGAAGAATGGCTGATGGTCGCCGTAGGGAACCGCGCCCTTGTTCACATACCAGCGGAGAAAGCCGGCGGCTTTCGCGATGGCGCGGTCAAGGTCCGGCTCCTTCACACCCGCGTCCCGCGCGAGCACCATGCCGATCGTGAGGCTGAGGCCGGGCGCGTTCATGGCGCCGTAGCCTTCGAGGTTCCCGCCCTGCTCGGCGAACCGATGTCCCCACGTGCCCACCCCGCTCTGGCCGCGCGCGGTTTCCAGCGCGAGGCGCCGCAAGCCCGGCATCACCGACGTGTCGCCGGTGGCCATGACGTATTCGCCGAGAAACGCGAGCAGGTAGCCGTAATACCACGAGAGGTAGCCGGTGCTGGTGAAGTCCGCCGCCCACTGCGCCTCGGTCTTGATGAGCGGCAGATAGTCCTTGTTCCCGCTGGCGAGCAGCGCGAGGGCGTTGAGCGGGCGGGTGATGGGGTTCCCGCCCTTCGCGTAATCCGCCGCACCCATGCGGAGCGCGAGCGAAGCGCAGCCGAGATCGAGGATGCGCTTCGACTTCGCGCAGCCATACGGCGCAGTGGCGCTGTAGCTGCCGAGCACGGGCAGCTTGAGTTCCACCGTTTCCGTTTTTCCCTCGCGCCAGCGCTGCAGCCGCAGCTTGCCGCCACCTTTCTCCGACTCGGCTGCCGCGATGGCATTGGCAAACTGGACGCGCCCGTCGTCGGCGAAATTCTTCCCGTCCACGCCGAGGATGACATCGCCGGCGCCGAGCGCGCCATCCGCCGGCGATCCTTTCGCCACCGCCGTCACGAGGATCTGCCGCGCCTGCCGCGAGTGGCCGTTGGCGGTGTAAATCCAACCGCGCGCACCGGTCGGCCCGAGATTCCAGTCGTGCGCCTCGCCGGGCTTGTCGCCCTTGGTGAAGTCGGGAATTTTGAGATCATCCGCAGCAAAAGCAGGAACGATCGCGGCGAGGAATGCGGTGAGCAGGAGGGATGGGAGTTTCATCAGTGGGTCTTGTTGGGGTGATTGAGTTCCGCCATAGCCTCGGCCAGCCCCTTGCCGACGCCGCCAAGGATTTTCGCCGAGCCGAGATAGTGAAACTCCGCATTGGAAATACCTTTCTCCATCACCTGCCGCTCGCGTTCCGTCAGCCCTTCCGCGCGCAATTTCTCCAGTGCGGCCTTCTCATCGGCGGGCGTCAGTTTACCTTCGGTCGCGAGCTTCTTTGCGCGCTGTTTGAGTTCGTTTTCCTTCGCCTTCGCGGCGGTCAGTTCTCGGTCCCAATACTTCTCCGTGAGCACCGCTACCACGTTGCCTTTGAACTCCGGCAACTGCGCCGGGGCTGCCATCGCGTCGCGGAAATTCTGATGCGTCGCCTTGTATCGCTGCTGGTCGGGGCCGTAGTCCGCCGTCGGCCCGCCCACGCCCATCACGCCGATGACGAATGGCAGCTTCGGCGCGTTCAAATCCCGCCGCACGTCGCGGATGAAATGCGCCATCGCCGTGCTGTAGGCATCGTAGCCGCCGGGCTTGTCGCGGGTCGGGTATGTGCCGCCATCCACCATGTCGTTCCAGCCCTGCAACCACGCGAAACCCGCCAGCTCGTAACCCCGCGCCGCATCGTAATCCGGCACCACGCGCTTGATGTCGCCGAGCACCATTTTCACGTGCTCGACCATCAGCCGGTAGTAGACGCCCGTAACCTTCTCCTTCTCCGCCTTCATAGCTGCCACGTCCTTGCCCTGCTTTTGAAAAGCCGCGAGCTGCGCCTCGTTGAACACATACGGCCCCGCGCTCGGCGGACGAAAATCCGTGTTCAGACTCTTCCCGCCCCATGAGGTCTTGATGAGCAGGATGGGCGCGTCCGTGAACTTCTGCATGGTGAGCCCAAACGTGAACTCCGGCCCGATTTTCTCAGGCGACGCGCCGAAGCCCGCCGTCAGCTTTCCCGTCTGCTCCGCCTCCGCGCAGCCAAGGGATGTAATCCACACGCGCTCGCAAACCTTCGGCTTCCCGTCCGCGCCCAGCATCTCCGCCAGCATCGGCTTCGTCGCCGGGTCCATGCCGATGTGCTCAAAGGTGCTGACCTTGGCGTGTCCTTGCATGTTCGACTGGCCGGCGAGGATGAAGACTTGGAGGGGCTTCTTCTCCGCCGCAAAGGCGTGACCGCAGATGAGCGCGCCGAGCGTGATGAGTGTGTGTATGAGTTTCATCGGATTTCAGTTCAGGGTTTCATTTTCCGCAGTTCAGGCCGGTTGGTGGAGGCTTCGATTTTGGCGATGGTTTCGCGGACGTCGGCAGCTTTTTGGAGGCTGAGTTTTTTCGGGAAATCCGGCTCGCGCTGCTCGAAGTATTCGGCGGCTTCGCGCAGCTTCGGGATGACGGCCTGCGCGTGCGCACCGTATTGGAGGAGGATGGGCAGGATTTCCTTGATGCGCTCCTGACTGGCCCACGGGTTTTGCGTGCGGACGTAATCGGCGCAGGCGGCGATACCTTCTTCGATGCCGTGTGAGGCGAGCAGTTTGAGGCCGCCGAGTCGCACGCCGTCGGCGAACATTTCGCCGCTGGGCGCGGGCTTCACGATGGCTTCATGGATTGCGGGAAGCAGCGGTTTGATTTCGTCGAAGCTGAGGCGCGCGTAGATGCCGCTCACTTTGCTCCGCGCGTGGCCGTCCTGATTTTGCAGGCCGCGCGCGATGGCGGTGCGGAGTTTCTCGCGGTCCACGCCTTCGAGCTTCTTGGTGTCGTTGAGCATTTTTTCAAAGACCGCGCCGCACAGATACCGCTGCTCCATCGCGCGCGGGTCGTCTTTCTCCGGCGTGCGGGCGATGCGGTCGAGGATGTCGGGCAAGGCGGGCAGCGCCTCTTTGCCGATGGCGGCGAGCGCGTCGGCGGCTTTCACGCGCAGCCAGAGGTCGGGATGCTGGAGCGTTTTGCGAAGCTGCGGAACGGCGGGCTCGGCGGCTCCGCGGAGTTCCTCCAACGCGTGGCACGCGCCGATGCGCGCGTCGAGCGACGGCGAATCGAGCAGCGCGATGATGGCCGGAAGCGGCGCGGGTTTGCGCGCGGCCAGTTCGGCGGCGGCGCGCTCGCGCACGATGGGCGACCATGAGCCGAGGCGCGCGAGCAGTTCGGGCTCGGTGAGCTTTTGGTATGCGCTTTTGCGGTCTTTGTTATCCCAGCCGCGACCGTCGGCGATGACGCTCTGCGCGGCGGCGGCGGGGAGCGGTGTCGCGACGCCGGGCTTCTTGCCGGTGAGGATGATTTTTTTCAACGGCAGCGCGTAGCCGAGCAGATAAGCGCCGGTCGCGTCCCAGCCCTTGTAGCTGTCGAAGCCCGGCTCCGGCGGGCCTTGGTGCGGGAACGTGCCGTCCCAGTGCCGCGCGAGGTCGTGATACCACGCGCCGAACTCGGCTATCCACGCGCCGGTCGCGTGCGGGCCGGCCTGGCCGATGGCGGGCAGCGA
>JANOBH010000325.1:0-3329 GCA_031411535.1 Chthoniobacter sp. | reverse complement strand
ACGATCCAACCCGGTGACAGCGTCGTCTATGAAGGCCGCTCGGCTGCGACGACTCCGCCGTCGGCTGGCGCGCCTGCGCTGCCGGCACGCTAAGCGGTCTTCCCCGATTGCCGATGTTTCGAATTCTGGGTCTTCTCGCTCTCGCGGCTCTGCCGGTGCTCCTGCCGTCCTGCGCTTCCGATGAGCCGAAAGACCCCAACCGCGTCAGCACCATTCCGTGGAATCGTCCGGAGAAGTGGGAAGGGCAGGGGCCATTGGGCGGCTTCTCACCGAACAGCCAGTAGGCCGCGCGGGGCTGGGTGGATAAGGGGATGACTGGATCGGAGGGAGGGGATTGGCGTGGCGCTGATTCATTCGTCCTGCAATCCAACAATCCATTCCGCCTTTCGTGAAACCGCGCATCCTCGTCATCCGCGGCGGGGCGATCGGCGATTTCATCCTCACGCTCCCGGCGGTCAGACTGCTGCGGAAAAACTTTCCCGACGCGCATCTCGAAATCCTCGGCTACCGCCACATCGTCGCAATTGCCGAGGGCCGCTTCTACGCGGACGCCACGCGCTCCATCGAATATGGCCCGATGGCGGGCTTCTTCATCCCGCGCTCCGTGCTGGCGCCGGATCTGGTGGAATACTTCGCCAGCTTTCAGCAGGTGGTCAGCTACCTCTTTGATCCCGACGGATTCTTTGAGGCCAATCTGCGCCGGGCCGGCGTGAAGAATTTTCTCCCCGCGTACGCGAAGATCGACGACGCCGAGCACGCTGCCCGCCAGCTCGCGAGGCCGCTGCAAAGCCTCGCGTTATATATCGAAGACCACGCGGCGACCGTGCATCCGAGCGCGGAGGATTCCGCGTTCGCCGATGAGTTTCTCGGCGCGACCGCTGTCGCCGCACCGCTCATCGCGCTGCATCCCGGCAGCGGCAGCCCGCGGAAAAACTGGCCGCTCGAAAACTGGGCGGTGCTCGGCACGTCATTGCTGGCGCGCGAACCGCAGCCGCGCCTGCTGCTCATCGGCGGCGAAGCCGACCACGCGCAGATCGACACACTCGCCGCCGCCTGGCGTGGCGCACCCGTCCTGATCGCGCGCGACCTGCCGCTGCCGCACCTCGCCGCGCTGCTCGCCCGCTGCCGCCTTTTTCTCGGGCATGACAGCGGCATCTCGCATCTCGCCGCCGCCGCCGGAGCCCCGTGCCTGCTGCTCTTTGGCCCGACCGATCCTGCGATCTGGGCGCCGGCGAACCCGCGCGTTTCGATCATCGCAGCGCCAGGCGGCGAACTCGCGAGCGTATCCGCAGAACAGGTGAAGCATGCCGCCGAAGCGAAGCTCAAAGTTTGAAGGCAGCGGCTTTGAACCATGAGCTTTGAGCTTTCCCCTCCGCCCCACCGCCGCCATAACGGGCGCCCGCTTTTCACCACGTCTCAATGAGCAATCTCCAGCACACCCTCGCCAAATCCGCCAGCGTCAGCGGCTCTTCCCTGCACACGGGGGAAAAGGTCACGCTCACGCTGCATCCCGCGCCTCCGGGGCACGGCCGGAAATTCAAGCGGAGCGATCTCGGCGACGAGCCGACCATCGACGCGAAGATCGAGAACGTGAAGGCAGTCGAGCGCTCGACCACCCTCGCCGAGGGCAATGTGAAGGTGCATACCGTCGAGCACGTCCTCTCCGCGCTCGCCGGCATGGGCGTGGACAATGCGCTCATCGAGATGGACGCGAACGAGCCGCCCATCGGCGATGGCAGCGCGCAGCCGTATCTCGAACTCATCCGGAAAGCCGGCATCGCCGAGCAGCCCGCGCCGCGCGCGGAGTACGCCGTGACCGAACCAATTTTCATCGAGACGAAAAGCGGGTCGCTGATGACCATCGTGCCTGACCCCGCCTTCCGTGTGTCCTGCACGCAGGTCGGACCGGACGGGCGGTTCACGCAGTATTTCTCCACGGAAATCACGCCCGCCATTTACGAAAAGGAGATCGCCCCGGCGCGGACGTTCGTCTTCTACGAGGACGTGAAGCCGCTGATGGACAAAGGGCTGATCAAGGGCGGCAGCCTGGAGAACGCGGTCGTCGTGCGCGGCGAATCCGTGCTCAGCAAGGAGCCGCTGCGCTTCCGCGAGGAGTTCGCGAGGCACAAGATCCTCGACATCATCGGCGACCTCTCGCTCTTCGGCCGGCCGATCAAGGGGCACGTCATCGCCATCAAGCCGGGCCACGGGCCGAACACCGAACTGGCGCGCGCGGTGGCGAAACAGTTTGCGAAAACGATGGCGCTGGTGCCGCCGAGCGTGACGCCGAAGGGCGGCGACGTCCTCGACGTGAATGACGTGATGAAGCTGCTCCCGCACCGCTACCCGTTCCTCATGGTGGACCGCATCGTGGATCTCGACGGCGAATCGAAATGCACCGGCATCAAATCGGTGACCATGAACGAGCAGTTTTTCCAGGGCCACTTCCCCGGCCACCCGATCATGCCTGGCGTGCTGCAACTCGAGGCGATGGCGCAGGTCGGCAGCATCCTGCTCCTGCGGACGGAGGGAAACGCTGGAAAGATCGGCTACTTCATGAGCGCGGACTCGGTAAAGTTTCGCAAACCCGTGGTGCCCGGCGACACGCTTTTCATCGAGGTCGAAATGATCCAGAGGAAGCGGCAGATCGCGAAATGCCGCGGGCGCTGCATTGTGAACAGCGAGGTCGTGAGCGAGGCGGAAATGATGTTCGGGATCGTAGATAAGTGAGCGCGAAAATCCATCCCACGGCCGTCGTCGATCCCGCCGCCCAGATCGGCGAGGGCTGCGCGATCGGGCCGTATTGCGTGATCGGCGCGGACGTGGAACTCGGCGCGGAGTGCTGGCTCCAGCATCACGTGAGCCTGAGCGGGCCGAGCAAAATCGGGCGCGGTAATCAGTTCTTCGCATTCAGCTCCATCGGCCAGCGCTCGCAGGATCTGAAGTACGCGGGCGAGCCGACGCATCTCGCGGTGGGCGATGGCAACTGCTTCCGCGAGTTCGTGACCGTGCATCGCGGCACCGCGCCGGGCACGATCACGCGCATCGGGAGCGGTGGAAACTTTCTCGCCTACTCCCACATCGCGCACGACTGCATCGTCGGGAACAATGTGATCTTTTCCAACAACGGCACGCTGGCCGGGCATGTGGAGGTGGGCGACCACGCGGTCATCGGCGGGCTGACGGCGGTGCATCAGTTCTGCCGCATCGGGGCCTACGCGCTGACCGGCGGGTGCTCGAAGATCGTGCAGGACGTGCCGCCTTTCATGATCGCCGACGGCAACCCCGCGAAGGTGCGCAGCTACAACAAGGTCGGGCTGGAGCGCCAC
>JANOBH010000324.1:0-15032 GCA_031411535.1 Chthoniobacter sp. | reverse complement strand
GGGATGACGCGCGGGATTTCACCGCCGCTCACCTCCGCTGCGGCCCACTACCGCCTCGGGCCGGTACATGTCCGCGTTGCTCCCCTCAAACTCCGCCTTCAGCTTCACCCGGAAATTGGCGAGATCGATGAGTTCCCACTTCGTGAAGCGCACCGCGCCTTCCGCCCCGCGGTCGTGCTCGATGCCGACGATGAGATGGCGCGCGTCGTCGTTCACTTTGTTCGTCGCGCGCTTCGGCTCGAAATAGAAGGTCCGCTGCGCGCTCGTCCTGCTGCCTTCCGCGTAGAGTTTCGGATCGAGGTAGAAAACGCGGCCCGACGCCTTGTCCACGAGCCGCAGGTCGGGATAGCCGGCGCGCTGCCGCACCCCGGCGGCGGTCGGCGGCGTGCTGCATTCCAGACCGGGCAGCGCATTCAGCCGGGCGAGGATGGCGTCCTCGAATTTCGCGCTCATCTCGTTCACCCGCTTCACGCCGCGGGTCTTGCTGTCCGGCGCATTCATCGCGGCCAGCACGCCGTCCAGCGCCGCGCCGATCTGCGCCAGCACGCGCTGGTCGTCCTTGTCCTTCGCGCCGATGGCGATGACCTTTTTTCCCGAAGTGGCGGCGATGACGTCCGCAAAACGAATCCCCTTCAGCGAATCGCTCTCGTCGAGCAGCCAGGGGATCAGCGTCTTCACCGCATCCGCCTTGTCGTCGGCGAAGGTGGTCGCGGCAGCGAGGAGGAGTGCGAGGGAAAGCAGCAGGCGGCGCATGGCGGCAGTGTAAGCGGAAACGCAACCGCGTGTCAGTTTGCTTCCAACGCGCGCGGGCCGACATTTCGGCGAAAGGTATTTCCGATATGAAGACGCTTCCGATGTTTCTCAACGGCGCGTGGGCCGAGTCTGGCGATGGCTCGGTGCGCGAGGTTTTCAATCCCGCGAACAACCAGGTGCTCGCAGTGGTTGCCGATGGCGGGGAACGCGATGCGAAACTCGCGATCACCCACGCGCGGCACGCATTCGACGAAGGCCCGTGGCCGCAGATGCGGGCGCAGGAGCGGGCGGCGTATCTTTTCAAGCTGGCCGACCTCATCGACAAAAATGCCGGCGCTCTCGCGGAACTCGAAACGCGCAACAACGGCAAGCCGCTGCGCGAGGCGAAGTATGACGTGGCGGATGCCGCGGGGTGTTTCCGCTACTACGCGGGGCTGATCACCAAGCCGCTCGGGCAGACGTACGAGGTGAGCGATCCGGCGATCCAGGGGATGGTCGTGCGCGAACCGGTCGGCGTGTGCGGGCAGATCATCCCGTGGAATTACCCGCTGCTCATGGCCGCATGGAAACTCGCGCCGGGCCTCGCGGCGGGGAACTGCTGCATCCTCAAGCCCGCCGAGACCACGCCGCTCACGGCCATCGAGCTGTTCCAGCTCATCGCCGAAGCGGGCTTTCCACCGGGTGCCGCGCAGCTCCTCCTCGGCGCCGGGCCGACCGCGGGCCACGCGCTCGCGGCCAGCATGGAGGTGGACAAGATCGCCTTTACCGGCGGCACCGTCACGGGCCGGAAGATCATGACGGCGGCGACCGGCAACATCAAAAAAGTCACGCTCGAACTCGGTGGCAAATCGCCGTGCATCGTCTTTGCGGACGCGGATTTCGAGGTCGCGATCGAGTACGCCATGTTCGCGATTTTCGCCGGCCAGGGCGAGGTGTGCAGCGCGGGTTCCCGGCTCATCCTCGACAAAAAGATCGCGGACAAATTTCTCGCGCGTCTCGCCGAAGCGAGCGCGGGGATCGTGGTCGGCGACGGCCTCGATCCGGAAACCGAAATGGGTCCGCTCATCACGCCCGCGCACATGGAAAAGGTGCTCGGCTACATCGACGCCGGGCGCGGCGAAGGCGCGGAGACGATCTGCGGCGGCCACCGGCTGACGGACGGTGCGCTGGCGAATGGAAACTTTGTCGCGCCGACGGTCTTTGTGAAAACGGAGCCCGGCATGAAAATCGTGCGCGAGGAAATCTTCGGCCCGGTGCTCGTGGTGCAGCTTTTCGAGACCGAGGAGGAAGCCGTGCGCCTGGCCAATGACACCATCTACGGACTGGCGGGTGGTGTTTTCACCAGCGACCAGGGCAAAGGCCTGCGCGTGCTGAAAAAACTGCGCGCCGGCATCACGTGGCTGAACACCTATCACCCGACCTTCAACGAAGCGCCGTGGGGCGGCTACAAGCAGAGCGGCATCGGGCGCGAACTCGGCACCTTCGGCCTCGACGCGTATCTTGAGACGAAGCAGATCAACATCAACCTCGCGCCCGCGAAGTTGGGCTGGTTCAAGAGCGCGTCCTAGACCTTGCAGCCGGAGGTGCCGTCTTCGGGCGCAGTTACTCCGGCTGCAGCGACGCGGATTTATTCCAAAGCTGCTGACGGTTGGCGGAGTGCGGGAGCGGCGAGGACGCGCCGGGCCATCGCTTGCCGCGCGGCCCACAGGCGCACGACGAGCCAGCCCGTCACCAGCAGCCCGACGAGCAGCCAGAAATGGAATGCCCGCGGCACGGCACGGGCGGCTTCCACGGGCAGCTCTGCGAGCGAGAGCAAAGTCCCCGCCGCGTAAAACGGGAGGCTGACCGGCGACATCCCGATGAGCCACGAGGCCAGCGGGATCATCCGTCCATTGATCGGAGCGAGCACGGTGCCCGCCATGAGCGGCACCACGCCGACGACGATGACCACGAGCGCGAGGACGCGCCCGCCTTTCGCCTCGAGCAGCGCCTGAAAACCGATGCCGCCGGTGAGCATGACCGCGACGAAAAAACCGAGCGTGCGGAGCGGCACCGTATGGCCTGGAAACCAGCGGGACTCGACTAGCGCGCGCGTGAAAACGAACCAACCCGCCGCCCCTGCGAGAGCCATGATGAGCACGAACCAAAATGCCGTGGCGGCATCCGCCAGCCGCGGCAGCGTGGCGGCACCCTGCTTCCGGGCGCGCCGCCAGCCGCGGAGCTGATGCTCGGCGGTTGGCGTGATGATGCCGGCCAGCACGAAAATGAGCAGGAGTGTGACGAGCCCGTAAATGCCGGACATGGCGACGGCTTCCATCGGCTGCGGCTTCCAGTTTGGCATGAGCTGGATCATCCGGGAAAAGGCGCGGGAGGGGAAAAGATGGCCGGGTCCGATGAGCGGGAGGGCGTTGCCGAGGAGGAGGATTTGGATCCAGATGAAAAAGCCCACGGCCCAAAGCTTGCCGAGCAGATGGGCCTCCGCGCGCTGCCATTTCCGGCAGAGCATGATGATGAAAGTGAGGATGAGCCCGCCTTGGGAAAACGCGGTGAAGACGGTCTCCGAGAAATCGAGGTTGAAGAATTTCACCGTGGGCGCGAGGCGTTCGAGCGTCTTCATCATCGCCCCCGCCGATGCAGGCAGGAGGCCCGGCAGACTTTCCTCAAAGACCGGCGTGATGGTGAGATATTTGAAGAAGACGAGGCCGAACTTCGCCATCTGCGGGATGACCGTGTAGAGGCAGAAGACCAGGCCGATGGACGTGAGGAAGGCCCAGCGCCGGTTGCGGACCACGGTGCCGGTGAGCAGCCCGGTGAAGTGGTAGAGCAGCGTGGAGGAAAAGACGACCGCGTAGAGCGGCAGCCACACGCCCCACGGCACCTGCCCGCGCCACAGCGCCCAGGCGGTGAAAGGCAGCGTGGCGAAAAACATGACGTACTCGCGCACCGGCAGGCCGAAGAGGTAGCCGAGCACTTTCGCCAGCGGCGACATGGGGATGAGCCGCTGGTAGTCGATCACGCCTTCGTCGCGCTCCGCGGTCATGCCGCCGGCGACTTGGGCGGTGCCGAGGATGAAAAGGATGACGCCCTGCAAAATGAGCAGCGGGATGGTGGCCACGCGCGCGGCGTCCGCGGGTGCCTCGTGGTTATGAACGCCGATGGAATGGACCAGGCCCACGATGAAGCCGGCGAGGAGCACGGTGATGAGCAGGAAAATGCCGAGCCCTTTTGGCCGCAGGCGCGAGCGGCAGTAGCGGCGGAAGATGGGATTGAGCCACGGCTGCCAGGCGGCGTGACGAATGGGCGAAATCTCGGGGCTCATGGGTGGCGGTTGGTCTCGGCGACTTCCACGAGGATTTCCTCGAACGACGAACGTTTTTCCTCGAAAGCCCGGACGCGCAGGCCGAGGCGGAAGAGGCCTTCCATGAGATCGGCCTGCGCCTCGTCGCAGCCTTTGAAACCGAAGATCACCCGCTGTCCCTCGATGCGCAGTTCATGCACGGCGGGCTGCGCGGAGAGCCACGCGCCGGCCTCCTCGTGGCGGCTGAGCAGCGTCGCGGTGAGCACGCGCTCGGTGCTGCCGAGTTGCTGGCGCACTTCCTCCACGGTGCCCGAGGCGAGCAGCCGGCCGCGGTTCATTACGCATAGCGAGGAGCACATCTCCGCGAGTTCGCTGAGGATGTGCGAGCTGACGAAAACCGTAGCGCCGGTCTGGGCGAGCTTGCGCAGGGCCTGGCGCAGATCGCGGCGCGCGAGCGGATCGAGGCCGCTGGCTGGCTCGTCGAGGATGAGCACGCGCGGGCGGTGGAGCAGCGTTTTGGCGAGGACCACGCGCTGGGTTTGGCCGCGGGAAAGTTCCTTGCACCATTTGCCGCGCTCCCCGGTGAGCGCGACTTCCGCGAGGCACTCCGCCACGCGCTCGCGGCGTTGCGCGCGGGTGCCGAGGCCGTAGGCGGCGGCGTGGAAATCGAGAAACTCCCACACTTTCAAGTCCGACGGGACCGGCGCCAGGTCGGGCATGTAGCCGATGATCCGCCGCGCGCTTTCGATGTCCTCGAAGGCGTCCACGCCGTCCAGAAACACCTCGCCGTAGGTCGGCTCCATGAGCGTCGTCAGCACGCGAAAGGTGCTCGTCTTGCCCGCGCCGTTCGGCCCCACGAGGCCGAAGACTTCGCCGCGCGGCACGCGCAGCGTGAGATCATCGACGGCGATGAAATCGCCGTAGTCCACGCGCAGGTCGCGGATGTCGATCGCCGGGATGGCGGGCAGGCTGGAGGTGCTCACACGGTTTGGCGAAAGTCCTACTCGTCCAGCATCTCCCAGCCGGGTGGCAGGACTAGGCCGACGGCCTCCATGTCCTTCGCCGCCGCCACGCGCCGGCGCTCCCGTTCCGCTTCGTAGGCGGCGCGCTGGTCCGGGCGCAAAACGGCGAGCATCGCGGCCTGCCGGTCGGCCACCGGCGGCGTGGCGATTTCCCCCTGCGCGCCTTCCACGACCATCGTCCGGTCATACTCGCGCGAGCTGCGCGCCATGATGCCGAAGACCTGATCCCGCTGCGCCTCGTCGAGGCGCACGATGCTGTCGAGCCGCTGCACTTTCATGTCGGCCTCGCGCTCCACGCGCTGGGTGCGCTCGGCGCTCCGTTCGGCGTTGAAGGAGGCGAGCTGGTCGATGCTCAGGATGCTGGGCATGAAGGCCTCGATCCCCTCGTCCGGGCGGACGTCGCGGGAGGCGCGAATGAGGTCCTCCAGCCGCGTGCCGTCATGCGCGAGCAGGGCGCCCCACCGCTCCGCCTCGCGCTCCGCCTTGCGCTCGAACCACTGCTTGAGCAGTTGCTGGTTGGCCGGGGTGAGGTCGTACTTCCGCGCCAGTTCGCCGGCCATGCTGTCGATGGCCTTCTGCTGCTGGCGCAGGCGCATGCGGTCGAAAAGCGGTGCGAGATCGCGCATCAGCGGCTGGCTTGCGCGAAAAATATCCTCCGGGCTGACCGGCCGTCCGGCGCGCAGGTCTTCGGCGATTTTTCGCGCCCCGTCGCCGAGCCCGCGCAGGCCGTCCGTCGAAGCGCCCACCGCGCCGCGGGCCGTCCCGCCGGCATCGAGGGCGGCGAGGCGGTTTTGCGCGCGCTGGAGCTCGACTTCGAGTTTCGCCGCCCGCTCCTCTGGCGAGCCTGCGCTGCCGGGCATGCTTTCGCGAAACAGCGACGCGCCCACGATGCCGACGAGCAGGCCGATGACGAGCGGGACGAGGGATTGGACGGAGCGAGGGAGGGCCATGGGGAGCGGGATGACAGCAGATCGCTCGCGCCGGCACAACTCCCGGCGCCGCGGCTTTCACCGTCAAACGCTCGCCGCGCGCCGTTCGCGGAGGACGCCTGCGATTTCCACCGCGTAGCCGCCCGCGGCGAGGATGAGGCCGAGGCTGACGAAGCGCACATTTTGCGTGAGCAGATAGAGCAGGATGAAGCTGCCCAGGGCGAGGCAGAGCAGGCGGACGGTGCGGGCGGTGGTGGCGTCGAGTGTGGTGGCGACGTAGGGCAGAAATGCGGCAGTCAGCGCGAGCAGCAGCGCGGCCCAGCCGAGCCCGCGCGGGATGTCGCCGCCGCTGATCGAGATGCTGGAGGTCTTCATTTCCATTCCGGGGAAATTCATTCCGCCGGGAAAGTTCACGCTCCCGTTGAAGGAGGATTTCATCGAGGACTGCATCTTATTCATCATGCGGCCCGCCTCCTTGCCCGGATTGATGACCAGCCACGGCAGGAAAAATCCCAGGCCCACCAAAGCCGCGCCGATCAGCATGAGCCGCTGGCCGCCAGTCAGCGGCACTTGGCGCGCGGGCGGCTGGGAGGTTTCGCGCAGCGCCTGGAGCAGCTCGGCGCTTTCGTCCGGCGTGAGCTTGCCGGCTTCGAGCATGGCGAGGATTTTCTCGCGCTCGGCAGAGAGATCGTCGGCCACGGGTGCGGGTGGAGAGACGGACGTGGAGACCGGAGATTCCATACGGAGCAATGGGTAGGCAGCGAGCGCCGCGCAGACCAGAACGGCAAGGAGCAATGCCGGGTAGTCGAAGCCAAACCAGAGCGTGAGGACGAGAATCAGGCCGACGACGACATTCCCCGTCGAGAACCAGACGCGCACGCCGGGGAGGCCGGGTTGGCGTTCCTCGGCGGTCGCTTTTTCCCCCACCCAGCGCCCCCAGAGACGGAGGACAAAGGCTGCGAGGAAAATAACCGACACGCCTGCGGCAACGGCACTTAGGATAATCTCGTCTCGGTTGCCGCGGGAGGTGACGCGTTCCACTGCTTCCGTGCGGTAGAAGATGAGCACGCCGCCCGCGATCAGGCTGCCGATGAGGGCTAGGTAGGCGTCCCGTCGCGGAAGATCGGTGTAGCGGCGAAAGAGAAAGATGAGACCTATGAGCAAAGGGCCGATGAGGAATAGGAGGAAAATGAGCCTGAGTGAGGTGGGTTGCATAAGACGTTAGGTGGCTTTGAGGAGTTGGGTGGCTTCTTGCACGGTGATCTCGCCGCGCTCGAGTTGTTCGAGGATGTCTTTGCGGCCGGAGGGCGCGGCCTGGTTGCCGAGGAGCACGTTCACGAGGTCGAGCCGCTTGATGACCGTGGGGTAGGAGATGCCGAGTGCCTTTTCGACATCGCGGATTTTTCCCTGGCAGCGCAGGAAGACCATGACGAATTCCTGCATGTCCGGCGGCAGCCGGAAGAAGGGCGGAATGGGCAGCGTCGTCTCGATCGAGGTATCGCACTGGACGCAGCCGAGGCGGCTGATTTCCAGCTTCCCTTCGCAAAAAGGGCAGCGCGAGACGAGTTTCTTGACGGGCTTTCCGCTCATTGTTTCGGACGATTGATTCAATAACTCAATGTGTCAATTGAGTTTCTTAATGTTTAGTAAGAAACCGTGCCGTTCGGAATTCCTCATGTCGAAACCGAGTTTCGGCGCTGCGGCGTGAAAGCGGAACAATGATTGCGCGGGCGCGAAGTCCGGAGCCTACTTCGGCATGAAAAGCGGCCAGGCATCCAAAGACCTCTACAAACAGTTGCGCGCGTTGCCGTGGGCGCGGCTTTGGGCGGAGGATGTCGCGCGCTTCGATCGGGCGGCTCCGAGGGAGCGTTTTGAAAGCGTGGCAGTGATCCGCGCGGTCGGCGTGGTCTTTCCCGAGTCCGGCCCGATGGAGCAGCGGGACGAGGTGAAGCAATGGCTGCTGGGTCTGCTGCATGACCCCGAGGAAAAGGTCCGCCGCTACGCGATGGCGGCCCTGCCAAAGATCGGCGCGGGCGCGAGCGAGGAGGCGGAGCTGCTGGCCCTCCTGCGGACGGGCGCGAATGCGCGGGAGGAGAAATTCGTCGGGCAGACGCTCAACAAGATCGGCGGTGCGGCCACGCTGGAAAGCATCGGAGCGGCGGTCGCGCTTTCTCCCCAGACGGAGCAGCGCGTGAAGGCGAGCGTCGCCCGCGCGGAAAGCCCGAGTGCCGTCCGGATGGATCGTGTGGTGTCCGGTGAAGGCAGGCTGCGGATCCATCTGAGGGGGCGCAAGGGATTGGAAGGCATCGTGCGCGAGGAAGTGGAGGCGCAGGGGAAGTTCCGGGTGGTGGACGTGGACCCGGGTCTGGTCGCGATCACTGCGCTCGCGCCATTCACCCTCGCCGATCTTTTCGCCCTGCGGTGTTTTGGCAGCGTCGGCTTTGTCCTGGGGCTCGTGAAACCTGCCGGCGAATCCGACTCCGTCGAGCCGCTGGCCTCGCTCATCGCATCGCCTTTGGCGCAGCGCCTGTTCTCGGCGCTCACCGAGGGCTCGATCCGCTACCGGCTGGAATTTGTCGGAAAGGGCCACCAGCGCGCGGCGGTGCGCCTCGTCGCGGACCGCGCCTACGCGCTTTGCCCGAAGATTCTCAACGACGCCCGGGAGGCGCCCTGGGCGATCGACATTCACGCGACAGGGCGGGGGGACTCCGTGGAACTGCGTCCGCGGCTGACGCCCGATCCCCGGCACGCCTACCGCCTCGATGACGTGCCCGCGGCTTCCCACCCGCCGCTCGCCGCCAGCATGGCCCGGCTCGCGGGACGCGTGGAGGACGAAATCGTCTGGGACCCGTTTTGTGGATCGGGCCTGGAGCTGATCGAGCGCGCCCAGCTCGGCGGCGTGCGCCGCGTGTACGGCACGGATCGCAGCGCCGCGGCAGTCGGCATCGCCGGGCGGAACTTTGCCGCCGCGCATGGCGACTCCGTGGAGGCGCGCTTCACCTGCTGCGACTTCCGCGATTTCGCCGGGACGGAAGGAATCGCCCCGAACAGCCTCACGCTCATCATCACGAACCCGCCGCTCGGCCGGCGCGTCCGCATCCCCGGACTCCGCGGCCTTTTCGACGACCTCTTCGCCTGCGCCGCGCGGCTGCTCCAGCCCGGCGGCCGGCTCGTCTTCACGAATCTCTTTCGCATGGAAAGCCCGCAGTCTTCGCTCAGCCTCCAGTCCCGGCGGGTCGTGGATCTCGGCGGCTTCGACTGCCGCCTGGAGGTGTACCGGAAGTCGGCCCTGTAGAGAGATTGCCACGAGAAGATTCCGCCGCTGCGCACTCGCGGATTCGGCTCGACTGAGTTCCGTTTGCAGAGCCAAACGGAACTCGGGAAAGGATTGCGGCGGCGACGGCGCATCGTGTAATCCGGCAAGTTCCTTAAGCCGCCCGATCCGCACGCGAGGTCTCGACGAGGAGGCTGAGGCGCTCGCCGAGGGCGCTGAGATTTCCGGCGGCCTTTTCGAGATCGCGAGCGCTTTCGAGATTGCGCGTGCTGACGGACTTCACGCTGCGCATGGCCTCGGCGACCTGCTCGATGCCGGTCAACTGCTGCCGGCTCGACTCGGCGATCTGCGCGGCGGTCTTGGCCGCCTTGGAGATGTTTTCCGCGAGCGTGTTGATCGAGCCGCCGGCCTCGGCGGACTGGTTCGCGCCGAGGTCCACGACCTTCAGGCCCTGCTCGGTGGCGAGCACCGCGGAGGAGGTCGCCTTTTGGATGTCGCCCAAAATCGAACGCACCCGCGCTGTCGCCTGCTTGCTTTGCTTCGCGAGGTTTTTCACCTCCTGCGCCACGACGGAAAAGCCACGGCCATGCTCGCCGGCGCGGCTGGCCTCGATCGCGGCATTGACGGCCAGCAGGCTCGATGTGGCCGAGATCGCGTCCACCGAGGCGATGATCTCGCCGATGACCTGCGTCTGCTGGCTCAGCTCTCCCATCATCGCGGCGAGCGCGGCCATCTGGTCGCGGATGCGCTGCATGCCTTCCCCCGCGCCTTCCGCCGCGTGCTTGCCGGTTTGGGATGTCTCGGCGGCAACCTTCGCGTCTTTCAAAACGTCCGCGGCCTGCTCGCTCGCGAGGCGGCTGGTCTGGCGGATTTCCTCGATGGAGACGCTCGTCTCGCTGACTGCCGCGGCGGCGTCCGCGGCATTGCCGGCAAAACGCGTGGCCGTGGAGAGGATTTCGCCGGCTGCGGAGGCGAGCGTTTTCGCCTCCTCCATGATGCGCCCGGTCTGGGCGCGGAGCTGCTCCTCAGCCTCGGCGCGCTCGGCGATCTGCTGTTTCAGCCGGAGCATCGCGCCGTTGAGCGTCGCGCTGACGACGCCGACTTCGTTCTGCGTGGTGATCGGCACGGGCTCGTCGAGCCGGTTGCCGGAAATGCGCTCGGCGCCGCTCAGGAGCAGCTTCAGCGGGCGCAGGATCGCGCCCGCCAGAGCGGTGGTGACGAGCGTGCCGATGGCGACGGCGACGACCGTGAAGACTACGCCCCAAACCGTGAGCGAGCGGACATGCTCATTGTCATCCGTGAGGTCGCGCGCCACGCGAACCCATCCGAAGTGCTGGCCGCGAAGCATCACCGGCGCGGCGGCCTCGATGGCTGTGGCATTGGTGGCGACAAGCTGCGGCACCTGTTCGCCGGCCAGCAGGGCGACGCTCCGCTTGTCCTGGAGGTAGCGGCCGATGCGGTCCTTGTCCGTGTGCGCGAGGATGCGGCCCTCCGGGTCTGTGACCATGGCGGAGCGCACGCTGGTGTCCGTGCGGAGAGCCTGTAGGATTTCGTCGAGCCCGGCGACATCGTTCGACATCACGCCGGGCCGCACGCTGGCGGCGAGCAGCGTGGCTCGGAAAAAGGTGCGGCTTTCCGCCCGCTCGCGCAGAAAAGCGCGCTGCCGCGAGACGAGCTGCCACACGAAAACGGTCATCACCGCGACATAGACGAGCACCACGCCGGTCACGAGCTGCCGCCGGATCGAGCGGCCCCACATCCAGTTCCACGCGGCGCGGATCACAGCTCTCCTTTCGGCACGGGCGGGCGGCCAAACGCCTCCTCGTACTGTTTCAGGAAGCGCCGCATCGGCTCGTAGGTCGCGGACGTGGCGGCTTCGAATCGCGAGAGTTCCATGCGTTTCAGTATCTCGCGCCCCGCGTCGCTCTCGTGAAGTTTGAAAATGATCCCGCTGACGAAACGCAGATGCTCGCCGGGCACGTCGTCGCGCGCGACGAGGCCGTTGTTCTGCAGCGTTTCCGTCTGCCATTTCACCTCGAGCTGCGCCACGAGCTGCGGCTGATCTTTCTCCAGTCCGTCCCACGACTGCTGCCACACGCATCCGGCTTTCGTGATTCCCTGCGCAACATTCATCACCGCCGACTCCTGCGAGCCGACGTAGCGGACGTCCGCCTCGGTCTCCACATCGAGCCCCTGCTGCTTGAGAAAGAGCTTCGGCATCATGCAGCCCGCGACCGCAGTGGGCGCGGGAAAGCTGACGGGCTGGTTGCGCAAATCGGCCACCGTTTTGATGGTGGAATCCCTCCGCACCACGATCAGGCCGCGGAAGCGGTGGTCGTCCCCCATCTTGCCGAAGATCCTGTAGCCATGCGCCTCCGAGCGCACCGTCTGATACGGATTGAGCATGCCGAAATGCACGCGCCGGGTGGCGAGCTTGTGCTCGAAGTCCGCGTAGTGCTGGGACGATTCCAGCTTCAGCACGAAACCTTTCGCCTGCGCGTTGATGATGTCCGCCAGCGGCTGATAGACCTCGAAGAGCTTGGCCGGATTGCTGACCGGGAGCGGGGCGAAAATGTATTCGTCCTTCCGCGCGCCGGCAGCGGGCCTGTCGCCGTAGATGGGTTCATCGTCCGCCAGCGGTTTCGTGCAGGCCGCGGCGAGCGCGGCGGTGAGGCTCGCGAGAAAGGTCCGGCGTGTTGCGGTGCGCATGGTTTTCAAAACGTGTGGGCGAACTCCCAGTAAACGAACGCGGCGGAATTCTTCGCATAGATCGCACGCGTCACATCGCCGCCGAAAGCGTAACCGGCGTAGAATGTAAGCCGCGTCTGCGGCGTGGGCTTATAGTCGAGGCTGATGTCGAGGAGGTTCGAGAGGTGCGTGTGGCCATTGCTTGGGCGCGCGGTGTAGCCAAAGGCGGAGTCGCGGAAGGCGTAGCCGCCGGAATACCATGCGTCCGCGGTTTCGCTGAGGTCGATGCGGTGCGCGTCGATGCGGACTTCGAGCTGTTTCGCAGGGCGGAGGAGGAGCTGGACGAACAAATCCTGATTGTTCATCGGGTTGGAATAGACCGGGAAGCGCGCGTAGAGCCGCGCCGGAAAGTGGGGGAAGAATGTGCCATGCACTCCGTCCGCGGGATCGGCATCGCCGGTGGCGTGCGACCAGCCAAAACGCAGCCAAGGGCGCCACGGCAGGTGCGGAAACTGCCAGCCGGCTTCCACGGTGGCGGCCCACGCGCGCTGATCGAGCGCGCCCCATTCGCCGCGCTGGATGCATCCCCATGCTGCCACGTCGGCCTTGCCGATCCCCACGTCCCACGCGCCGATGAAGTTCGCGCCGACGGTCGTCACGCTCACGTCTCCGTGGTCGGCGGCGCGAGCCGCGAGCGGGCGGTTGTCCGCTTTCACCGCATCGCGCCTGTCCGTCGTGTGCAGCGCGAAAAGCCGCGCCTGGGCGTTCGGGAGCGGCGTGGTGAGCGAGCCGTACAGGATGTCCAGGTCCAGCTCATCCCACGAGCGCAGCTTCAGCGCGCCCTCGGTCGGGCGCGCGGCGACCAGATCGACATTCAGCCACGGCGAATCCCAGACGTACTGCACGCCGTCGAGCGCGGTCTGCACATGGGTGAAAAAAAACGTGCTTAGCAGCCGCTCGGCGATCCGCTTCTGCTTCAGCCACGCGAGCGTCTCGTCCTTCGGAGTCGCGTCGGCCGCCTCGGAATACTCAAAGCGCCCGAGCCGCAGAGTGCTGTGCCCGCTGAAGACATTGCGGAAACGGACGAACGCCTGATGCAGGCCGACCGTTCCGTCCTGGCCGTTGTTGCCGGCGTAGTAGGCCGCGCCGTTTCCGAGCTGGCCCTCTGGTGCGGGGACCGCGGCGTTGTCGGGCAGATTGATCAGCGTCGTCTGGGAAACCTCCACCATGAACTCCATGCCGCGGGTGGCGACGGTGACGTTGCCCTTCAGCAGCGACGCGATGAATGTGTATTCGTCGTCGAATTGCGCGTGCGAATCGAACCAGTCCGACGTTTCCACGCGCGCCCGCCACGAGCCGCCGAATTTGATTTTCGGGCTCCCGTCGTCCGCAAATGCGGAGGCACCGATAGCGAGCGCTGCGACCGTGGAGGCTAATCGGGAAGGGCGTTGTGGGAGCGCAGTCATGTCCGACGGCTGCGTCGCGGGTGCAAACCTCCGCTGCGAGGCTGGAGAGATTGGGGCGGCGTCATGGGAACCGAAGCCAGGAGGCAGTAAAACGGAAGCCACCGCACGGCGTCTAGAACAGCTTTCGCCCGGCGGCCGGAAACGCGCGGGTTTCCCGCCGCTCCCGGCGCTCCGATTGCGGCTTGCGGCGCGCTGTTGCGGATGATTCCTTCGCCGCGCCGATGAGCGACTCCCCGCGTCCGATGGTCGAACTCCGAAACGTCACAAAGCGTTTCGGCAGCTTCACCGCTGTCACGGACATCCAGCTCACGATTCAGGCGGGCGAGTTTCTCACATTTCTCGGCCCGTCTGGCTGCGGCAAGACCACGCTGCTGCGGATGATCTCCGGCTTTGAAACTCCCACCGAGGGCAGCGTGTGGCTCGACGCCGCGGACGTGACCCACCTGCCGCCCTACCGGCGCGATGTGAACCAGGTCTTTCAAAGCTACGCGCTCTTTCCGCACCTCACCGTCGAGGAAAACATCGGCTTCGGACTGCGCATGAAAAAGGTGGCGAAGAGCGAGCTCGCCGAGCGCGTCCGCGAAGTCGTGCAGCTCGTGGCGCTCGGCGGCATGGAGGGCCGCAAACCCAGCCAGCTTTCCGGCGGCCAGCGCCAGCGCGTGGCGCTCGCTCGCGCCATCGTGTGCCGGCCCAAAGTCCTGCTGCTTGACGAGCCGCTCTCCGCGCTCGATGCCAAGCTGCGGCAGGCCATGCAGGTCGAGCTCAAACGGCTGCAAAAAAAACTCGGCATCACCTTTGTCTTTGTCACGCACGACCAGGAGGAGGCGCTCACGATGTCCGACCGCATCGCCGTGGTGAACAAAGGGCGCATCGAGCAGCTCGGCGACTCCGCCGACATCTATCACTCGCCGCAGACCACGTTCGTCGCGAATTTCATCGGCCAGGCGAATATCCTCGAAGCGCGCGTGGTCGCTGACGAAGGCCGCTTCACCCGCCTGCGGCTCACTCCGGACGTCGAGGTGCTCGTCCCCAGCGACAGCCGGCTCGCCGGGATCACCGACCTGCTCGTCTCGATCCGGCCGGAGAAAATCCACCTGCAAAAGACGAAGCCGGCGGGCGACAACGTCTTCGAGGCCGAGGTGGACGAGGAGCTGTTCAAAGGCGCGCTCGACGAGCTTTCGCTGCGAACCACCGGCGGCCTCGCGCTCACGGCGATCGTGGCGAATGAAAGCGCCACGCAGGAGATCTTCCACAAGGGCGAGAAGGTGTGGTGCAGCCTGCATCCGAGCGACATCGTGGTGGTGCGCGGGGAGTAGAAACGTTTTGCCCACGGGTTGGCGTATTCTTCGGAAAGTGAGGCGCCGCCCGCACTCATCCAACGCGATGTCATTCTGAGCCGTATCCATGCAGTTGGAGCAGATGGTTTTTTAGCGCAGAGACGCGAAGGCGCAGAGATCGCCGGAGCTATTCTTTCCTCGATAGGAAACACCAAAGGGTGATCGCTGCGTCCGTTCCTTGGAGAGTGTGAAACAAGTCGGCAGTACGGGCGCAGGAGCGCCTCGTGGGCGCGCAGGAGCGCTTGGCTCCGGGTGGGCGCCGCGG
>JANOBH010000323.1:0-22385 GCA_031411535.1 Chthoniobacter sp. | reverse complement strand
CTGCACAAGCAGGAGCAGGAGGCCATCGAGGGGCATCTTTCGCAGTGGCTTTTCACGGTCTGCCGGAACTGCGCGCTGAAATCGCTGAAGAAGGAGGAGCGCTACATTTACGTCGAGGCGCAGGAGTTTGAGCAGAAGCGCTGCGAGAACCTGACGCCGGCGGCGGAACTCGAGCGCAAGGAACGCACCGAGCGTGTCATGGAACTCGTGAAGCGGCTGCCGAAGAATCAGCACGAAGTCGTGCGGCTCCGGTTTCACGGGCATCATTCCTACCAGGAGATTTCCGAGATCACCGGGCTGAGCGTGGGGAATGTCGGCTTCCTGCTGAATGCGGCGATGCGCAATCTCCGCGGCATGATGGAGCGCGACGACAAGGACGAGAAAATCATCTACCTCAAGAAGGGAGCGGCTTGATTATGAAAGTGAAACTTTCCGAACAGGATCTGACGGATTACGCGCTCGATGAGCTCGGGCCCGAGGAGCGCATCTATGTGGAAGCCGCGCTCGCCGGTTCCGAGGAGGCGCGCGAGGATGTGTATCAGATCATCGACCTCGTGATGATGCTCGACGAGGGCTTTGAGAAGCAGGAGGAGCGGGAGCCGGCGGTGCTCACGCTGGCGCAGCGTCAGGAGCTGATGGGACTGCGCGGGCCGAATATTTTTCTACGCAATGGCATCGCCGCTCTGGCGGCGGCGGCCTGCGTTGCGTTCGCTTTCGTCTCCCGCGAAGCGTGGATGCCCCGGCTGCACCTGCCTGGCGGAGCGACCGTGACGGCGGCGGCGGGCAAGCCGGGGAATACCGGAATGCAGGCGGGTGCCGGGGATCAGATGCCCGATTTCATTTCGCAAATCCTCCAGGTCCGGCAGTTGAGGGAAGACCCCCTGCTGCGGAAATGGTTCACGACGATTCCCGGTGTCGCGAGCCCCGCGCCCGGTATGAATTTCGACGCGCCCCCGCGCGCCTCCTTCGACAGTCTCATGCCGTAACGCCCGCACCCGCTGAGGGAGCCGCTTTTCAGACGCCGTTCGCAGTTTGTTTGCCGAACGGCGTTTCCGTTTCCCACCCGGCCGATTTCTTACTACACCCGAACAATGTCCACCCAAGCCCCCGCCAGCCCACATCCCGCCGACGCTGCTCCCACGGACGACAAAGCCGCAGCCGCGATGCTCGTCGATGCCTTTCAGAAAATCACCGAGGAGATGGGCAAGTTCATCGTCGGCCAGCAGGAGGTGATCGAGCAGCTCGTCATCGCGGTGCTCGCCGGCGGGCACTGCCTTCTCGAAGGAGTGCCCGGCCTCGCCAAGACGGCGATGATCCGCTCGCTCTCGCGGACGATGGATCTGTCGTTCCGCCGCATTCAGTTCACGCCCGATCTCATGCCGGCCGACATCACCGGAACGGACATTATTCAGGAAGATCCCACGACCGGTCACCGCCGGTTCGTTTTCCAAAAGGGGCCGATCTTTACGCAGATGCTCCTCGCCGATGAAATCAACCGCACGCCGCCGAAGACGCAGGCCGCGCTGCTCGAGGCGATGCAAGAGCACAGCGTCACGGTGGGCGGGCACACGCTGAAACTGGAGGAGCCGTTTTTCGTCCTCGCGACACAAAACCCGATCGAGCAGGAGGGGACCTATCCGCTGCCCGAGGCGCAAAAGGACCGCTTCATTTTCCTCGTGAAAGTCGATTATCCCGAGCGCGAGCACGAGCGCCAGATTGTGTCCCGCACCACGGGAACATTCACCGCCGATCTCCAGCCGGTCATCAACGGCGCGCAGATTCAGGAACTTCAGAAAGTCGTCCGCAAAGTCCCGGTGCCCGATCACGTCATGGACTTCGTCCTCGACCTCGTGCGCTACACGCGCCCTGCGAATCCCGACGCGCCCGCGTGGGTGAAGGACCTCATCGAATGGGGTGCCGGACCGCGCGCCTGTCAGAATCTCGTCCTTACGGCGAAGGTCCGCGCGGTTTTGCGCGGGCGCTTCCACGTCACCGACGACGACATCGCGGCGCTCGCGCTCCCGGTGCTGCGGCATCGCGTGGTGCCGACGTTCAATGCCGAGGCAGAAGGCATCAAGGTGGACGACATCATCGCGAGGATCATCAAGGCGGTGCCGCGCGGAGAGGCAAAGCGGGCGCTGTGAGCTAGGATCAACGCCCAACGCTCAACGTCCAACACCCAAGTTTTCCGATGCACACGCTTTTTTCCTTGAGCGTTGGGCGTTGGAAGTTGGGCGTTCGGCGTTAAAAATCGCATCTTCCAGTGGCACACGTTTCCGACTTTCTCACCCCCGCTGATCTCCAAAAGATCAGCAACCTGCAGGTCGTGGCCAAGCAGGTGGTCGAGGGCTTCTGCTCGGGCATGCACCGGTCGCCGCACAAGGGGTTCAGCGTCGAGTTCAAGCAGCACAGGCAGTACGTGCCGGGCGATGAAATCCGGCACATCGACTGGCGCGCCTATGGCCGCAGCGACCGCTTTTACATCCGCGAATACGAGGAGGAGACGAATCTCCGCGCCACGCTCCTGCTCGATCTCAGCGGCTCGATGAACTACGGACGCAACGGCGTCACGAAGTATGCCTACGCCAAGCGGCTCGCGGCGTGCCTCGCCTATCTGATGATCGGCCAGCAGGACAGCGTGGGCATGGTGACCTTCGACACGAAGATCCGGAAATACATCCCGCCGCGCGCGCGCGTCTCGCATCTGCGGGTGCTCATCGACGAATTGCAGCGCAGCGAACCCGGCGGCGAAACCGAACTAGGAGACGTCTTCCACGACCTCGTCCCAAAGCTGCACCGGCGCGGCCTGCTCATCGTCATTTCGGACTGCTTTGGCGATGTGCCGTCGCTGCTGAAGGCGCTCGCGCATTTCCGCCACGCGCATCACGAGATTCTGATTTTCCAAATCTGGGACCGCGATGAACTGGAGTTTCCTTTCAAGGGCTGGACGCAGTTCGACTCGCTCGAAACCGTCGGCGTGAAGCACCTGCTCGACCCGGTGCTTTTGCGCGAAGCCTACCTCGCGAACCTTGAGAAATTCCGCACCGAACTCGTGAAAGGCTGCCGTCGGCACAAGATCGACCTGGTTCCTTTCACGACGGACCAGCCGTACGCGGAGGCTTTGGCGGCGTATGTGAGCAGACGGAGGGCTCGCGGATGACACTGATCGGCGCCTTTCCAATTAGCCCGCTGAACCCCGCACTCCTCGCCGGCATCGCCGCGCTGGCGATTCCGATCATCATCCACCTCTTCCACAAGAGCCGCTTTCAGGTCGTGAAATGGGGTGCGATGCACCTGCTGGAGGCGGTCATCCGCACGAACCAGAAGCGCGTGCGCATCGAGCAGATCATCCTGCTCATCATCCGCGCGGCGATACCGGCGATCCTCGCGCTTTGCATGGCGCGGCCGGTGTGGAAAGGCGCACAGAAGCTCATGGGCGAGGCGAAAACCTCGACGGTCGTGCTGCTCGACAACAGCTACTCGATGGAGGGCGGGCGCGCGGGTGCGACGAATTTTTCCATCGCCCGCGATGAGTCGGCGCGGATCGTGAACGAACTGAAGATCGGCTCCGACGCGCAGGTCGTGCTGATGGGCGAAGGCGGGGCGCCGCTGCTGGACGAGCCGACCTACGATCTGGCGCGGCTCGCGCAGGCGCTGCAAAAGGCGGACGCGGGATTCGGCGCGGCGACTGTGCCGGCGGCGCTGGATTACGCGGCGGGCGTGATCGAGAAGATGCGCGAGTCGAGCCGCAATCTGGTGGTGATGACGGACTTTCAGCGCATCAGTTTCGAGGCCACGGAGGATGCGCAGGTCGGCCAGATGATCGCGCGGCTGAAGGCGCTGCCGATCGCGCCGGAGATCACCTTTTTCGACGTGGGCAGCGAGGTGAAGGACAACGTCGCCGTGGAGTCGCTGGAGTTTTCGCGGCTCATGGTCGGTGTGGGGCAGAAGATTCAGATCCGCGCGAACCTCCGCAATTTCGGCGACGTTCCGTATCAGGATTTGCGCGTCTATTTCAAAGCCGACGGCAAGGAGAAGTCCGTGTCGCAGATCCGTCTCGGGCCGCATGAAAAGGGGCAGGTGCTTTTCTCGCATGCCTTCGACACTCCGGGTTCGCACGTCGTCGAAGTCGTCGCCGACGCGGATGCGCTCAAGGCCGACAACAGCTATCTCGCGAGCATCCCGGTGCGCGACAAGGTGCCGGTGCTGCTGGTCGATGGCGACCCGAGCAGCGAGCCGCTGAAGGGCGAGGTGGATTTCGCGGAGATCGCGCTTCAGCCGTATGGCGCCGGGCGCGTGGAACTCGCCGACCTCATCGCGACGAATGTCGTGAAGGCCGACGACCTGAACGCGAAGGCGATCACGGATTCCGCGGTCGTGATTCTGGCGAATGTCCGCAAGCTCAGTGACGATCAGCTTCGCGCGCTGGAGGACTTCGTGAAATCCGGCGGCGGGCTGCTCATCTTTCCCGGCAACCGCAGCGACACCGCCTGGTACAACAGCGCGCTGCTCAAGGACGGCAAAGGACTGCTTCCGCTCGCGCTCGGCGCGCTCGCTGGGGATGCAAAGGACGGCGCGCCGTCCGTCGGCATCGTTTCGCAACGCTTCGAGCACGCGGCGCTCGACATCTTCAACGACCCGCGGAACGGCACGCTCACCGATGCAGGGATCAAGCTCTGGTTCCGCATGAAGGAGCAGTCCGAGAAGTCCGGCGCTGCGATGCCCGCTACGACGCTGGCGCGGCTCGACAGCGGCGATCCGTTTTTGGTCGAGAAGCAGTTTGGCGATGGGCGTGTCATCGAGTGCGCGGTGCCGGTCGATGCCGACTGGAGCAATCTGCCGATGCGCCCGTTTTACCTCCCGCTGCTCCAGCGGCTCTCGGTGTATCTTGCGTCCACGGTTTACCCGCCGCGCAATCTCGACGTGGGCAAGCCGATCGTGGCGTTTCTGCCCGTCTCGGATGCGGGCAAAAAGGCGACGGTCATCGCGCCGGACGGCGCGCCGGCGGAGGTCGTGATCGTGAAGAAGGGCGAGCGCGGGGTGGTCGAATTTGGGAAAACGCAGCGGCCGGGGCTTTACACGCTGAACCCGCCCGGCGCGTCGCCGGTCTATTACGTCGTCAATGCCTCGCGACGGGAGTCCGACCTGCAAAAGCTGACGGACAAAGAGATCGCGGATTTTGCCAAGACGCACGGCGTCTCGCTGGTGCACAGCGGCGCGGAATACAAGCAGCTCGACCACACACGCCGCTACGGCTTCGAGATGTGGCGCCCGCTGCTCTGGGCGATCCTCGGGCTCGTTTTCCTTGAGCTTTTCTTGCAGCAGAAATTTGCGCGCGTGCGCAGCCGGCCGGCGGCGAATGTTCCGGGGGCGATTCCGAAGGTGACGGCGTCATGACCACCGAGCGCGTCGAAACATCGCTGCGCTTTGTCGGCGACTGGCCTTGGTGGCTGGGCGTGGGGATGGCGCTGGTGCTGGGCGCGGTCGCGTGGATTTTCTACCGGCGCGAAACGCGGCCCATCAACCGCTGGGTGAACTGGCTGCTGCCGACGCTGCGGGCGCTCGCCATCGTCATGCTGGTGCTGATGCTCGCGGGGCCGGTGCTGCATCATCGGAAGGTGATCGGCCAGCTTTCGCGGCTTCTGCTTTTCGTCGATGGATCGAAGAGCATGGGGCTGACCGATCCGGCGATGGATGCGGGCCGGAAGATTCTGCTCTGCCAGCGGCTCGGGCTGCTGCGTGACGGCGTGATCGCACTAGACCTCCCGCAGGCGGGCGCGGCGCTGGCGGATGCACAGTCGCTGGCGGAGAAGGCGAAGACGATGCAGGCGGCACCGGCGGAGGATTGGAAAAAGCTGACGCAGAATTTTTCGGCGAAGACCGGCGCGGCGCGCGAGGCGCTCGCGAAGTCGGGCGGCGATGCGGGGCGGCTCGACGCATTGACCAAGGAACTCACCGAACCGGCGCGCGAAATCGCCGGGCGCGACATGAAGAAACTCGACGACCGCGGCCGCGCGATCGCGGATGTGGCGCGGCTCGCGGATGTCGCGGGTCGCTGGCAGACGGAACTGCGCGACCGTTTCGACAAGACTGTGGGAGAATTGGCCGCAGGCGAGAACTCGCCGCTGCGCGCGGCATTCGCGAAGTTTGACACACTGCCGCGCATCCAGCGGCTCCAGGCGATGCTGCTGGAAGGAGAGAAGGAGAAGCTGCTCGGGCGGTTTGGCGAAAACTACGCGGTGCAACTCTTCGACATCGAGGGTGCGGAGGCGAAGAAGATCTGGCAGCCGACCGCGCGCGACTCGGCTCTGCCGCTGGCGCTGCCGAAGCCGGAGGGCGAGATCACGAACCTCTCCGCCGGACTGAAGAACAGCGGCGGCGAGCAGCAGAAGGAGGAGCGTGGCGCGGTGGTAATTTTCAGCGACGGCCAGCACAACGAAGGAGACTCGCCGGTCGAGGCGGCGAAGCTGCTCGCCGGGCGCGGGATGCCGGTTTTCACGGTCGGCTTTGGCAGCCAGATCAAGCCGCGCGATCTCGCGGTGATGCGGGTTACCGGGCCGGAGTCGGTGTTTCTCGAGGATCGCATCCGAGGCACGATCACGCTGAAGGACGACATGCCGGCGGGTCTGCCATTCACGGTGAGTGTGGCGGACGGGGAGAAGGTGCTGTGGCAGCAGCAGCTCATCACGGATGGCAGCAACGCGCGCAAAGTGGCGTTCGATTTCGCGATCAGCGAGCAGGTCAAGGAGCGGATGAAGAGCCGCAAGGGCGACGTGGCGATGGCGTCCGTGCCGATGGATCTGAAGGTCCGGGTGTCGCCCGTGGAGGGCGACCGCGAGCTGTCGAACAACGAGGGCGGGCTGCGCTTCCGCGCCGTCACGCAGCGGCGGCGCATCCTGCTGCTGGACGGGCGTCCGCGCTGGGAGACGCGCTATCTGCGGAACATGTTCGAGCGGGATGAGCAGTGGGAGGTGAGCACGGTCATCGCGGGGACGAGCGCGGGCGAGCAGGGCTTTCCGCGCGGGGAAAAGGCGGGGCAGTTTCCGAACGAGCCGGCGCTGCTCCAGAATTTCGACCTCATCGTTTTTGGTGAAATCCCGCGCTCGGTTTTCAAGGGCGAGGAGCTGCAGTGGATTCGCGATTTTGTGGCGAATCGGGGCGGGGCGGTGGCGTTCATCGATGGGTCGCGGCAGCGGTTCAAGGAATACGCCGACACGCCGATCGCGCCGCTCTTTCCCGTCGAGTGGAAAGGCACGGGCGTGCGCGAGGGCATCACGAGGATAGGGCTGACGGAACGCGGGGCGGGGCTGGCGGCGTTCGCGCTTTCGGCGGAAAAGACCCAGAACGCCGAGGTCTGGAGCCGCCTGCCGCCGCCGCACTGGCTGTCCGGCGGGACGGCGCTGCCGGGCGCGGAGGTGCTGGTCGAGGCGGAGGTCGGCGGGCAGAAGATTCCGGCGGTCGTGGCGCGGCCGTATGGCGCGGGCAAGGTGCTTTACCAGGGGTTCGATGATTCGTGGCGCTGGCGCTACGAGGTCGCCGATCTGAACCATGTGAAGTACTGGAACCAGATCGCGAACTGGATCGCGGAGATCCCTTTTGCGGTGCGCGACAAATTCGTGTCGCTCGATGCGGGCGGGATCACGTACCGGCCCGGCGAGGCGGCGGAAATCCGCGTGCGTCTGCGCGATGGCGAGGGCAAGCCGGTGACCAATGCCGGCGTGGACGCGGTGCTTTCCCGCGACGGGAAAAAGGTCGCGACCATCCGGCTCGCGCCCGACGACAATGCGGGCGGACTTTTTCGCGGCAAAACCGCGGGCCTGGAGCCGGGGAACTACGAGGTCGCGGTGGAGTCGGCGGCGATCGCCGAGCGGGATTCAAAGGCGCGGACGGAATTCAAGGTGGAGCCGCGCGAGACGGGGGAACTGACCCAGCTCAGCCTGAACGAAGACTTGCTGCGCCAGGTTTCGGCGGCGACGGGCGGGGAATACCTGCGCGAGGAGAACATCGACCGGCTGGCCGAACTGCTCGCGCCGATGAGCGAGGGGAAGGTGATCGAGAGCGACACCGTCCTTTGGCAAAGCTGGTGGTGGTTCCTGCCGATCATCCTTTTGCTGACCATCGAGTGGATCGTCCGGAAACGGGTGGGAATGCTTTGATGAAAAACCGGGGCCTCATTCTGCGCGACGCTGCGGCCAAGATTTCCTTTGTCGCAGGGTCAACCCTCCCGGAATCTCCCTCCGCCCCCTCAGTGTCCACCTCAGCCGTTTGAACCCATGAGCCATCAAATCGATCCGGTCATCCTGCAAAAACTTCAGGCCTTCAGCCAGCGGCGGCGGAAGCTGATCCTCTTCCGCGGCGTGTGCGCGGCGGTGGCGACGCTGCTGGCGACGATGATGCTGATCGCTTTCATCGACTGGATTTTCGTCCTGCCGGACCGTGTGCGGTGGGGGCTGAGTGTGGCGGCGTATCTCGCGGTGATCGTGGTGGAATGGCGCTCGTGCCTGACGCTGCTGATGCACGCGCCGGGGCCGAAGCGGCTGGCGCGGCTGGTCGAGCACGCGGAGCCGAAGCTGCGGGAGGATCTGCTCTCGGCGGTGGAGCTGGGCGATGCGCGTTCGGATGCGGCATTTGATTCGGAGCAATTCCGCGCGCTGGTGCAGAGCGATGTGGCGGCGCGGATGGAGAAGATCGACGTGGAGCGGCTGCTGCCTGCGAATCTGGTGCGGCGCTACATCGTGATCGCCGCGGGGATCGCGGTGGCGTGCGTGGTGGCGTTTGCGCTGACGGGATTCCAATTCGGCACGCTGATGATGCGGGCGCTGCTGCCGATGGCGAATCTCGGCCGCGTTTCCAAAGTGCAGGTCCGCGTGGTGGAGCCGGCGCCGGCGGAGATGCGCGTGCCGCAGGGCGACACCGTGCCGCTGATCGTCGAGCTTTCCGGCCAGCGGGCGAACAAGGCGATGCTCGAAACTTTCACCAAGACGGGCGGGCGCGAGCTGGTGCAGATGAGCGCGATCGGCAATGACCGCTTTTCCGCGACGATCCAGGTGGCGCGGGAGGATGTGCAGTATCGCGTGCGGGCGGGCGATGCGATCACGCGGAAGTATCAGCTCGAAAGCGTGGCGCGGCCGGCGGTGGTGCAGTTTCACAAGACCTACGTGTTTCCGGAATACACGCGGCTCGCCGCGAAGCGGGTGACGGAGGAGAACGGCGACCTCGCGGCGATCGAGGGGACGGAAGTGGAGCTGCGGCTGACGACGAATCAGAAGGTGAAGGACGGCGAGCTGCGGGTGGAGCAGGGGAAGAAAAGCACGATGGTGCCGCTGAAGGAGGAAGGCGGGCAGCTCGTGGCGAAGGTGCCGCTGACGGCGTCGGGGATCTACCGCGTGAAGCTGGTCGGGGCGGAGAGCGGCTTTGAAAACAAGTTCAGCCCGGAGTACGAGCTGCGAGCCGAGCCGGATCTGGTGCCGCAGGTGGAGCTGGAACTGCCGAGGCAGGATCTCATCCTGCCACTGAACGAGATCGTGGATGTGCAGGGGACGGCGAGCGATGACCTGGCTCTGGCAAAGGTTTCGCAGCTCATCAAGATCAACGATGGCGGCTGGAAGGAAGTGCCGCTGGCGAAGGATGCGGGCGCGAAGGCAAAGGTGGAGCGGCGCTGGGATTTGTACGAGGCCGGGGTGAAACCGGGCGATCTGGTGACGATGAAACTGATGGCGGTGGATCTGAAGGGGAACCGCGGCGAGTCGCGGCCTTTGCAGGTGACGATCACGGCATCGGGCTTTGATGCGAAGCGGCTGTCGGGGCTGGAGGCGCAGCGGGCGCTATTCGATGCGCTGCGTGTGCAGCAGGTGGCGGCGGAGGCGCTGGCAAAGCGGGCGGGTGAGGCGCGGGAGCAGTTTGACCGGCTGCCGGACGGCGATGCGGGACGAAAGCTGGCGCTGGTGACGGCGGCGGCGGCGATGACGGAATTTGAGGCGAAGAACGCGGCGGTGGTGGCGCAGCTCGGGGTGACGCTGCGGGAGGCGGCGCCG
Source organism: Chthoniobacter sp. (assembly GCA_031411535.1). Classification (GTDB taxonomy): domain Bacteria; phylum Verrucomicrobiota; class Verrucomicrobiia; order Chthoniobacterales; family Chthoniobacteraceae; genus Chthoniobacter. The sequence goes on along the minus strand of JANOBH010000323.1, from coordinate 12,351 downwards.
GGCCATCAGTCCGGCGATCTGGTGCTGCTCGCGCGCTCGGTGGCGCGGGCGAATGCGGGCCTGGCGCAGAATGCGCGGCGGATTTTTGACACGCTGGCGGGGAACCCGGCGGCGCCCTTTGCGCGTGAGCTGATGCGCGAGGCGGCGGATGCGGGGGTGCGGGCGGAGCAGCGGTCGCGGCTGGCGCTGGAAAGCTACCGGGTGTTTCTCACGGCGGAGGACGTCAATGTGCTGAACGAGAATTTTCATGTGGTGACGCGCGAGCAGGAGCGCCTCGCGGAGCTGGCGAAAAACAGTGGGGACAGTGCGGCGAAATGGGGGCAGATCGCGAACCGGATGCGTGTGGTTTTGACCGAGATCCGCGGGCTGGAGGATCTGATGGGCGCGAGCGCCGAGCATGCGGCGGCCAATCTGCCGGAGCGGCTGCGGTCGATGCAGAAGGACATCAACAAGCAGCGCGTCGCGCTCGAAAAGGCGATGGCCGGCAAGGAGCCCGGCGCGGCTCTGCTCACGCCGGTGCTGAATCTGACGAAGACAATGTCGGATCGGGCGCGCAACGCGCTGGAGTTCCGAGCCGGGCTGCAGTGGGAGCCGGCGAAGCGGTACAAGGATCTGCTCGGGGACACGGAGCCGACGTATGCGAATCTCGGCAGGCTGCGGGAGGAATCCGAGGCGCTGGCGCGGAATGAGAAGCTGACGGCGGAGGTGAAGGCGGCGCTGGCCGACGGGCGCTGGGAGGCGAAGGGCGCGGTGATCAAGGCGCACGGGGACGCCGAGGAGACGCGGCCGGATTCGGACAGCTATTTTGTGAATGACGTGCGGACGGCGTCGCTCGCGCTGGGCGGGCTGCGGGACAAGCGCGCGGCGGTTTCAGCGGAGGAGACGGCGAAGCAGCTCGCGGCGCTCGAACGGAGTTTCCGGCTGCTCGAAAGCGGGCATGACGTGGCGGAGGTGTATGAGGGGCTGAATCATCTCGCGACGGTGGAGAAGTGGGAGATTTTCAACCCAGGGGCGCGCACGGCGAATCCGCATGATTGGAAATGGATCGAGGCTCGGATGCGTGTGCTGCCGGAGCTGCTCGGCAAGGCGCTGACGGCTCAGGAAATCAAGCCGGTCGCGGACAAGGTGAAGGAGATCATCTGGAAGGCGATGGCGGACCCGGCGACGGTGCGGACGAATCAGGAGATGGAGCAGCGCTTCAAGCCGGAGCGTGCGCCGCAGAGCGCGTCGAAGGACGCCGTGGCGCTGGCGGCGATGATGAGGCAGGCGCTCGATCTTTTGCGGAAGCCGATGGACGAGGCGCGCAAGGAACTCGCGCAGATGGCGCCGACGCTCAAGGAGATGATGGCGCAGCTCGCGAAGGAGACTGACGAATTGAAAAAGGAGACCGTGGAGCAGGCTGACAAGGTGAACGACAAGCAGCCGGCCGAGGCCAGGGCGGAGGCGAAGCACGCGCTCGCGGCGCAGCAGAAGCTGAACGAAAAGGTCGATGCGCTGAAGGATGCGATCCGCGCGGACGCGAATACGCAGAACGTGATGGACAAGGACGCCCGCGAGCGGGCGCGCGATGCGGACGATGCGCTGGCGATGCTCAGGGAGCCGCCGCCCCGCGCCGCGGAAAACCTCGAACGCGCGGTGCAAAGCGAGCTGCCGGCGGCGAAAGAGCAGGCGCTGACGCAGGCGGCAAACCAGCAGCAGAAGCTGGCCGACGCGCTGAACCAGCTCGCAGAGCACTACGACAATCTGGAGAAGGGCAAGGCCGACGAGACGCGCACGGCGCTCCGCGCGACCGAGGAGGAAAGCGGGATCAAGGCGGAACTCGACCAGCAGTTTGCCAAGGCGGAGCAGCTCGCGCAGATGGCGCAGCAGTCGCCGGCGGAAATGCTGGCGCAGCTCGAGAAGGCGCTGGCTCAGAATCCGCAGATGGCGCAGGAGCTGAGCGCGATTTCGCAGAACACGCTGAAGGGTGCGACCGAGAAGCTGGAGCAGGCGAGCGGGCAGGAGAATGCCGTGGCGCAGCAGGTCAACGCAGCGGCCAATCCGACTGTGCCGCAGAGCGCGAAGGAGGCGGCGGAGAAGGCCGCCGAGGCCGCGAAGCAGGCCGTGCAGGCCGCGGAGAGCGCGAAGCAGTCGGCGGACAGCGCGGTGCAGTCTGCGAAGGCGGCGGGCAACCCGGCGGCGGCGGATCAGGGGCGTGAGGCGCGTGCCAAGGCGGAGGAGGCGGTGCAGAGCGCGCAGCAGGCGGCGCAATCCGCGCAGCAGGCCGCGCAGCAGGAGGGGCAGCCGCAGCAGATGGCGGAGAGTGCGAAGCAGGCTGCGCAGCAGGCGGGCGAAGCGGCGGCCCAGGCGCAGCAGGCGGCACAGGCCGCGCAGCAGGCGCAGGCGACGGCGCAGCAGGGTGCGCAGAAAGGTGGCGAGCCGCAGGCGCAGAATCAGGAAAGCGCGAAGCAGGCGGCGTCTGCCCAGCAGTCGGCGCAGAAGGCGGCCCAGGCGGCGCAAACCGCGCAGGCTGCAGCGCAGCAGGCGGCGGCGATGGCCCAGCAGCCGCAGATGGCGCAGAACGCGGCGCAGCCGAACGCGCAGCAACCCGCCGGTCAGCAGCCGGGTGAGCAGCCCGCTGTGGCGAATCCGCAGCTCGCGCAGGCGGCGCAGGCGCAGCCGCAGATCGCGCAGGCGGCGGGTGAGGCGGGAAGCGAGATTTCGCGTGCAGGCCGGCATGAGGAGAGGCTCCAAAACATGGCGGCTGGCGAGCAGCTCCAGCAGCTCGGCAGCGCTGTGCAGCAGACGGCGCAGCAGCAGGTGCCGGCGGCGCAGCAGGCGCTGGCGCAGGCGCAGAAGGCCGCCGACGCGCAGGGCGCGGTGAATGCGGCGAATGCGGAGCTGAAGAGTCAGCTGGGCCAACTTGCCGCCGCGCAGAATTCCAGTCCGCAGCCGAGCCAGCCGAGCCAGCAGAGCGGGCAGCAGCCTGCGGCGCAGCAGGCGCAGTCCGGCCAGCCGCAGGCCGCCCAGCAGAGTGGGCAGCAGCCCGGCCAGCAGGCAGGGCTGCAGGCGGCTCCGCAATCCGGCCAGCCGGCGGCGCCTCCCGGCGGTCAGCAGCCGGGCGAGCAGGGTGCGGCTCCGGCTTCACCCCAGGAGCAGGTGTGGATGGCGCGGACGCTCGACGCGCTCGATGCCGCGCTCAATGCCCATGCCGCGAAGAGCAGCGACCCGCAGGCTTCCCAAAGCCAGCCGGGTCAGGAGGGTCAGCCTGGGCAGCAGCCAGGCCAGGGACAGCAGCCTGGGCAGCAGCCTGGGCAGGGCCAGCAGCCGGGCCAGGGTGAGGCGCAGAGCGCGGCGCAGTCCGCGATGGCGGCCGCGGCGCAGGCGGCGGCGGCGGCGATGAAGGCCGGCCGCTCCGAGCAGGCTTCCGAACAGCCGGGCGGGCCGATGGCGCAGGGCGGGCAGCAGGCGATGTCGAAAGGCGGCGCGCAGGCGCAGGCGGCGGGCATGGCGCACGGCGCACTGGCCGACGCGAAGAACAAGAACGGGGAATGGGGCAAGCTGCCGAAGAAGATGGCGGAGCAGCTCACGCAGGGGCAGCGCGAAGGCGTGGCGGGTGAGTATCGCAACCAGATCGAGACGTATTACCGGGTGATCGCGGAGAAATCGAAGAAGCCATGATTGGATTTTCGATTTTCGATTTTCGATTTTCGATTGGCCGCGGAGTCGCGCGCTGGGCTTGCGTGGTGGCGCTCGCGGGTGCGTGCTTTTTTCCGAAAGCGGCGCGGGCTCAGGGGAAGGTGGATGATGCTTTGAAAAAGGCGACGGGCTATCTGCTCTCGCAGCAGTTGGCGGATGGCGGGATTCACAACAAGCAGCGCAATGAGACGGCGATGACTTCGCTGGCGGTGCTGGCGCTGGCTTCGTGCGGGCATCAGCCCGGCGATCCGACGCCGGAGGGGCAGGCGATGCGAAAGGCGCTGGCATTCGTGCTGCGGCCCGAGGGGCAGACGAAGGACGGCTACTTTGGACAGGCGGACGGCTCGAGGATGTACGGCCACGGCATCATCACGCTGATGCTCGCGGAGATGCTCGGGATGGGGGGGGATGTGAAGCAGGACGAGATCATCCGCGAGAAATGCCGGCTCGCGCTGGACCTGATCCTGCGCGCGCAGAAGGTGCGGAAGAACGACGCGAACGCGGGCGGCTGGCGCTACTCACCGGACGCGGGCGACTCGGACATGTCCGTGACCGTGTGGCAGACGATGGCGCTGCGCGCGGCGAAGAATGCGGGCATCGACGTGCCGCGGCAGGCGATCGACGATGCGGTGAAATACATGAAGGGGCTTTACTCGCCGGAGGGGGACAGGAAAGGGAAAGGCCGGCCGGGAGGCTTTGGCTATCAGGGCGCGGGGCGCGAAATCTCGACGACTGCGGAGGGTCTGCTGGCGATGCAGGTCTGCGGCGAATACGAGGCGGAGGAGACGATCGGAGCCGCGGAGCGCCTGCTCCGGGACGGCGTGCGGCAGGGTGAGCGCTGGTTTTTTTACACCACCTACTACTACGCGCAGGGCATGTACCAGCGCGGCGGGAAGCATGCGGAGGAGGGGACAAAGGTCGTGTCCGAGCTGCTGCTGCCGCTGCAGTCGCGCGAGGGCTGGTGGGAGGGGATGAATGGCGAGGAGCGGCAGGGCGGCAAGGTGTACGCGACCTCGATGGCTGTGCTCAGCCTCGCGGTGAAGAATCACTTTCTGCCGATCTATCAGCGCTGAGGGGAGGGCGGCCGCGATGCGGGTGTCATCCTGAGCGGAGTTCGGTTTGGCTCTGCAAACGGAACGGAGTCGAGCCGAGTCCGCGAGACAGCCGGGAGGGCGGAGGCGGGGAGGCAACGACCCCGGCGATACCGTGCGGCGTTGAATGTGAATGGCGGGGTCCTTCGACTGCGCTCCGCCCGCCTTTCCTCCTACGCTCCGCTCAGGATGACGGGCGTTTGAGTGCGTTCTTTCCGGCGGATGGGATGTTCACCGCTTACTTCCCAGGCGTGAGCGTGAGGGATTTGCGGAGGGGATCGAAGTTTGGGAAGAAGGCCTCGATCGTGTAGGTCTCGCCGGCGGTGAAGTCGCGCGTGGAGACGGTCGCGGCGTATTCGAGGCGCTCGCCGGGATTGATGGTGACGAGGGTGGGGTCGTTCGAGAAGGACTGGTCCTCGGACCATTGCAGCACCCGCTTGCCAGCCTTGTTTTTGACCAGCACCTCGATGCGCTGGGTCGTCGGGAAGTCGAGCTGCACGAGGGTCTTTCCCTTGTTCGCGAGGGTCACGGCGACTTTGACCTCGCGGTTTTCCGGGAGCTTCACCGCGGCGGGTTCGGCCGTGACGGTCATGGTGAGCTGCTTGAAATTGACGGATTTCACCTTCGGCGTGACCGGCTCCTTTGCGCCGCCGAAGGGGTGCAGCAGGCGGTGGATGAGGGTGGGTTTCGGCGGGGCGGGCGGCACCTCCTCGGCGGCGTGCGCGGTGAGCGAAAGCGCGGCCAGGGCGGGGAGAAGCGGGCGGAATTTCATCGCGCTCATGTAATGGGACGATTGGGGGTTGGCAAATGGCATCCCGTGCCGCGAGACTCGCCGGCCATGAAATTCGCGCTCCGCTTTCTCCCCGCCTTGCTCGCGCTCGCCTGCCTCGGCATGGCGCGCAAACCGTCGGTGAGCGTGCGCTTTTACGCGGAGGCGAATGCACGCGACGGGGCGTCGTTTTCCACCCCGGTCCAGCTCCACTTTCCGGAGCGCGCGGCGCACATCGAGAAGATCCCGGCGGTGCATGAGCGGAACATCAAGGCAATCTATCCGTTTCAAGCGGCGGATGGCTCGTGGGGCGCGTCGTTCACCCTGGACGAGTCGGGACGCTTCCGTCTCGAAACCGTGAGCACGGACCGGCGCGGGAGTTCGATGGTGGTTTTTGTGAGCACGAAAAATGGCGTGCATCAGGTGATCGACATGATCATCGACAAGCCGGTGCGCGACGGGATCATCACGATCCCGCGGGGCCTGACGGAGCTGGAATTGGCGGCGCTGACGAAGGAATTCCCGCTGATGGGAAAGAAGAAAAAGTGAGCCCAGCGCGAGGCACGGAGCGGCTCCCTGGATGAACGATTATCTCCCGCTGCTGCTGGCCGTCGCGCCGGTGTTTGCGATCGTCGGTGCGGGTTGGGGGATTCGCCGGATCGGTTGGCTGAGCGAGGAGGCGGATGCGAGCCTGCTGAGGGTCGTGGTGAACCTGCTTTTCCCGTGTCTCATCCTCGACACGATTCTGGACAACCGCGCGCTCGACCAGGCGGGGAATATCCTGCTCGCGCCCGCGGCGGGCTTTGCGACCGTGGCGCTGGGCTACGGGCTGTGCCTGCTGGCGGCGCCGCTCTTCGGCGTGCGCGATCCGCGGCAGCGGCGGACGTTTGCGTTCACGACGGGCATTTACAATTACGGGTACATCGCGCTGCCGCTGATCCAGAAGCTGTTTGACCACGCCGACCAGCGGACGAGCGCGGTGCTTTTCATCCACAATCTCGGCGTCGAGACGGCGCTGTGGACGCTGGGCATCATGCTCATCAGCGGGGCATCGCCGAGGCGTGCGTGGACGCATGTTTTTAATGCGCCGGTGGTGACGATCCTGTTCGCTCTGGCGCTGCACTTCGCCGGGGCGCACGCGTGGCTGCCGGGCTTTGCGCTCGAGGCGGTGCACAAGCTGGGCGCTGCGGCGATCCCGCTCGGGCTCATCCTCACGGGCGCGACCTTTGCCGATCAGATGCGGGATCTGAATTTCAAAACGAACGTGCCCGCCTCCCTCGGCGCGTGCCTGCTGCGGCTCGGCGTGCTGCCGCTGCTGATGCTCGCACTGGCGCGGTGGCTGCCGTGTCCGGTGGAGCTGCGGCGCGTCATCCTCGTGCAGGCGGCGATGCCGTGCGCGGTGATCCCGGTGATCCTGGCGAAGCACTATGGCGGCGACCCCGGCACGGCGCTGCGCATCATCCTGGCGACATCGGCGGTCGGGCTGCTGACGATCCCGCTCTGGCTCCAGCTCGGGCTGCGGTGGATCGCGGTGGACTAGGATGTGAGCGTGCGGCGGCCGCGGTCGTGGAGCGGGAGCTCGAGCTGGTCGTCCCCGCTGAGCGCCCATGCCTCGACGCCGCGCTCGCGCAGGTCGGCGGCGAAGTCGGCGGCGAAGCCGTGCAGCGTGAGGACGCGGCGCGGCTGGACGAGATCGACGTAGCGGAGCAGATCGGGATAGTCGGCGTGATCGGTGAGGGGAAACGCGGCGTCGCAGCGGTAGCGGTACTTTGCGCGGGGATCGAGCGCCCAGCCGGTGAGCACGGCGGTGCGGGGCTTCGGGAGATGGGCGAGCGCGGCGGACGGTTTCGCGTTTGGCGGGCAGATGAGGACCTTGCCCGCGATATCCTCCGCGGCGAAGCGGACGTAGCCGGCGGGGAAGCCGGGCCGGAGTTCGCGGTGCAGTTCGGTCATTTTGAAAACGGCGTCGTGCAGCATCGGTGTGAGCCCGGCGGCGAGGAGCGCGCAGACGGCTTCCTGAGCCTTTCCGAGCGAGTAGGCGAGGAGCATGGGCGTGGCGCCGTCGCTGAGCGCTTCGCGGCAAAAGGCGACGATCTGGGCGATGACTTCGGCGGTCGGCGGCATGCGGTATCTCGGCAGGCCGAAGGTCGTCTCCATGATGAGCGTGTCGGCGTGCCGCCACTCCGCAGGCTCGGCGGCGAGGCCGGGGCGCAGTTTGAAATCGCCGGTGTAGAGGAGGGAGCCCGCGCCGGTTTCCACGAAGGACTGCGCGGAGCCGAGGATGTGCCCGGCCGGGAGCAGCGTGATCGCGAAGTCGCGAAACTCCCGCCTTTCGCCGAACTCCAGCAGGTGCTCGCGCCGCCGGCCGCCGAGCCGCGCCCGCATGAGACGCGCGGTGGCGATGCTGGCCACGATTTCGGCGTGCGAAGCGATGTGGTCGCTGTGCGCGTGGGAGACGAAGGCGAAAGGCCGGGCGCAGTGCGGGTCGAGCCAGAATCCGTGGGCGGGGAGTTCCAGGCCGCGGTGGTAGCGGATCGGAATCATGGGAAGGCACCGGCGCACATTTGCATCGAACGAGATGGGAGCGGAGCGCGTCAGACCCGGCAAAGCAAATGCGCGAGGTGCCGGCAGGTCCGGTGCGATGATTGACACTGCCCCGCGCCGCCGCTTAATTTTCCGTCCCAATGAACCGAATCTTAATCATGCTGGTCGTGCTGGGATGCGCGGCGGCCAGCCCCGCGGCCGAGCCGGTGCGGCAGCTCGACAAGGCCAAGGTCCTGCCGCTGGCTTTGGACGACGCCTTCCAATTTCGCAAGACCAAGACATTCCTGAACGACCCCCTCCTCGAAAAGCCGACGCTCGACCAGATGATCGCCTTCGAGCGGCAGCGGATCAATTTCGGCGCGGTGTCGGACTACGACCGGCAGCAGCGGTACGGGCATTACTTCACGTTTTTCTGGCGGGTGAAACGGCCGGCGGATGTGACGATCCGGCTGGAGTACCGCCAGCAGAAGCTCGGCGCGTATGTGCAGGCGAAGGAGTATTTTTACAAGGACGTCAAAGGCTCGGTCAAAACCGACTTCCAGATCATCGGCGACGACTACAAGCAGGAGGGCAAGATCACGGGCTGGCGCGCGCTGCTGATCGAGAATGGGAAGATCGTCGGGCTGAATCAGTCGTTCCTCTGGAACTGATCGAAAGATGAAAAAGTCATCGTCAGGCCGTATTGTCGCTCCGTCGAAAATGTGCGGCGCGCGCATCGGTGCGCGCGGCGGCATTCGAATCCCTATCAGACCGTGACCGCGAATCCTTCCATTCTTGTCGGCACTGCGAACCGTACGGTGTGGGTGAGGGTCGAGGGCAAGGGTTCGTTCCTGAACAGCACGGGCTTGAAGGAATTTTCCAAGGAGATGATCAACCGGGGCTACCGGGAATTCGTGGTCGATCTGCGGAACTGTCCGGTGATGGATTCGACCTTCATGGGGACGCTGGCTTCGGTCGGGCTGGGGTTGCGCGGCTTGGGGCAGGGGGAACTGCGGGTCATCAATCTCAATGAGCGCAACCGGGATCTGCTCACCAATCTCGGGCTCGATCAGCTTTTCACCATCGTGCTCGACGGCGCGCCGGTGGCCGCGGAGCCGGTGAAGCAGGAGCCGCTCGCGGGCGCCCCTGTCGACAAAGTCACGCAAGCGCAGACCATGCTCGAAGCACACGAGGCATGTGTCGAGGCGGACGCGGCGAATGCCGCGAAGTTCAAGGATGTGATCGAGTACCTGAAACAGGATCTGCACCTCGTCCGTTAGGCGCTGATGTGGTCCGCCATTTTTCTTTCGCTGTTCGTGGTGACGGCGGGCACGTTCATCTACGTGTATCGGCGGCAGCGGGAGATGATCGTGGCGCTGCGGCGGGCGCGGGAAAAGATCCAGCTTGAGGAAACGCGGGTCTTCGACTTCCTCCACGGGCTCGGCGCCGCGCTGTCGGACACGAGCAAGCCCTCCGATCTCCATGTGCTGATTGTCGAGGGCGCGCTGCGGATCCTCGGTGCACATGGCGGTGCGCTCTACCTCATCGACCGTCCGAGCGAAGCGCTGCGACCCGCGTTCGCCACGCGGAATTGTCCGCCGTTTTACGAGGTGCCGGAGGCCGTCATTACGGAGCCGGGATTCTCCTGGGCGAGTCATGTGCGGATCCACGCGGTCGGGGCCAATGAAGGGACGCTCGGCGCGGTCTGGCGCGACAAGGAACCGCTGCTGCTGCGCGGCGAGGATGGCCGCCTGGCCCCGCTGCGCGCTGGCCCGCTGAAGGTGACGAGCGCGATGCTCTGCCCGCTCAAGTACGGCGACCAGAATCTCGGCGTGCTCGCCATCGCGCGCGGACCGGAGAGCGAGGCATTCCAGTCGGCGGAGTTTCAGATCTTTAAGGCGATCGCCGAGCAGTCGGCCTTCGCGCTTTACAACGCGATCATCTTTTCCGAAGCCGCGGAGAAAAAGCGCCTCGATCAGGACCTGGCTGTCGCCTACGAGATCCAGCGCATCCTCCTGCCGGCCAGCGAGCCGGAGATCGACGGTTTCCAGATCGCGGGGATCAACATTCCCGCCAAGCAGGTCAGCGGCGACTACTACGACTACATCCGCGTGGACGACACCCACCACGGCATCGCCATCGCGGATGTCTCGGGAAAGGGCGTGCCGGCCTCGCTGATCATGGCCATGTGCAGGAGCGTGCTGCAGTCTCACGCCGCCGGCGAACTCTCGCCAGCGAACGCGCTGCGGGCGGTCAATGCGCAGCTTTTTCCCGACATCAAGGAGGACATGTTCATCAGCATGGCCTACGCGCTCATCGAGAACGGCAGCCCCGTCGTGACCCTCAGCCGCGCCGGGCACGACGCGCCGCTGCTCTACACCGCGCGCGACCGGAGCGTCTCGAAGATCAACCCGCCGGGCATGGCCCTGGGCATTGACAGCGGTGGCGTGTTCAATAGGGTCACGTCCGATTTTTCCCTGACGCTTGAGCCCGATGACTGCCTGATCCTTTACACTGACGGCGTGACCGATGCGCTCGACGCGGCGGGCGATGAATTCGGGATGGCCCAAGTGATCAAATCAATCCAGGCGAGCGCGACCGAAGGAGCCGCCGCGATTATCACCAAGCTCACGGACGACCTGCGGGCGTTCGTCGGCAGCCATCCGCAGCACGACGACATCACATTGATCGTCATCCGAAAAAGCAACCCATGAGCCAAGACAGCACCGACACCAATTCCACCACCGACGAAGCGCCCGAAACCAAACCCGAGGCCACCGAAGAGTCGCTTGTCGCCGAGATGCAGGCCGATCTCCAGCGATTCCGCGACCTCGCGCTGCGCAGCCAGGCGGACTTCGAGAATTTCCGCAAGCGCGCCGCGCGCGAAAAGGAGGACGCGATCAAGTTCGCCAATGTCTCCTTCCTCGACCGCCTCCTCCCGGTCCTCGACAACTTCGAACTCGGCCTGAACGCGGCCCGCGCGGACGCAGCGGATTCGCCGATCCTCACGGGCATGGACATGGTCGCGAAACAGCTTGCCGATTTCCTCATCGGCAGCGGAGTCGAGCCGGTGAATGGCGAGGGCCAGCCCTTTGACCCGAATCTGCACGAGGCCGTGGCGCAGGAGGAAAGCGCGGACGCGCCCGAGGGCACGATCGTCCGGCAACTCCGCCGCGGGTACAAACTGCGCGACCGGCTGCTGCGCCCCGCGACGGTGGTGGTGTCGAAGGGACCGCCAGCCGCGAAGTAGGCCCGAACCCGCATGACCAAGCGCGACTACTACGAAATCCTCGAGGTGACCCGCACGGCGTCCGGGGACGAAATCAAACGCTCCTACCGGAAGCTCGCGGTGAAATTTCACCCCGACAAAAATCCGGGCGATCATTCGGCGGAGGAGAAATTCAAGGAGCTGGGCTCGGCCTACGAGATCCTCATGGATGCGGAAAAGCGCGCCGCTTACGACCGGTTCGGGCACGCGGCCTTTGCGCAGGGCGGCGGCGCGCGGGGCGGAGGAGGCGGTGGAGGGCACGATCCGTTTGATATTTTTCGCGAGGTCTTCGGCCAGAGCGCGGGGGGCGGTGGCGGGATATTCGAGCAGTTCTTCGGCGGCGGGCAGGGCGCTCAGCCTCAGTCGCGGGACGGGAAGCAGCGCGGGTCCGATCTGCGCTACGACATGCAGATCCGCCTCGAAGAGGCGGCGTTTGGATGCGACAAGGAAATCGAAGTCAGCAAGCTGGAAGGCTGTACCGTCTGCCACGGGAGCGGCGCGGAGAAAGGCTCGCAGGCCGTCTCATGCCGCGACTGCGGAGGACGCGGCCAGGTCATCAGCTCGCGCGGATTTTTCCAGGTCTCGCAGACGTGTCCGCGCTGCCGCGGCACGGGGCAGGTCATCGACAGGCCGTGCCGGAAATGCAACGGCGAAGGCCGCGCCGAGGCGCCGACGCGGATCAAACTGAAAATCCCCGCCGGCATCGAGGACGGCTCGCGCCTGCGCAGCGTCCGCAATGGCGAAGCCGGCCTGCGAGGCGGCCCGCCCGGCGATCTCTACGTTGTCATCCATATCAAGGAGCACGAGGTTTTCGAGCGCGAGGAGAACAACCTCTTCTGCGAAGTGCCCGTCTCCTTCAGCATCGCCACGCTCGGCGGCGAGCTGAATGTGCCGACGCTCGAAGGCCAGGCCCAGCTCAAGGTGCCCGCCGGCACCCAGAGCGGCACGGCCTTTAAGCTGCGCGGCAAAGGCATCCCCTCGCTGAACTCCGGCTCGCGCGGCGATCTCGTCGTCCGCCTCGT
>JANOBH010000322.1:0-30971 GCA_031411535.1 Chthoniobacter sp. | reverse complement strand
CCGACGGCGCTGACCGTGAAATTGGTGGCATTGAAGACATCGCCGATCGTGTAGGTCGTGCCCACATTCAGCATGCTGCCGGCGCCCGCGGTCAGCAGGGTGTACGTGCCCGGAGTCCCGGTGGCGACGCCGGGGACTCCGAAGACGTTTACCCTGATCGCTCCGGCCGTAGGGATGACATCGCCGGTGACGATGATCTCCGCGCCTGTCAGCGTGGAGCCGATGGAGCCGCCGATGGTCGTGCCGAGGCCGGCGTTCAAAGTCAGCGTGCCGATGGTCAGCGGCGCATTGGCGACGGCGTGATACTCAAAGCCCGCGCCGGTCGCGACGGTGACCGCCGCGGCAGGGGCGAGCGCCGTGCCTTTCCCCGCGATGAAGGTGCCTCCGCTGACATTGACGGTCGTGCTTGTGAGGCTGCCGGTGACATTGAGCGTGCCGCCCGTGACGGTCGTGGTTCCGGTGTAGATATTGGCCCCGGCGAGTGTGAGCGTGCCGCCGGTGTTCTTGGTAAAACTCCCGCCGATGGGCAAAACGCCGCGCGCGCCGTCGGTGATGACGCCGGTGAAATTTCCCGCGCCGACCGTGAGCGAGCCGTCGCCGAGGCCCACGGTGCCCGTCCCGAAGAGCGAGCCGATGGTGTCGCTGTTATTAAACAGCTCGAGACCCTGAAAGACCGTGCCGCCCAGGATCGAACTGCCGACACTGTTGACGGTGACTTTCGAAGTGTTCGAAATCTGGTTCGAGAAGCCGAGATAATCGACGACGCCGTTTCCCTCGATGAGCACGTCACCGATCAGCTTTTCGCTGGCGGACTGGAAGACAAGATACGCTCCGGTGCCCACCGTCGTGAGCCCGGTGTAGGTGTGGGTCGCCGCGCTGTCGAAGATGAAGGCCACGTAGGGGTCGTTCCCGGGCGTGCCGGCGGCCAGGCCCGCCGTGGCGAGCGTGAGGCCGCCGTCGCTGATGACTCCGCCGAAGTGGAACTGCCCCTGATGCGTCCGGCCTGTGAGCACGCGGGTGGCGCCGTTGAGATCCATCGTGCCGTTGAGGAAAAAGTCATGATTTCCACTGGCGGGCGCGACGAGGGAAAAATTCGACTCCACCGAGATCGGATTCGCGAGCGCCGTGCCGACGACATCGCTGCCGAGGGTCGTCGCCCCGCCTGCGGAGGTGATCCGCAGCGTGCCGGCGCCGAGCGCCGTGTTGCTGTTGGCAAAGAGCCCGCCCCTTTCCAGGACCGTCGCGCCGGTGTAGGTGCTGCTGCCGGAAAGGGTCAGCGTGCCGGTGCCGATCTTGACCACGCTGATGGCCGGCATTCCCGTGCTGGAGATCGCGCCCGCATAGGCCGCCGGGCTCGTATTGTCGGCGCCCAGCGTGAGCTTGGCGGCACCGAGCGTGACATTGCCGCCGAGCGCGCCGCCGCCGGTGAGGGAGCCGATCTGCGTGTCGAAACCGGTGATGTCGAGAGTCGCGCCGGCCACATTGGCCATGGTCACAGCCGAGTTCACGCCGAACGCGCCCCTGATGTTTGCGAGCGTGGCGACCCCGGCCTTGAGCGTGCCGCCGTTGACGGTGGTGGGGCCGGTGTACGTGTTATCGCCGGACAATGTCTGCGTGCCCGCGCCGATCTTCGTGATGCCGAGTGGTCCGGCGCCGAATGCCTCGATCGTTCCGCCGAAGCTCCCGCTGGCTCCATTATTCCCAAGCGTCAGCGTGGCGGGAGTCGCGGCGCTGTTCGATACCCGGCCCGTGGTCATGCCGCCGTCATTCAGCGCCTGGATGGTGCTGTCGCTGCCCGCGAGGTCGAGGATGCCCGTACCTGTCACCGTGAAGTCCGAGTTCAGGCTGAGTGCAGCCGGCGCGAGCGACTGCAGGACGCCCTCATTGAGAAGCGTCGTCCCGCTATAGTCGTTAATTCCGGCGAGCCGGAGGATGCCCCCGCCATTCTTGATCAGCCCGCCGGTGCCGGTGAGGATCCCGTTCAAGGTCGTGTCATTCGCACCGTCGATGGTCAGGGTATTCGCGCCCAGACCCACATTCGTGGTCACCGTCAGGCCGGCCGTGCTCGCGTTGAAAGTCTGCGCGCCACCCAGCGTGATGGAGGTGAAGGAAACCGTCTGCGCGCTGGCCGAGCTGTTGAGCAGGCCGCCGGTCAGCGTCACCGCCATGCCGCTCAGCGTGAAGGCCCCTGCGCCGGCGTTGAATGTGATGCCCGCGACGCTCGCGGTGGCGTCGTTGCTTGAGAGGAGCTGGAGGAGGCCGCCGAATTCGATCGGGGTGCCGAAAGCAGGCGGCGTGTCCAGATTCCAGTTCGCGCTGTTGCTCCACAGACCGTTTCCCCCGCCGCCATCCCAGATCTGGCCCGCCTGCGCCACCGGCACGAGGGCGGTGATGGCGAGGAGCGCGCCGACCGAGTGCGCGAGAATCGACGGCCTGCGCCGGCGGGTGGGCTTCAAGGGGATGGGCATGTTGGGAAAAAGGGACGGGGCGGATGCGGGTCTGGGAGCGCCTTTGGCTGGACGAAACGGCCGCGCACTCAGGATCGCGGAAGCACTTAAGCGGATAATGGCCGTGCTATCTGGCGCATGGGCCTCCGTGCGTCAAAAAAAAACACTCCCGGGCCGACTCATCGCGGAGCGCCTGGACCCCGGCTCTTTGCTCCCTTTGAGCCGCCCAGCCCGGCACTGTCGAGGTCGAGCCCCTTTTGCGGAATGATCTCCGCGTCCTTGAAAACCTCGCCGAGCGCCGCGCGCATGCTCTCCGCATGTCCGGCGATGACCACGCTCGTGTCCGCTCCGCGCAGATGCTCCCGCGCAAATTTCCGCACCGCGTCCGGCTTCACCGCCAGGACATCCGGCACGAATGCGTTCAGCGTGCCGAGCGGGACATCCTGCGCCGCCCAGCCCGCGAGCCGCGCGGCCAGGCCGTCATTCGTCTCCAGCGAGCGGCCGTACTCGCCGGTCAGCGTGCTGGTCCGCGGCGTCAGCTCATCCGCGGCCACGGGCTCCGCGCCGAGCCTGTCCAACTCGGCCCGCATGAGCGTCGCGACCTCCGGGCCGGCGGAGTTCTTTGTCTGCGCCACCGCGGTAAAGGCGCCGGCCAGCCGCCGCGCACCGAGATCGCTGGAAGCTCCGTATGTCAGCCCGCGCTTGACCCGGATCTCCGCGTTCAGCCGCGCGCTGTATCCGCCGCCCAGCACCGCGCTCGCGACGACGCCGGGGTAATAGTCCGCCGCCTTCCGTGCGATTGCCGACTTCCCGACGACGACCGCCGCCTGCCCCGCATTCGGCATGTCGATGATGACCACGCGCGGTTTCGCGGGCGCCGGCACCTCCGGCAGCGCCGGCAGCGGGGACGCCGGCTTTTTCCAGTCGCCGAAAAACTGCTCCGCCCAGGCGAAAGCCTGCGCCGCGCTCGCATGGCCCACGATGACGAAGACCGCATTGTCCGGCCGGAAATATGTCGCGTGCAGCTTCGCGATCTGTGCGCGGGTGATGCGCGCCACGCTTTTCGGCGTCCCGCCGAGCATGTGCGCATACGGGCCGTCGCTGAAAATCACGCGCGCCGCCGCCGCCTTTGCCACAGTGCCCGGCTCCTCCATCCGCACCCGCAGTTCATCGAGCGTCTCCGCGCGCAGCCGCTCGATCTCCGCTGCTGCAAACGCCGGTCGCCGCACCACGTCGCTCAGAATCTCCAGCCCCGCCGCCGCCTGCGCGGACATGATCGAAACCTTCGCCGAGGTCGCGTCCCAGCCGGCACCGGTCTCGATCGTCGCGCCCAGCGCCTCGATCGCCTGTGCGAGCTGCGGCGCGCTGCGCTTCCCCGCGCCCCGCATCAGCAGCGCCGCCGTCATCTCCATCGCCCCCGCGCCGCCCGCCGGATCGACCTCGCCGCCGCTCCGGATCACGAGCTGCGCCGAAAGGATCGGCAGCCCCTTCCGCTCGACGACAATGACCCGCAGCCCATTCGCCAGCGTCTTCTCCACCGGCTCGGGAAGCCTGATCGCACGCGCCTCGCCCGGCAGTGGCGGCATCGTGACGCCGTCATCCTGGGCAGGAGCAACGACGCCCGACATCAAAATCAGCGCCCCCCAAAGTAGGTTGGGCTTCAGCCCAAAGAGCCGCGACTTTGGGCTGAAGCCCAAGCTGCTTTTCCGCCCAGGACGCCCGCGCATCTACTTCTTCGCCCCCTTCATCGTTTCCGGCAGACACTCGAGCACCAGCCGGTTTTGCTCCGTGAAAATCGCCCGCACCGCCCACTGGATATCCGCCGCCGTGACGCTCTGCAACCGCGTGAGATCCATGTCCGCGCGCCGCGCATCGCCCAGCACGATCACCGCATGCGCCAGCGCGCTCGCTTTCCCCTCGCAGGTCTCCCGCTCATGCAGCCGCGCGGTCAGCAGCCGGTTCTTCGCCTTCGCCAGCTCGGCGTCGCTCACCGGCAGCGCCGCGAATTTTTCGATCTCCGCGAAAAGCGCGCGCTCCACCTCGGCGACCTTTTTTCCGCTCGCGAGCACGACCTGGAAAACGAGCAGCCCCACGTCCTCCCGCAGATCGGCGCTGAACTCCACGCTCTGCGCGAGCTGCTTCTCATAGACGAGCTGCCGGTAGAGGCGCGACGAGTCGCCGCCCGCCAGGACTTCCTG
The DNA here is from genome assembly GCA_031411535.1 of Chthoniobacter sp. GTDB lineage: Bacteria > Verrucomicrobiota > Verrucomicrobiia > Chthoniobacterales > Chthoniobacteraceae > Chthoniobacter. The sequence continues at coordinate 26,326 of JANOBH010000322.1, read as the reverse complement.
CGCGACCTCCAGCGCCAGCGCGTCCTCACTCCGCGCCGCGGGGCCGAGGAAAGTGACCGCGACCGCCGGCAGCGGCACGCTCGCATCGTAGTCCGTGAACCGTTGCTCCTTTGCGCGCGCGGGCTCCTTCACCGTCACCCGCGGCACGGGCGCGGCGGGCTTCGGGATCGGCGCGAAGTATTTGTCCACCCAGGCATCGAACTGCGCCTGCTCGAAATCGCCGACGACTACCAGCGTCGCATTGTCCGGCCGGTAGTAGGTCGAGTGAAAGGCGCGCACGTCTTCGATCGTCGCGGCGTTCAGCTCCGGGATGTTGCCGATTGTCGGGCGCTTGTACGGATGCTCGGCAAAGGATTTCTTGATGATCTCCTCGCCAAACTTCCCGTAAGGCTCCGCCTCCACGCGCTGCAGATACTCCTGCTTCACCACCTCGCGCTCGGAGCGGAAGTTCTTCTCGTCCACATTGAGCGTCGCCATCCGGTCCGCCTCGGCCCAGAGCAGCCGCTCCAGATGATTCGAGGGCACGACCTCGTAGTACACCGTCACGTCGTCCGCGGTGTAGGCGTTGTTGAAACCGCCCACGTCCTCCGTCAGCCGGTCGATCGTCTCTGGTTTCGTGTGCTTCGTGCCCTTGAACATAATGTGCTCGAAAAGATGCGCGAACCCGCTCCGCCCCGCCGGATCGTCCTTCGACCCGACGCGATACCACACATTGATCGCCACCGTCGGCGTCGTGTGATCCGGCACCGCATAGACCTCCAGCCCGTTCGCCAGCGTGCGATGCGTGAACTGCATCGGCGGAACCGCCACCGGCTCCGCCCCGTGCAGCGTCAGCGCGAGGAAAGGGATGAGCGACAAGGGGCGCATGCGCCCTATAAATCCGGTTCCGCGTCCCGCCGCAAGGATCTTGGCCGAGGGGGCTGGGAAGCTGAGTCAGCAGGGGGTCGGCTTTAGCTCGGGTGCCCCGCTACCTTGTTCGGCAAGATCGAAATTCTAAAGCCGACCCCGCTTGCCTCCTCCCGCGAAACAGAGTTTCCCCTGTCCGGCTTGCGTTCTCAAAGCCACACTTTAGGAACGAGGGTGAAGCGGATCGCAAGATGCGGAGCGTAACGCCGAACGCGCTCGCTGCTGCGATTCGAAGTGCCTCCACCTCCGGGTGGCTTTCACGCCGGCGACCGGACCGTCAGCAACATGTAAGGCGAGAACACGCCCTGATTGTCGAACGCAGCCCAGATCTGGTCGGTCAGGCTGTTGCCCTCGGTGGTGCCACTGAACCGAACGACGACGCTAAACATGATCGATGCCCCGCCCGGGATCATCAGCGATGTGAGGTGGGGATTGTAGTGCTGGAAGTCGAAGGTCTGCGACACCGTAAAGGCACTGCCGAAACCCCAGCCTCCCCTCGCCGTCAGGAAGGAAATCGTCGCCCACTGGGATTGCTCCTGAGAGATGATGAAGGTTTTGTCGAGATGCAGGCCGGTGCCAGGATCGACGCCCCATCCGATCCACCGTTGCGGGGCCAGTTGGGCGCCCACGGAAACCTCTGACAAATTTCCTCCGAAGAACCCCGCCGAGCCGGTGGCGGAGCACGAGCCCGACATCACCAAAGGCGCGCTTGCGCTGATGACGACGGGAGTGAGGCTCTCATTACGCCAGAGGTAGTAAAAGACCAGCGTCCTGTAGAAGGCGCCGCCCTCTTCGTAGAGATGGATCTTGGCCCAGCTGTTCGAGGGCGCGATGTGCGTGTCGATCTGGCTCAGGTCGAGAGTAGAGGGTTCCTGCCGGATGTGAACTGGCTTGTCCAAATACACGAACCTCGACGCATAAGGGTCGGCCAGAAGGCCGGCGCCTGCTTTCTGCCCGTCCACGCCGAGGCGAAACGCTGTCTCCGAGGCGGTCGGCGTCCGCGTGCCCCCGCTCCAGCGCTCGGGCCTGAGCTGCCTTGTGGCACGCTTGGACACGATGGGCGCACGCGCCTGCGGCATGTCCGCAGGCGAGCCCTGAGCATTGAGTGTAGCGATGATATTGTCGAGTTCGGTCTGGTTATTCGCCATAGAAGTCCCCATTCGATGTTCGAGAATTTACCTGCCGTAGCGCAGGCTGCCGGCCTCCCGTCGTCGGGATCGCACAGAGTTGGACCTCCGCAGTCATCCAGCGGTTCGGTGGGCTCGAAGGTTTCACGTCGAAAGGCGTATCCGGGTCGGTGGTGAAAGGTCGATGACTTTCCTCGTGCCGAAGCTGGAGCTTCGGGACGAGGAGAACTGCAAAGACGGAATCGCCAATGGCTCCGCGCCGTGCAGCGTCAGCGCGAGAAATGGGAGGAACACGATGCGGCACATGCGCTTCATGTCTCCTTCTTCTTCTTCTCATGTCCAAGGGCGGAAGAAGGAGATGGAGAAGGAGGTTTTGGAAACATCGTTCTCAACAACCTTCTAGTCGGGCAGCGTCACGCTCGCCACCGCCATCGCGGCGATGCCCTCGCCGCGTCCGAGAAAGCCCATCCGCTCATTCGTCGTCGCCTTCACCCCGACGCGCGCGACTGGAATCCCGAGTGCCGCTGCCAGATTCTCGCGCATCTCCCCGACGTGCGGCCCGATCTTCGGCGCTTCGGCGATGAGCGTGGCGTCGATATTGATCACGCGCCCGCCTTTCTCGCCCACCAACGCGCCCGCCCGACGCAAAATCTCGATGCTGCTGATGCCGCGGATGGATTCATCAGTGTTTGGAAAATGGTGGCCGATGTCCCGCTCGCCGATCGCGCCCAGCACGGCGTCGGCGATGGCGTGCACGAGCACATCGGCATCGCTGTGCCCGTCGAGGCCGTGCGTGTGCGGGATCTCGACGCCGCCGAGAATGAGCGCGCGGTTTTCCGCGAAGCGATGCACGTCGTAGCCGATGCCGGTGAGGTTCATAGTTCGAGGTCGATGCGCCCGCTGGAGGCGACAACGGAGATTTTGTCGGGGTTGTCCTCGCGCGGAGTCATCGCAAATTTTCCACCCGCGGCCTCGACGAGCAGTTTGCCCGCGGCCACGTCCCACAGACTCACCGACTGCTCGATGTACGCGTCGAGCCGCCCGCACGCGACGTACGCCAGGTCGAGCGCAGCGCTGCCCATGAGCCGGCACTTGCGCGCGCGCATCACGTACTTCTCCAGGAGCGGCAGGCCGGCGGAAATGGTCGCCTTCGATTTCGAGAAGCCGACGGACAGCGTGGCGTCCGCGAGCTGCGTGCGCGTGCTCACGGCGATGGGCTTGCCGTTGAGCGTCGCCGCCGCGCCGCGCTCCACCGCCCACAGTTCATCGCGCATCGGATCATAGATCACGCCGACGATGATTTCGCCGCGCTCGCGGAGCGCGATGGAGATGCAGAAGTGCGGGATGCCGTAGAAATAATTCACCGTCCCGTCGATCGGATCGACGATCCACTGGAAGTCGCTCGCCTGATCCCCGGCGATGCCCTCCTCGCCGTAGATCGCGTGGGCGGGGAAGTCGGCGAGCAGCCGCGCGGTGATAAGATCCTGCGCCCGCACATCGAGATCGAGCTTGATATCGTGCGCGTGGAATTCGTTCACGTCGAGCGGCTGGCCGAAGTGCTCGCGGAGGAGTCCGCCGGCGGCGCGCGCCGCGGTCACGGCGGCGGCGAGATAAGAGTGGGTGGGCATTGGCGGGTGATGGAGCCGGGGATTCTCCACAAAAAAAGTGGGAGGAGAAACGAATTCTCCTCCCACTTGTGATAGTAACGGGGACCGGTACTTATTTCTTCTTAGCTGCTTTCTTAGCAGGTGCCTTTTTAGCAGGTGCAGCTTTCTTGGCCGCAGGCTTCTTCGCCGCCAATTTCTTGGCTGGTGCTTTTTTGGCTACGGCTTTTTTTGCAGGAGCTTTCTTAATCGCCATTTAAAATCCCCCCTTTCAATCCGCAGTAGCGGGTCACAGGAAAATGTTGGGAGTGTGTGTTGAATGTCATCACTCGGATTGCTGCGAGTGCGTAGTTAAGATGCGGAAACGGGTCAACGAATTTCTTCTTGCGCGTGCATTTATTTTTTCGTTGGGCGCGGAATTCCGCGCGGATTCGCGCGGCGAATCGCGCGTTGTGAAATTCATCGTCACCCGCAAAGGCTGTGCCCATGCCGATTCCGCGCCGGTGTGAGTTTCCGCGCGCGGTCTGCGCGGAAAATTGCGCGCGCATGCATCGCGCGAAAAGTTTTTAGCGCTACTTCTTCGCGGCGATGAGCTGCACCGCGCGCGCGACGATGTCATCGGTGCTCCACAAACGTCCGAGTCCCTCGTATCCGCACGCGAGCAGTCCCTCCTCGGGCCCGATGAATTCAACGCCGCGCGACTTGAGCAGCGCCACGTTTGCCTGCGTCGCGGCGTGCTGCCACATCTTGCCATTCATCGCCGGGGCGATGAGCACGGGCGCGAGCGTGGCGAGCGCGATCTCGCACAGCGGATTGCCGGCGAGGCCGTGCGCAAGTTCGGCGATGATGTTCGCCGTCGCCGGCGCGACGAGCAGCAGATGCGCGCGATCCGCGAGGTCGATGTGCGTCGGCTTCCATTCGCCGCTGCCAAAGACGCTGGTCACGACGGGATTCCTCGACAGCGTCTGGAATGTCAGCGGCGTGACGAACTCCTGCGCCCCGTGCGTCATCACCACATGCACATCAAAGCCCTGCTTCCCCAACTTGCTCACAAGGTCCGCGGCCTTGTAGGCCGCGATGGAGCCGGTGACACCCACGATGACGACGGGAGCGCTCATGTGGAAAATCCGAAATCCGAAATCCGAAATCCGAAACAAACGGGGAAAGGATGGAAATACCGGAAACGGTGGGAGGGCGCGCCCGCATGTTTCCCTGCTTGCCGCCTCTTCGAATTTGTTTCGGATTTCGACATTCGGATTTCGATATTTCTCATCCTAGAATCATCCTCCGGCTCAGGTAGCGCTCGGCGCGCATGATCGCGCGGAATTTTTGCAGATCCTCCTCCACCGAGCCGCTGACCAGCGTGTAGCGATAGTCGCGCCACGCCTCCATCTCCGTCGCGGCATTCGTCAGGCGCATCTCGATCTGCTCCGGCGTCTCGGTTCCGCGTTTGACGAGACGGTGGCGCAGTTCGTCGAGACTCGGCGGCATGATGAAAATGTCTGCGATGGAGCTGCGGATTTCCTCGTTCGCATCGCAGCGAATGGTCCGCGCGCCCTGCACGTCGATGTCGATGAGCACGTCCACTCCGCCAGAGAGATGCTCGGTCACCGAGGTACGCAGCGTGCCGTAGAAATTGCCATGCACCTCTGCCGATTCGAGGAACTCCTCGGCCGCGAGCTTCTGCACAAAATCCTCCGCAGTGAGAAAGTGATAGTCCTCGCCGTCGATCTCGCCGGGACGCGGCGCTCGGGTGGTGCAGGAGACGGAGTACACAAAATCGGCGCCGGGCTTCAGCGCATTGAGCAGCGTGCTCTTTCCCGCTCCCGACGGCGCGGACACGACGAAGAGAATGCCGCGGCGTCGGAATTCCAGGTTCATTCGATGTTCGCGATCTGCTCGCGCACCTTTTCCATCTCCGCCTTGCACACCACCACGTACTGCGAGATTTCCACGTCATTCGCCTTCGCGCCGAGCGTGTTGAATTCCCGCCCGATCTCCTGGCACATGAATTCCAGCGTGCGTCCCACCGGCTCCTGCTTCCGCAGGTGATGCGCGAACTGCACGAAGTGGCTCTCCAGCCGCGTCAGCTCCTCCGCGGTGTCGCTCTTCTCCGCGAAAAAGATGACCTCTTTCACCAGCCGATCGTCGTCCAGCGGCAGGTCCACGCCCGCCCGCGCGATGCGGTCGTGCAGCGACTGCCGGTACTTCTTCACCACCGCCGGCTGCAGCGCCTTGATCTTCCGCACCGCATCCCGCACCAGCTTCACGCGCCGGATCAGATCCTTCGCGAGATGCTTTCCCTCGGCCTCGCGCATCTTCACGAGATCGCGCAGCGCTTCTTTCAGCGCCGCCTCCACATGCGGCCACGCCTCATCCACGGAAAACTGCTCCTCCGGCACCCGCAGGACGCCCGGCGCGCGCAGCACCGTCTCGATGCTGACCTCGCCCGCCGCCTGCAGCTCCTTTTGCAAATCGAGCATCGCCCGGTAGTACGTGCGCGCCAGCCCCGCATCGAGCGCCAGGTTCTGCGCGGAGGATGCGCTCTGGTGGCAGGCCACCACCACATTCAGCCGCCCGCGCGAGACCTCGGCATTGATCATGTCCCGCACGCGGGGCTCCAACTCCGCCAGCTCCCGCGGCAGCGTCACCACCACATCGCTCTGCTTCCGGTTCACCGAGTTGAGTTCGACGCTGAATTTCGCGCCATGGTGGCTGGATTGTCCCCGGCCATAGCCGGTCATGCTTCTCATTAGGCGGGGCAGGGTAGGAGTCGGGATTGAAAGTGCAAACCCTTCCTGCGGGCTGATGGGGCTGGAAAGGAAAAGCGCATGTCGCGAAGGAAACAGCGCTGGGTGCGAATGTTTTTATTGCCACGCCAAATACCTCACGTAATACACAAGAGCGTCATTCCCCCCCATGACGTCCCCCCTTCTCTGTCAGGCCGGATTTGACCCTGCGTCCATCCCCCCTTCCATCACCGCCACACCTCCCCCCATGAAAACCCTCCCCAGCCATTCCCTCCGCTCCGCCCTCGCCGCCCTCACCGCCGGTCTGCTCCTCGCCGCCGGCGCCCATGCCGGCATCATCGGCATCAATGCCGGCGCTTCCTCGGCCTCGGTGAACTTCGACGACACCAACTCGTACGACGTATTGAATAACCAAGGCACGACCAATTTGACACTCCCCAGCGGCCCCTGGACCGGCGCCATTTTCGGGATGACACCGACCTCCGATCCGGTTACCGGCGACAACGCCGAGGGTTACATCGCCGCCGCCTTCGCCGGCACGAGCTACGCCGTCAACTTCAGCAGCGTCACGCTCAACCAGGGCTTCCTCGGAAGCACCGGAAACACCGGCTACGCCCAAATGCACATCCAATTCACCGTCGAGTTTCAGCTCGACGGCGCTGGCCTCCCCTCCCAGGCCACGCTCTTCCCCGGCTTCACCGTCAGCGGCACCGTCCAGAGCCAGATCAACAGCTTCGCCTTCCTCGGCGGCGTCCTGAATTACTACGACAGCCTGAACAACCTCGTCGAATCCGTCAGCTACAGCCAGACCTTCAACGTCCCCGGACCATTTCCCCCCACCACCGTCCCTGGCACCCCCACGTTTGGCATCACCCCCACCCTCGCCCCCAATTCCACCCTCACCCTCGACGGCAATTTCAGCTTCGTCGTGGACCCCGCCATCATGTTCGCCGATTCCCAGATGGTCCCCGAGCCTTCCTCCGCCCTCCTCGCCCTGCTTTCCCTCCCGCTGCTCCTCCGCCGGCGGCGGGGGTAAAAGCACCTCCAACCCCCAAAAACCGCCCTGCCCCTTATGAAAACCACCCCGTTCACCACCCTCGCCGCCTCACTCCTCCTCGCCGCCGGTGCCCATGCGCAGATCACGGGCATCAATTCCGTCTCGTCCTCCGCGGCGATTCAGTTCGACGACACTGCGTCTTTTGATCCGTCGTTATTTCCGGGGATCACGAACATCACTCCGACGGTCTCCCCGTGGACGGGTGCCACGCACTCCCTCCCATTCACGACCGACATCGTCACGCTCGATACCGCGCAAGGCGACGTCACCGCCACGTTCGCGGGGAACAGCTACGCGATCAATTTTGCCAATGTGCTGCTCAATCAGGCCATCCTGAATACGGGCTTCGCGCAACTGGTCTTCACCTTTGCGATCGAGTATCAGCTCGGCGGGGCCGGCCTGCCCAGCCAGGCCACGCTTTTCCCCAGCTTTAGCGTGAATGGAACCGTCCAGACCGGCGGCTTCGCCTTTGTCAGTGGATTCATCAATTACGACGCCGTGAACACTGCCGGCACGATCAGCACGGTAGAAACCGTGAACTACAACCAGCTCTTCAGCACCCCCGGTGGATTCCTCGCCACCGTCCCCGGCGTGCCAAACAACGGCACCACCCCCGCGCTTGTCGCCAATACCACTCTTACTCTCTCCGGCTCGATCACGTTCCTCGTGGATCCGGCCGAGATCCACGCCGAGTCACAGATGGTTCCGGAGCCCACTGCCGGCGTGCTCGTCCTGCTTGCCTCCCTGCCCATGCTTCTGCGCCGGCGGAGAGCGTAAAGGCGACCCTCATTCACACATTGACGCACACCTGAGGCACTAAATGAAAACCAACAGCCGACATTTCCTCGTTACTACCGTGCTGGTTAGCGTCGCAGCCGTTCTCCTCCTCGGGAGCGCGGCCCACGCACAGATCAGCGGCATCAATTCCGCCAATTCCTGGGCGACCATCCAGTTCGATGACACCAACTCGATCGTGCCGCCCGCCGGCGTGACCAATGTCACGCAGGGTATCAGTCCTTGGTCCGGCGTCCCGCCGTTCGCATTGGTCACTCCGCCCGATCCCAATACCCTCGACTTCGCGACCGGCGACATCACGGCCACCTTCGCGGGGGCGAACTACATGGTCTTGCCGAACAACGTCCAGCTCTCCCAGGTCAATGCCACGTCGGGTTTCGCGCTCCTGATCTTCCAGTTCACGGTGGAGTACTCGCTTGCGAGCGCCCTGCCGCTGCAAGCCACCCTGTTCCCGAACTTTCTCGTCAGCGGCACTGTAGGTCTGCCGGCGGGCAGCTTCGCGGCGGTCAATGGCACGATTGACTATTACGACTACTCGAATGCCGCCTACGTCGGGGGGCTCCTTGATACGGTGACTTACAATTACCTCAACACGACTCCGGGAGCCTTTGTGAATGCGCCCGTCAATGGCGTGCCCACGAATGGTTTCACCCCGCTCATCCCCGTCGGATCGAACCTCACGCTGGTCGGCAACATCGTCTTCAAGGTCGATCCATCCACCCTCAGCGCGCAGGGCTACGCCGCGCCCGAACCCGGCAGCGCCCTCCTCGCCCTCTGCGGCGGCGCCCTTCTCGGCCTCCGCCGTCGCCGCGCCTAATCCCACCCTGCAACCGAGCCTTTCACCATGAAAACCAACCTGCCCTTTTCCTTCAGCCTCTGCGCCGCCTGCGCCGCCGCCCTCCTCCTCCCCACCAGCGGCCACGCAGCCTTCAGCGGCATCAACCCCACCGGGCTCACCAACGCCAACATCCGCTTTGGCGATGCCACATCCTTCAACGGCCCACTCAACGGCGGCACCTACAACTCCCCGGTGGCGTCCCCGTGGAATGGAGCCCTCAACAGCCTCCCCTACACCCTCGACCTCACCACCAACGACGATGCCCAGGGCGATATCTTCGCCACCTTCACCCCTGGGACCTACGACCTCGTCGTTCCCCTCGCCATGGTCCAGCAGGCCATCGGCAATACCGGCTCGGCCATCCTCCAATTCAACGCCGTAGTGGAATTCCAAACCGACATCCTCGGCTTCGCAGCAGGTCCCACCCAGTTCCCCACATTCACCCTCAACGGCACCGTCCAACCTGGCGGCTTCGCCGATTTCACCGGCAGCATCACTTACACCAGTCTGGCCAACGGCTTGGTCGATACGGTCACTTATACCTACAACAACGTCACGCCGGGAGCATTCACCGCGACCGTGAACGGCGTCGCCGGCTCCGGCACCACGCCGGTGATGCCCGCCTTCGACACCCTCACGCTCGTCGCCAACTTCGCCTTCACCGTCGATCCGGCGATGATTAGTGCGAGCACGGTCCCCGAGCCTTCCGCTGGCGTCCTCGCGCTGCTGTCAGCGCTGCCACTGCTGGTGCGCCGCCGCAGGGCGTGAAAAAACGGAGGGACATGCTCCCGCATGTCCCCATCTTCGGCGAGCAGGCTGGCCGCGCGCGGTCGCATGGTCGTTAATTCTGTGGACCGATTGGGAGCGCGCCCCTCCGGGTTTTGCTGCACGCTTCCGCCGCCGAGCGTGTGGCCGGCGCTACTTGCCGAGCAGGATCTCCGCTGCTTGCGCCACGTCCTTGTCGCCGCGGCCGGAGAGGTTCGCGACGATGATCTCGTCGGGCTTCATCTGCGGGGCGACTTTCAGCACATGGGCGATGGCGTGGGCGCTTTCGAGGGCGGGGATGATGCCCTCGGTGCGTGACAGGCGCTGGAAGGCGGCGAGCGCTTCGTCGTCGGTGGCGAAGTCGTAGGTGATGCGGCCCTGGTCGCGCAGGTAGGCGTGCTCGGGCCCGATGGCGGCGTAGTCGAGCCCGGCGCTGACGCTGTGCGTGAGCTGGATCTGGCCGTCGTCGTCGGCGAGGAGGTAGGTCTTGGTGCCCTGGAGGACGCCGAGCTTGCCGCCCTGGAAGCGCGCGGCGTGGTCGCCGTCGCGGATGCCGCGGCCACCGGCTTCGACGCCCACCATTTTCACCGAGTCGTCGTTTAGAAAGGGGTAGAAGAGACCGATGGCATTGCTGCCGCCGCCGACGCACGCGATGAGGAGGTCGGGCAGGCGTTCCTCGCGTTCGAGGATTTGCTTGTGCGCTTCGTCGCCGATGACGCGGTGGAAGTCGCGGACCATCATCGGGTAGGGGTGCGAGCCGAGGGCGCTGCCGAGGATGTAGTGGGTGGTGCGGACATTGGTGACCCAGTCGCGCATGGCTTCATTGATCGCCTCCTTCAGCGTCTGCTGGCCGGCGGTGACTTCCACGACTTTGGCGCCGAGAAATTTCATCCGCGCGACATTGAGCGCCTGGCGCCGGGCATCCACGGCGCCCATATAAATGACGCACTCCAGCCCCGCGCGCGCGCAGACGGTGGCGGTGGCGACGCCGTGCTGGCCGGCGCCGGTCTCGGCGATGATGCGCTTTTTTCCCATGCGCTGGGCGAGGAGGATCTGGCCGAGGGCGTTGTTGATCTTGTGCGCGCCGGTGTGGAGGAGGTCTTCGCGCTTCAGGTAGATCTTTGCGCCGCCGAGCTCGCGGGTGAGGCGCTCGGCGAAATAGAGCGGCGTGGGCCGGCCGGCGTATTCGTGGAGGAGCCACGCGAGCTGCTTCTGGAATTCGGCGTCCTCGCGGGCCGCCATGTATTCGGCGGTGAGGTCGTTGAGGGCGGTCATCAGCGTCTCGGGGACGAACATGCCGCCGTACGGGCCGAAGTGGCCGTGGGCATCCGGGAGCGAGGCGAGGTCGAGCATAGGAGCGCGGAGGGTAGGCGCGGGGCGGAAGGCGCGCAAAAGGTTTTGCGGGGCGGCGCGCACCAAAATGAGATGTCATCCTGAGCGGAGCGTAGGCGGAACGGCGGGCGTAGCGCAGTCGAAGGATCCCGCGAAGCCACGGGCAGTATCGTACGGAATCGCCGGGGTCCTTCGACTGAGCTTCGGTCGCAAAGCCGACCGAAGCTCCGCTCAGGATGACGGCGGGGGGAAGGTCGTGAAAAGTTTCACAGCGCCTGCGCGGTGTGTTTTAGTGCCGCAGTTCGCAGGCTTTCCCTTATGAAAATCCATCAGCGCAATCTGCCCCGTGTCGTGATCATCGGCGGAGGCTTTGGCGGACTCGAAGCCGCGAAGGCCCTGCGCAAGGACAATGTCCGGGTGACGCTGCTCGACCGGCACAACCACCACCTTTTCCAGCCGCTGCTGTATCAGGTGGCGACGGCGGCGCTTTCACCGGCGGACATCGCCGAGCCGCTGCGGCACATTTTGCGGAAGCAGGAAAATGCGGAGGTGATCCTCGGCGAGGCGGAGCGGATCGACGTGCATCGGAAGAAGGTGATCACGGCGGACGGGGAGCTGGACTACGATTTCCTGATCGTGGCGGCGGGCGCGCGGCACTCGTATTTCGGGCACGACAAGTGGGAGAAATTCGCGCCGGGGCTGAAGAGCCTGGACGACGCGCTGGAGATCCGGCGGCGGATGCTGCTGGCCTTTGAGATCGCGGAGAAGACGGACGACGACGAGGTGCGGAATGCGGCGATGACATTCGTGGTCGTGGGCGCGGGGCCGACGGGCGTGGAGATGGCGGGCGCGATCGCGGAGATCGCGCGGGTGACGCTGGTGAAGGATTTCCGGCACATCGACTCATCGCAGGCGCGCGTGATCCTGCTAGATGCGGCGCCGCGCGTCCTGCACATGCTGGACCCGGAGCTTTCGGAGAGCGCGAGGCGGCAGCTCTTTGACATCGGCGTGGAGGTGCGGCCGGCGACGCTGGTGGAGAAGCTCTCGGAGGACGGCGTGCAGATCAAAGGCGGGGAGAAGATCGCGGCGCGGACAATCATCTGGGCGGCGGGGAATGCGGCGTCGCCGCTCGGCGAGAGTCTCGGCGTGCCGCTCGACAAGCAGGGGCGCGTGATCGTGCGCGAGGATCTTTCGATTCCGGGGCATCGCGATGTTTTCGTAATCGGCGATCAGGCGCATTTCGCGCCGGGCGGCGGGACGCCGCTGCCGGGGCTTTCGCCGGTGGCGATGCAGCAGGGCCGGCACGCGGCGCGCAATATCCGCATCCTGCTCGCGGGCGGATGGACGGAGAAGTTCGACTATTTCGACAAGGGCACGATGGCGACGATCGGCCGGCATCGCGCGGTGGCGGACGCTGGGTTCATGCGCTTCTCCGGGTGGCTGGCGTGGCTGGCGTGGCTTTTCATCCACCTTATCTTTCTCGTGGGCTTCCGGAGCAAGGTGATGGTGCTCCTAAGCTGGGCGTACGCCTATTTCACCTACGGACGCGGCGCGCGGCTGATCACTGGCCGCCACTGGGGAAACAAGGGCGGGGAGTCGTAGGGCATTTAGGATTTAGGATTTAGGAAGTGGGTCAGCCGCCTCTGACCTGCTAAAAACTGCGCGAGTGCTGGTGGATGGCGTCGCTCCGCGCGCCATGCGTTTGCCTGCGCCGAAGGCCCAGCTTTTCAGAGTGGCGCTGGCGCGCTGAGTTTTGGCATGGCGCGCGGAGCGACGCCATCCACCGACGCCCGTAATTCAACGGGCTGCCAAACCCTCAATCCGGTTACCGCCGTTTGCCGCCGAAGAGGCCGCCGAGGAGGCCGCGGACGATGCTGCGGCCGACGCCGCTGCCGACGGAGCGCACGGCGCTTTTCGCGGCGGCTTCGAGCAGGCCGTCGCGGCGTCCGCCACGCGGGCCGGTGCTGCCGAAGAGGAGTGTGCCGATGGTGCCGCCGATGCCGCCGCCGGCATCCGCAGGAGCGGCGGCGCCGGGGAGGGGACGCGGTGTGCCCGGAGCTGCCGATTGCGCGGCAGCGGGAGAATTTGCGACGCGGGCGCGGAGTTTTTCGGCGGCGCTTTCGCGGTTCACCGGTGTCTCGTAGGTGCCGAAGAGGACGGAGCACTTGATGATTTCCTGCCGCTCGGCGGGAGCGATCGGGCCGATCTGCGCGCGCGGCGGGAGGATGAAGGCGCGGTCAACGATCGCGGGCGTGCCGGTGGAATCCAGCAGCGAGACGAGCGCTTCGCCGACGGCGAGCTGGGTGATGGTTTCCTCGACGTTGAGCTTCGGATTCTGGCGAAAAGTTTGCGCGGCGCTTTGCACGGCTTTCTGATCGCGCGGGGAAAAGGCGCGGAGGGCGTGCTGCACGCGGTTGCCGAGCTGGCCGAGGATTTTCTCGGGGATGTCGATGGGGTTCTGCGTGATGAAATAGACGCCCACGCCTTTCGACCGAATGAGGCGGACGACCTGCTCGACTTTGTCCTGCAAGGCGTCGGGGATGTCGTCGAAAAGGAGGTGGGCCTCGTCGAAGAAGAAGACGAGCTTCGGTTTCGCGAGGTCGCCGACTTCCGGGAGGCGCTCGAAAAGTTCGCTGAGCAGCCAGAGGAGCGCGGTGGCGTACGTCCGCGGGTTGTTCATCAGCTTGTCGGCGGCGAGGATATTGATGACGCCGCGGCCGCCTTCGCCGGTCTGGATGAAATCGTCGAGATTCAGCGCGGGCTCGCCGAAGAATTTTGCGCCGCCCTGCTGATCGAGTTGGAGCAGGCCGCGCTGGATGGCGCCGACGCTGGCGGCGCTGACGTTGCCGTACTGGAGCGTGAGTTCGGATGCGTTTTCGCCGATGAAGCGGAGCATCTCGCGGAGGTCGTCGAGATCGAGGAGGAGAAGGCCGTGCTCGTCGGCGACGCGGAAGAGGATCTGGAGGACGCCTTCCTGGGTGTCGTTGAGATTGAGGACTCGGGCGAGGAGCAGCGGCCCCATCTCGGAGACGGTGGCACGGATCGGGTGGCCGCTTTCGCCGAAGATGTCCCAGTAGGTGACGGGGAAGCCGGAGAAGGTGAATCCGTCGAGGCCGAGCAGTTTCAGTCGCTCGTCAATCTTCGGATTGAGCGTGCCGGCTTTGGCGATGCCGCTGAGGTCGCCTTTCACGTCGGCCATGAAAACGGGGACGCCGAGGGCGCTGAAGTTTTCCGCGAGGCCCTGGAGGGTGATCGTCTTGCCGGTGCCCGTGGCGCCGGCGATGAGGCCGTGGCGGTTGGCCATTTTGGGATCGAAGAGGATTTCGTCGTGGCCTTTGGCGATGAGAAATGGATCGGGCATGTGGGAGGAGGTGTTGACCGCGAAGCTAGGAGGGGTGCGCATCGCGCGGCGAGCGGATTGTTTTCAACCGCCGCGGAGGACGGTGATGAGCAGCGTGACGGTGAGCATGCTGAAAAGCGTGGAGTAAAAGACGGCGGCGGCTGCGAAGTGGGAGTCGGCCTTAAACTCGTGGGCGAGGAGCGCGATGTTGACGGCCGTTGGGAATGACGTGCTGACGATCATGATGGACGCCTCTTCGCCTTTGAATCCGAACAGCGGGACGAGCGCGACAGCGAGCAGCGGCGCGACGAGCAGCCGCAGGCCGAGCGCCCAGCCGAGACGCGGGATGCTCTGGCCGACGCGGGTCTGCGAGAGCTGCACGCCAAGGGTGACGAGTGCGACGGCGACGAGGGCGTGGGAGCAGTATTCGAGCGGCACCCAAATCCAGCGAATCTGCTGCACGGGGAGATGGAGCCAGCGCACGAGCAGGCCGCAAAAGATGGCCCACAAGGAAAGCTGCCGGAGTACCGGCAGCCAGGCCCGCCAGCCGGAGCGGCCGGCGGATGCCGTGAGCGCGAGGCCGACGGTGAAGGTCGTGACGTTTTGCGTGAGCACATTGAAGACTTGGAGCCCGGGCCCCGTGCCCGGAAAGGCGAGCGCCATCAGCGGGATGCCGTAGTTGGCGGAGTTGTAAAACATCGCCGCGAGTTGGAGCGCGCGGGTGTGGCTGCGGTCGTAGCGGAGAAACCGCGCGACGACTGCGGCGATGACGAAAGTGCTCGCGATGATGGTGGCGGTGAAGCCGATGACGCGCGCGGCTTTGCCACCCGCGAGGTCGGAGTTGACGACGTTCACGAACATGAACGCGGGGACGAAGACGTAGATGTTCAGTCTCACGAGCGAGCCGAGGTGGAGGCGCGAGCGGCGGTCGAGCAGGAATCCGCAGCCGACCATTACGGCGATCGGCAGGAGGACTTGGGTGAAGACTTTCGCGAACAGCACGGCGGGGCTTTTACCATGTGAGGCGCGCTTGGGAAGTCGCGCGAGGGAAACAAAAAACGCGAGCGGTGAGGCTCGCGTTTTTTGGAATTGAATTTCGTTCGCCGCGGACTACGGGCTGGCGGGCGTCGGGGGCGGCGGGAGCCCCGGGAGACGTCGCGCATTAAGGTTCGGCGGGAAGCCGAGCGCGCCAGGCAGGTAAGGCGATCCGGGAGGACCACCAGCGATCGGATCGTTTTTCGGATCCTTGGGATCGAGCGGGCCTTCTGCAATTTCCTTGGCGTCCTTGCCCTCTGCACCGCTGTAATTCGCAACGACTTCGGGTTTCAAACCAACCTCGTAGTCGTTCATCGAAAGCGCGCCGAAGGAGTTCAGTTCGCGAATCGTCAGCGTGTCCGTGGGATTCACCGGGGTCCAGCGCACGACGAGCTTGGAGGCCTGCGTCGCGGGAAAATCCACGCTCAAACGCGAACTCGATCCGTCGAACACGATGCTGGTCGTAGGAGTCCGGCCTTCGAGGGAGACGGGCTTCGCGACGGCGGGTGCGGTGGAGCCGGACGGAATGCTCGCGGGGGTGACGGCGGACTCCGCTGCGACCGCCTCATTGACAGCGAAAAAGTCGAGCCTGCCTTTCGGCGCGCCATCAGTGAGCAGCGCGACGCGGGAGATCGTCTGTGTCCCATTGTAGGAAATCACCGCGCCGGATTCGTTGGTCGAAGGGTTCAGCGTGAGACCGCTTTCGGGATTGTCGTCGATGCTCTTTTGCCAAGGCAGGAATCCGTCGGGCGAGTTGGCGCTGCTCACGCGGGACTGCGCGTAGATCCCATTAAGATTGAATGCCGTCTTGTTATTCACGTACTGGCCGAAGATGGCACGCGCGTCGATGGCGGCTTCCCGCTTGCGCAGGCTGTAATCCACCGCCGGCCGCTCACCGTATAGATAGAGGCTGAAGAGAGGGCCGGGGTCGGCGATGTCCGTCTGGATCAGGACATATTTCGCGAATCGGCTGAATGGCTTCGTCAGTTTCTTCTCGTTGACTGAGTCGAAGGCGACGTTTTGAGCGAGCGGCGACCAGGATTTGGCCCCCGGCGCCGCGGGCTCGTCACCAGCGTAGATCGAGAGCGTGCCGGCCGCGGGACGCGAAGAGACGCTGAAATTGGAAATCAACTCCGGTTCCGGAAGAGCGATAAGATAGCTTTGCTTTCCGGCAACAACGGGCCATCCCGTCGTGACATCGTCGTCGAGCCACGCGGCTGCAGCTTCGGTCGGCACGAATGTCTGACTCGTGGGATTGAAGACGAAGAGATTCGCGCCGAGATGCTGGCGGGCGAAATTCTTCGGGAACACCTGAAGCTGCCTTGTGGACGGATCGCCTTCGGCGGCGTGAGCCAAGGTTGCGCAAACCGCAGCGGCTAGTGACACGATGGATTTTGACTTCATAAGTTTTGCCTTGTTTAGAAGATTCTTCGGTTGATGGGAATCAAAATTTTCCGAACCAAGCGGGTTGCCGTGATTCTAGAAATTTGAGAGAGTATGGTGGATTTTCTTGTGGCGGCAAGAGTTATTTCAAGAATTTGTTTGGCTGGGGCGACCTAGAGTGCGCTGCGGGCCTCATCTTTGAGATTGGCAATGACCGGTGTTATCGCTAACGAAATGGCTGGCTGGTTCGCCAAGTGCTAGGGACGACTCCCGGCGTTCGGTCACCTTTGCCCGCCATAGAGTCCCGCCAATCCATTCCTGTGAAAACCAACGAAACTAATTCCGCTCAGAACACGCCAGCTCAAACGCCCCATTTTTCCGAAGGGCAGAAGCTCGGTGGCTGTTATGGTCTCAAGCGCCGGGTGGCTGCTGGTGACGAGCATTGCATCTGGCTCGCCCACGACGAGGTGCTGGGAAAGGACGTTTCGCTCCATTTCATTCCGGCCCCTTTGCTCGGCGACACGGCAGCGATGAATGCGCTCCGGCAGGAAGTCAAACGCACCCGGCAGCTCATCCATCCGAATATTCTGCGCGTCTATGATCTGGTCGAGGACGCCGGGTGGGCGGCGATATCGATGGATGCCTTCGAAGGACAGCCGCTGGCAGCACGGCTGGCAAAATCGAATGGAAAGGGGATCGATCCGGAGACCATTCGGGCATGGATGCCGCAGCTTTGCCAGACGCTTGAAGATGCTCACCGGATCAACGTCATCCATCGAGACATCTCGCCGGACAACATCTTTCTGACGGGTGAAGGCAAGGTGATTGTGACAAATTTCGGGATCGGTCGCTGCATTGCGGACGCACTCGCGCGGGTGTCTGGAAACGACAATGCCAGACATGCCGCGATGAGTCCGCAGCAACTCGATGGCGTGGCGGCGACGCGAACGGATGACATTTATGCGCTTGGGGCGCTGTTGTTTGAATTGCTTGCCGGGCGCCTCCCATTCGTCGGTCCCGACCTGCCGAGCCAGATTCGCAATGCTACGCCGCCGACCCTTTCCGCGGTGCGCGGCGAAGGGGCGGCGCCGGTTTCCGAGAGTTGGGAAAAAGTGATCGCCGGATGCATTGAAAAGAAACCCGAATCCCGCCCGCAGAGCGCAGCAGAGATCGCGACGCGCCTGGCTTCCGGTCGAAGCGATGCGGCGCCAGAGGCGCATGTGGAAAAAGCTGCCCTCACGCCTGAGCCGACTGCTCTCGCGGTCGCGGTGAAATCTTCTGCGGACACTGCCAAGACCGCCGCGAAAAACGAACCGCCACCTGCGAAATCTCTAGATCGGAAATTCGCGCCGGAGGGTTACTCAAATTTATCCCCTGCGCGCTCCCGCGTTCCCGCGATGGGCTTCGCCTTGGCGGCCGGATTGATGCTCGTCGGAGCAGTCGGATACTACATCAACGGCCAGGGCAAACCGACGCTCGCTACCGAGTCGGCGATTGGACTCAACTCCTCCGAGCCGCCCGACGGATCGGAATTGCGTTCGGTCAACAACAACATCGAGCCTCCGGCGCCACCCGTGAAGGTCCCCGAACTTCCGCCGATTTCGGATGTGCAAGAGGTGGCGCCGGTGGATATCCCGGTCGCAACCCCTTTCCCGGAAAAGCCTGCCCTGCTCGTGGCTGCGGCGGCGCCTTCGGCCGAGCGGCCCGCACCCACGCCCGCCTCGCCGTCGCCCGCAATCAGTCAGGAAGAAAAATCCGTGGCTGAAAAGTCGGCGGCTTTGGAACGGGTGAGGCAAGCCGCCCAAGCTGCGGAAAAAGCGCGCGAGGACATGCTGAAGCAGAAAATGCAGGCTGAAGCCGCCGTGGCCGAAACGCAGAAGCTTATCGATCAAAAGGCCAAGATGCTCGTGCCGGTGAAGAAGGCGGCCGACGATGTCCTGGCCCAGCGGAAGAAACTGGAAGACGAGCAGAAGGCAGCGGACCAGGCGGCCGAGCAGGCCCGCCAGCTCGCTGTGGAGAAAGTGCGGATTGCAGAAGCTGCGAAGAAGGCGATCGCCGGCTTGGAGGCCATGAGTAAGGACAAGATGGTGGCGCAGGAAAGGGCTGCCGCTGAAATCGACATGCTGCAGAAGACCCTGGCCGGAAAGCAGCAGTCCGCAGTGAGCGCGGCCAAGGCGGCTGCAGAGGCAGAAGCGGCCCGGCAGCAACATTTGGCAGCGATCAAGCAGGGAGAGCAGGAGGTCGAGCAGGCGAAGCTCGTCGCCGCTGAGGCCCGCCGGCTTCGTGAGGAAGCCGAGGCCGAGCGCCGCAAGCTGGGCCAGGAATTGGCCGAGATGCAGAAAATGATGGATAGGAAAAAACGGGAGATTGAGGACCGCCTGAAAAGGCTGGAGAAAGCAGACTCGAGCCCCGCGCCAGAGCCGGAGGCTCGGCCCGTCGAGAAATTGTCAACGCCGCTGCCTGTGATTAAGCCGACTGCCGTGGCGACCCCGCCGCCAGCGACACCGATGCCAGTTCCTGCTACGCCGGCTCCCGTTGCGGCGATTCCCAAGGTTTCCACCCCTCTCCCTGCCACGCCGATGCCGGTCGCCGTTGTCCCGAAACCCGCCACCCCCGTTCCGGCAACCCCGGCCCCCGCTCCAATCGCCGTCGAGCCCCGTCCCGCCCCTGCGGCACCGACCCCCGCCGATCCGACTCAGCTGGTGATGAAAACCGAACCGGACAAGCTTGTGAGCATTCCGACACCCCCGAACACGAAGCCAGGCACCGCAGCCGGAGCTGAGAATAGCCTGGGGATGAAGTTTGTCCCAGTGGGCGGCGTCGAATTTTCCGTTTGGCAAACTCGGGTCAGGGATTTCGACGCATTTGCCAAGGCGGTGAATCTGAAGTCTTCTGCGTGGCGTGGCCCTGGTTTTAAGCAGAGCCCGGATCATCCCGTGGTCAACGTGACGTGGGTGGAAGCGGTAGCGTTTTGCAAATGGCTGACCGACATCGAGCACAAGGAAGGGATTCTGCCCGCAGGTCAATTTTACCGCCTTCCCACCGATTTGGAGTGGAGCCACGCCGTGGGTCTGCCCGAGGAAGAGGGGAAGACCCCCGAGGCTCGGGACATGGGCGTCGCCGACGTGTATCCATGGGGCACGCAGTGGCCGCCTCCTCCCAATTCAGGGAACTACACTGGCGAAGAAACGGGTTCCGACGTGGCCATCAAAGGATATGAGGACGGTTTCGCGTGGACATCGCCTGTTGGCAGCTTCCCTCCGAATCGGCTCGGGCTCTATGACATGGGGGGGAACGTGTGGCAATGGTGCATGGACGCTTGGAACACCGATTCCAAAGCGAAAGTGCTCCGCGGTGCATCCTGGTACAATGGCGCCTTGAAACTGAGTCTGCTTTCGTCATGCCGCGTTCACGCCTCGCCGGACAGCAGCACGGATAACTACGGCTTCCGTGTCGTACGCGCCGCCGAGAACGGCAAGTCGGGGAAGAAGTGATCGTGTGACACAAATGGACGGGCGTCCGCTTTTTTCGCATTGCATTACGCTGATGCTTTCGGAACCATCCGTCCGCTAACCTTTACCAAACGGTCACTTTGCTATGAAAAACAACCTCGCTAAACTCCTGCTCATCCCGGCCACGTTCATGCTTGCCGCTCCCGGCGCTTTTGCGCAGGAGTTTTTCCGGGACTTCGGGACATCCCGATCATCAGGGGGCATGGGTCCAGTCTTTCCCTCAGAATACAGTTATGAGGACGCCTCCCCCAGTGGTCTTGTGCCACTGCGTCCGGGCCAGGACTTGAATGAGGCTCAGGCGGCGGAAGAGGCCGACCGTTACAACTTCGCCATCGGTCCCGTGCAGTTTGGTTTGGCCGTCGGCATCGGAATCGAGTTCAACGACAACATTACCCTCGCGGACGAGGACACGATGTCTGATTTCATTCTCCGTCCGTCCCTCGACATCCATGCAACATGGCGCCTCAGCGAACTTAATACGCTTCGCCTTTCGATCGGGGCATCCTACGCGAAGTATCTGGATCACTCTGAATTCGACAGCCGCAGCGTGCTGCTCTCGCCAAACTCCGAACTCGCCTTCACATTCTTTGCCGGTCAGTTCAAGTTCACCCTTCGGGATCGGATTAGCTATCAGGAGGATACATATAGCATCCCGACCCTGAGTAATACGGGAGCGCCCTATCGCCGTTTCGAAAATCAGATCGGCCTCCAAATGGATTGGGCGGTTAATGACAAGGTAGATATTGTAACGGGCTACGATCACTACAACCTGTGGACAATCGGCGATGATTTCGCGCTCCAGGATCGCGCGATCGACACTGTCTTCCTCAAGCCTTCCTACATGGTGGCGCCGGGACTCAAGCTCGGGGTCAATGGTTCTTTCAGCCTTATCAACTTCGAGAGCGACGAGCGTGGAGACGGTCACGGATTGCTCGTCGGCCCGTTCATCGAGTGGCAGATTTCCGAGTACACGAACCTCTATCTCGAAGGCGGATATCAGGAGTTGTCCTTCAACGAGGGTGGCGACTTCAATAACCGCGCCATCGACCAACTCGGCCTTAGTGCCTCCGACGCCTCCGCTGTGCGCGACATCCTTCGCGATAACGAGGACGCCAGCACCTACTACATCAAATTCGAGATCAACAATAGGCCCTCCGACATCTTCGATCATCGCCTCTCGTTTTCCAAGACGGCCGAGATTGGCTTTTCGTCAAACTCCTACGATCTCTACCATGTGGAGTATGATGCCAACTGGAAGGCGTTTCAGCACACGGAGATCGGCCCGGTGGTTTTCTATGAGTACTACACGACCTCTGGCGACCTGGGCGAAAAGGCCCATCGGATAGGAGCGGGGTTGGGAATCCGCTATCATTTCTCAAATTCTCTCACCCTTGGGCTCGATTATCGCTTTATTGCCAAGGACTCAGATTTGGTGAATTCCGACTATCGGCAGAACGTCGCATTTCTCAGTCTCTACTACAAATTCTAAACTTCTCCGACATGGCCTATGCCTAGCTTTCTCATCCGTCTCTCGAGCATCGTTGCCGTTATTTTAGCGGCGCAACTGACAGGAAGATCGCAGGGAGTAGCGCCGAGGGCATTGCCGGTGAGTCCAGGTTACCCCGGGCAATCGGCTTACGCCCCACAGGAGCGGATGCAGGTTGTGGATCCCGACAAGAAGTTGTCGGCGGGAGACATGGTGACCTTGGAAATCGTCGAGGACAAAGAGGGTGGCCTGCCGCGTGTTGTCAGTGCTCCTGGGGCGATTGACGTACCGCCTATCGGAAGGGTGCAGGTCGCCGGAAAGACAACGACCGAGGCAAGTGCGGACATCAAGCGTCGACTGGAGGCGGAGTATTACCACCATGCGACCGTTAGGCTGAATATCGACCGTGTGAGTCCGATTCAAGTGAAGGCTGGGACGGTGATTATTTCCGGTCAGGTGCGCATCGCCGGGCCGCAGGAAATGATCGCCGGTGAAACTCTCCGCTTGAGCAGTGCGATCCTGAAAGCGGGCGGATTCACCGAGTGGGCCAAAACCGACAAAGTGAAGCTGACTCGGCAGGTCAACGGGTCTGCCCAGTCGGAGGAACACAACGTCAAAAAGATCATCGAAAACGGCGACGAAACCAAAGATCCGGTTTTGCGGGATGGGGATCGGATTTGGGTCCCGAAATCGATCTATAGATTCTAGCCGCTTTATGGACTCCGCTGATCCCCAAGCTCCCAACATGCCCTTTTCCGCAGGCATGGGGATGAAGTTTTTCCGCTATCGCAATCTCGTCCGCCGGCACTGGTGGATTCTGATGCTGACCATCGGTCTGGGCCTCGCCTATGAGGGTTATGTCCTTTTCACCAAGCCGCAACTCTTCGAATCGCTTAGCCAGCTTGTGCTTCGCGAAGAGCTTATTCGTGATACCACCGGGGCGTTTCAGGACACCACTGGCAACTTTTTTGGAACGGCCGTCGAGCAGCTAAAGAGCCCGATCGTCCTCGGTCGTGCCGGTGCCCGTGTCGCGCTGGAGGCTCCAAATCTTAGCGGTTCCATCGAGATCACATCGTCCGTCGCGCCGCGTACGAATATTTTCACTGTCGCAGGCACGGGATCGAACCCTCTCTACACGCAGAAATTTGTCGATACGGTCGTCGATGAGTTCCTCAAATGGCGTTTGGAAAACCGCATCCGCCAAGGAGGCGACGTAAATTCCAGCCTGATGGAGCAGGAGAACCAGATTAGCGGCGAACTCGAGCAGAACAAAGCGAAGCTTCAGGCGTTCACCGAGAAAAACAGCATGCAGTTCTGGACTGAGCAGCAAAATACGGCGGTTGCGTATCTCCTTGGCCTCAAGAACAAAAAAACACAGCTCCATGATGAGCTACAGAGGCTGCGGAACCTTACGCCCGATGAACTGCTGCACGTCGCAGCTACTCCTCAGGCGGTCTCCAAGCCACAGGCCGGCAATGCGGCGCCTTCATCCTTGTCGGAACCTACATTTAACGCCGGCCTATACACCGAATTCATCCAAGCCAGCCAGCAGCTCTTTCAACGTCAGGCCGACTATGCGGAATGGAAGACTGTATGGAAACCGGCGCATCCTAAGTTGAAAGCCATTGTCGCCGAGATCGAGAAGTTCCAGCGCCAGATCAATATCATCAAGGATCAGAATTCCAATCTGGTCAAAGCGCGTGTCACGGCGATCGACGCGGAACTTAAAACCCTCGATGTAAGTATCGTCGAATGGGACGCCAAGGTTCTCGAGGCCAGCCGGAAGGACGCCGAATACCAGACGCTTCAGAGCGACGTGGCCCGCACGCAGAGCCAGTTGGAGAAGCTCCTCGCCGATATTCGCGGGATTTCCGGCGGCGTGAAATCGAGCCTCGACCCCTTTCAGGTGATGCAGAAGGCTACCGCCCCGAAACCCGTATCGCCCGGCACGGTCAAGCACCTCCTGATTGGCCTCATCGGCGGATTGGTCGTCGGCTCCATCATCCTTCTCGTCCTGGATCGCACGGACGACCGCCTCGCGTCCTCGACAGAGGTGATCGAGCACTTTTCCGAGTCGATCCTCGGCCAGATTCCGAATGTTTCCGACACGCGGAGCGTGTCCGGCCTTCCGCTTCTCCAGGAAGAGGATGATCGTTATACGTACGCAGAGGCATTCCGGAGCCTGCGCTCCTCGCTCATCTTCATGCCGAATCAAAGCGAGCTGAAGACCATCCTCGTCACCAGCGCCATTCCGAACGAGGGCAAGTCCACGATCGCGAGCAACCTCGCGGTCACCATGGCCGCCGCGGGCGCGCGCGTCCTGCTTGTCGATGCCGACCTCCGCCGCGGCGATCTTGCCAAGCTCTTTGACGTGGATGGTCACGCCGGCCTCACCAATATCCTGCGCGGTGAGACCCATTGGGAATCCGCCGTTCAGCAGACGAAATACGCCACGCTCTCCCTCATTCCATGCGGCCCATCGACGAATCAGTCAGGCGAACTCCTCCTCCGCCCGATTCTTGTCAATCTGCTCGACGAATTCAAGAGTGCCTTCGATCTCGTCATCTTCAACACCGCGCCGATTCTCGCTGCCGACGACACGCCGACGCTCGCTCCGAATTTCGATGGAACGCTGATGGTCGTCCGTGCGCAATTCACCTCGGCGCGTCTTACGAAAACCGCTCTCAACGCTCTCTACCAGCGCCAGGTGAATGTCCTCGGCCTCATCCTCAACGCGGTCGATACCGAGACGCCGGACTATTACTATTACCGTTATCCGAAGTATTACGCGGCGTAGGCGCGAAACGGCACATGGCGTCCGCGAAGCCGGGCGGCGGTTAGCGGGGCTGGCAATGGTTCGCCTGGGCGCGAATCGCGAATTTCAGGGGCGCGCGGCGCGCGTTTCCTCATACAGCGCCTCGTAGCTCTCCGCCATTTTCCCGAAGGAAAACTTCTCCTCCGCGAGGAGGCGGGCGGCGTTTCCGAGCACCCGCAGCTCCACGGGATCGCGGAGACTGGAGAGCCACGAATCGTCGTCCCCGATCGCGATGGAGTTTGCTCCGGTCATGAAGGGCATTTCGCCGAGGAGGTTCGCAGTGATCGCACACGGCAGCGCCGCGGACATCGCCTCGAGAATGGCCAGCGGGAGCCCTTCGAATTCCGCGACGTGGAGAAAGACATCCGCCGAAAGCAGCAGCGACTTCACGTCGTTGTGCCACGGCAGGCGCCGGACGCATTCTCCGAGACATTTCGCGGCCACCTGTGCGTCCCATTCCCCGCTCAGCGCCCCATCTCCGACCCAGAGGAACTTCGCCATTGGCAGCACACGGAGGATCTCCTCCGCCTTTCGCAGAAAGACGAGCGGACGCTTTTGCGGCACCATCCGGCCGACGGCGATGAAGACCTGATCATCCGCATCGAAGCCTAGCTCCGTTCGCCGGGCGGCACGCACGGACTCGCGCTGGGCGAGATCGAAAAGCGGCACGCCATTGGGGATCATGCGGATTCGTGGCGACTCCCCGAGGAAATCGGCTAGGTCGCGCCGCCGGTTTTCCAGCACCGTGACGAGCAGCCCCGGATACTCCCGCAGCGCGCGGCGCGAAACGAAGTCACGCGGAGCAGCGAGCTTCGCCTTCAGATAGCGCGCGCTTTGCGTCAGGTGGATCGTGCAGAGATTTGGAACGCCGGAGATTCGCGCGGCGCGAAGGAGGTCGAGCCCGTCCTCGAGATTCTGCTTGTTCACATGGATGAAATCCGGCGCCGCCTCCCGCCAGACGGACGCGACCCTTTGCGAGGCGCCAAAATTCAGGTAACTCGCAATCGAGCGCCCACGCTGATCGTAGGTGTTTTCGTAATCCGAACGCAGCACCTCGCCGAAGCGTGAAAACGTGCAGGCCAGCTCGTCCATCCGCGGATTTGAGGAGGCCCAGAGAGTCACCACATGGCCCCGCTGCGCCAGGGCCTGTCCGAGATAGACCAGGTAAAGCTCGCCGCCTCCGCGCGAACCCGAACTGCTGCTGGCGAGGAGGACTTTCATTTGCCGAGAACCGTCCGAAGCGCTTCCACCCAGCGTCCAGCGCCTACGGCAGGCGTCCAATCCCGCGCCTTCGCCCGTGCCGTCGCGCCCCACGATCCGATGATCGCCGGCTCGCCGATAAACCGCGCCATTTTCTCCTCCAGCGAAACGGCATCGCCGGTCCGGAACCTCAGCCCGCTGACCCCGTCCTCCACGAGATCGTGCCCCGCGCCCACCATATCCGAGCAGACCACGGGCAGACCCGCGCCGATCGCCTGATTCACGACCACGCCCCATCCGTCGTACCGGCTGGGCAGGATGAAAACATCCGCCTGCGCGAAGAAGCGCGGCAGCTCCTCCGGCGGCTGAAAACCCGCGTAG
>JANOBH010000321.1:0-16970 GCA_031411535.1 Chthoniobacter sp. | reverse complement strand
ATCTGGGGCGAGGCGCTGCGGGCGGAGCATTCGGCAAAGTAGCTTGGGCCTTAGCCCAAACACCCCGCACTTTGGGCTAAAGCCCAAGCTACTTTGGACGGACTCCGCCCGCGCATTTTCCCCTCGCCTGCTCCGTGCCCCGCGCCTAGCTTCGCGTCCCTTTTTCCATGAAAGAAACCGCCAGCCGCGTGCTCCGCGTGGGGCTGCCCTCGGGCAGCCTGCAGGAGCCGACCTTCGCCCTGTTTGCCAAAGCCGGATTCAACATCTCCGGCGCGAGCCGCTCGTACAAGCCGCATGTGGATGACCCGGAGCTGGTGATCCGGCTGCTGCGGGCGCAGGAGATTTCGCGGTATGTGGAGCATGGCTTTCTCGACTGCGGGCTGACGGGCAAGGACTGGATCGAGAACAACGGCTCGGACGTGGCCCGGCTCTGCGAGATGACTTTTTCCAAGACGAGCAGCGCGCCGACGCGGTGGGTCATCGCGGTGCCCGAGGACTCGCCGATCCAGTCGGTGCGCGACCTGCAGGGGAAGGTGATCGCCACCGAGGCGGTGGAAATGACGCGACGCTACCTCGCGCAGCACGGGGTCACGGCGGAGGTGGAGTTTTCGTGGGGCGCGACGGAGGTGAAGGTGCCCGACCTCGTGGACGCCATCGTGGACGTGACCGAGACGGGCTCCTCGCTGCGGGCGAACAAGCTGCGAATCCTGGAGACGATCATGGAGTCGTCGCCGCAGTTCATCGCGAACCACGGGGCGCTCGCGGACCCATGGAAAAAGGGGAAGATGGACACGCTGGTGCTGCTGCTTCAGGGAGCCTTTGCCGCGCGGGACAAGGTGGGTCTGAAGATGAACCTGCCCGAGACGCAGCTCGCCGCACTGCTGCAGGCGCTGCCGGCGCTGCGCAATCCCACGATCTCAAAACTCGCGACGGACGGCTGGATCGCCGTCGAGACGATCATCGACGAAAAGGTCGTCCGCGAGATCATCCCGCAGCTCAAGGCGCTGGGGGCGGAGGGGATCATCGAGTATCCGCTGAACAAGGTGGTGTACTGAAAAACCGCCTTCCTTCGACCGCGCTCCGCCCCCAAAACCGGCCGGAACGCCGCTCAGAATGACGGGTCGCTTTTGGCAAAGTGACCCTCTTCCCAAAATTCCGGTTGCGCCATGTGGGCAACCGTGATTCTCTCGCCGCCCCTCAACGAAAAAACATACCTCCAAATGGGTTCACTCAAAAAGCGCCGGAAGGCAAAAATCGCCAAGCACAAACGCAGGAAGCGGATGAAGGAAAACCGCCACAAGAAGCGTTTGCGCTACAAGTCCTAGGGACTAGAGTGCGCGGCATGAATTCGTGCCGATTTGTCAGGGCTGCAAAGGGGTATGGGACGCTCGCCGTCGGCATAGCGCTCATCGTCACGCCGGCCTTCGCGGAGCCCTCCGCGAGGGCGAAGGATTCGGCCAAGCCCGCGGGCAAGGCCGCGCCCACCGCAAAATCTCCAGCCAAGCAGTCGGCGACCGGTTCGCGGACATCGCAGGGGGGTGAAAAGGCGCCTCCCACCGAGCTGCCTCCGCTCACCGCGCCACACGCGCCGGGGGCAAAGGGGCAGCCGGAGTTTGCCGACGCCTTTCCCTCGCCGATCCGCCCGACCCCGCCTGACCTCGCGCTGAAGCCGGAGGACGAGCGGAAAGCGGACGCTTTCGCGGCCTTCGCGCAGGGTTTCGTTGCCGAGGAAAACTCGGACCAGGAGAAGATGCTGGCGAGCTACCGTCGGGCGCTGGGGCTCGATCCCGGCAACCCGGAGCTCGCCGTCAAAGTCGCCTATGAACTGGCGCGCAGGAACGACCCGTCCTCGGCCATTCAGGTGCTCAAGGACGCGATCAAGGCCGCGCCCAAGCAGCCGCTTCCTTACATCTACCTCTCGCAGCTTTACGCGAAGAACCTCAACAAGCCCGACCTCGCAGTGAAATATGCCGAGCAGGCCCTGGCGCTCGCGCCGGACAACTTCGCGGCGCACCAGTCGGTCTATGAGATCTACCTCGCCAGCGGGCAGGAAAAAAAGGCGGCGCAACTCATCGAGCGCGCGGTGAAGTCCGAAAGCCGGGACGCCAAGTATTGGGCGCAGCTCGGCGAGCTCATGCAGCGGCTTTTCCTGAAAGAGGACGGGGCGGGCGAGCCCGCGCAGATCGAGAAGATGAATGCCGCCTTCCGCAAAGCCGCGGAACTCGGCCCCGACGACGCGGTGGTTCTCACGAAGGTCGCCGATTACTTTGTCCTCTCGAAGCAGGTCAAGGAGGCGATCCCTTTCTACCTCGCCGTCCTCGCGCTAAAGGAGCAGCCGGGAGCGCCGCCGCTCAACAACGTCCGCGACAAGCTCGCGCGCAGCTTTCTCATCACCGAGCAGCGGGCCGAGGCGATCCGCCAGCTTGAGGACATCGTCAAAGACAGCCCGCTGCGCTTTGAGACCTACGAACTGCTCGGCGAGCTCTACATGCAGGAGGACGACATCGACAAAGCCGTCGCGAATTTCGAGCACAGCCTCCTCCTCGACGCCAGCGATCCCGCGAATCACGAGCGCCTCGGCCTCCTCCTCCTGCGCAACAAGCACTACGACCACGCCATCGACATCCTGCAGGCCGCTCGGAAAAAATTCACCGACCGGCCCGTGCTCGCCTACGTCCTCGGCGTCGCCCTCAGCCAGGCCAAGCGCCACAATGATGCGCTCGCCGCTTTCTCCGACGCTCAGGCGCTCGCCGAGACCAGCCGCGAGGATTTGCTGAATGCGGAGTTCTTCTTCAGCTACGGGGCCGCCGCCGAGCAGGCGGGACTTTTCGACAAGGCCGCGGAACTCCTGAAGCGCAGCATCGAACTCGATCCCAACAACGCGCAGTCCTACAACTATCTCGGCTACATGTGGATCGAGCGGAACGAGCACCTCGACGAGGCCGGCGAGATGATCAAGAAAGCCATCGCGATGGAGCCGGAGCGCGGCGAATTCCTCGACAGTCTCGGGTGGTTCTATTTCCGCAAAGGTGACTTCGACCGCGCGCTCAAGGAACTGCTCCACGCGCAGGAAAACATCCTCCGCGAAGACCAGAAGGACGACGCCACCGTCCTGGACCACATCGGCGAGGCGTATCTCAAGCTCGGCAAGACCGCCGAGGCGCTCAGCGCATGGCAGAAGTCGCTGGCGATCCTCGACGACAAAAAGGTGGCCGATAAAATCGAGGCGGCGAAGCAGAAGCTGACCAAGGGGAACGAGACGCCGCCGCCAGCCCCGGCCCCGGTCGTGCCTGTGGCTCCGGAAACCCCGCAGTAATAACCTGGGACTGCGAACGCCGGCGACTGGCGCTAGCGCTGGAGTCCCGCTGGCGCCCACCCGACCTGAAGCCGCCGCCCGGCCTGGCTGGCGCGGAAATGGAGCGCGCCGTCGGGAAGGCCGACGAGATGGCAGTCGATGGTTTTCACATCGGGCTGCACGCCGCGGACGACGAAGGCTCCGAGACCGCGCGGCTCGACGCCGCCGCCGGCCTGGCCCTGCTGGAGCGGCACATGGACCTCCGCGGCTCCGGCCCGCCACGGGAAATTGCTCTCGCTCGGGAGACGTGCGCCGGCTTTCAGGACGAATCCGCCGTCGCCGTCGCCGAGCACGAGGACCACGGGGCGCTGGAGGAAGCCGGACTGGTGGATCTCCAGCGGCACGCCGCAGCCCGCCACGAGGCCGCTCCACGCGTCGATCATGAGCGTGCCCGATGCCTTGAACTCAGCGGGCACCTCGCCCGCGATGGCCTTGCGGAGCACGCCGATGGCGTCCTTGGTGAGGCCCATCTGCTGGAGGACCTGCGCGTAGTTCCAGTCCACCCGCTTGGTGAATTTCCCGCTCTCGATCTTCGGCTTGATGACGCTGACGAGCTTTTCAAAACCGCGCGCCTCGCCGAGGGCGGCGGTGTAGTGCAGGAGCACGTCCTCGGAGTCCGGCGCGAATTCGTAGGCCCGCTCGGCCCATTTTACCGCGGTGGCCGAGTCGCCGCGCTGGCGGGCGATATTGCTCGCGAGGATCAGCGCCATCCACGACTTCCGCTCCTCGCCGAATTTGACGAGCGCCTGCTCCTTCTTCGGGTCGTGCTCGCCCTGGACGAGGCCGAAGCGGATGCCGAGCGGCGCCTGCGCGTTCGGGTCGAGCGTGAGCAGCGTGTCGAGCGCCTGGCTCTCAGCGGCGGTGTCGCCCGTCGCGTTGCAGATCTGGGCGAGGTGGAAAAACCCCTCGGGATCCGTGGGCACCTGCTCCGTGTAGGGTGTGATCGTCCTGCGTGCCTGGTCGAGCTGTCCCGCCATGCGGTATGCGGCGGTGAGCGCGAAGACGCCGCGCCGCTCCGTGGGTCGCAGGGCGTGGGCGCGCTGGAGCGCCTGCAGGCCGAGTTCGGGCACGAAGCCCTGCTGGAGCAGATGCTCGCCCTGCTGGAGGAGTTGGTCCGCGTCGTTGGAGACCTGCTGAAGCTGTTGCGCGACCATTTTCGCAAAGGTCTGCGGATCGACGAATGCGGCGGTGGCGGGATCGTTCGGGTCGCGCAGGAGCTTGATGACCGCGCGGAGCTGCGCGAGTCCCTCGAGTGCGGTGCGGTCGTTGGGCGAGATTTCGAGCGCCTTCTTGAAAGCGGCGAGCGCCTCTTCGCGCTGGCCGCGCATGGCGTGCATCACGCCGAGATTGTTCCAGATCGCGCAGATCATCGGCGTCCGCTCCGTGGCTTCGCTGAAGAGCTTGATCGCGTCCTCCTCGCGCCCCTCCAGCCGCGCGACGGTGCCGCGATGGAAAAGCCCGAATGAAGTTCCGGGATGTATCGCCTCAAACTGCGCGAGCAGCTCCGCGGCCTCGGTCGCCTCAGCGTCGTCGATGGCGTCGGCAAGCGGGTCGAGATGCTGCGCCGCGCGGTCAAAGGATTTCCACGGCTCGGTGAGCTCCGCGCCCATCGTGCCGATGGCCCGCAGCATGTGCTCGATCTCAAAGGGATCGTTGTTCGCGACGGACGGATCGATGTCCTGCGGCCACGGGATGCGGTGGGGCAGGCCGAAAAAATCGAGTTCCCACGAAGTGGATTCTACCCAGCGGAAAGGAGCGGCGAGAGTGGCGGACATAGGATTTTGAAAGCTGGAGGTTTAACCGGCGATGAGTCGGAGGATGGCGGACTTCTCGGCCTTCGCCGGGATCACGGAGCCGCACTGCTCGCGGGCGATGTCGGGGTCCTTGAGCCCGTGGCCCGTGACGGTGCAGACGATCCTGCTGCCTTCGGCGATCTGCGGGAAAGGGCACGCACCGCACGGCTCGGCGCCGAGGCATTTGAAAAGTCCGGCGATGCTCGCGGCGCTGGCGGGTTCGACGAAGATGCCCTCGTTCGCCGCCAGCCACTGCTGCGCGAAAAGGATCTCTGCATCGGTGACGATGTCGATCGAGCCGCCGGAATCCCTGATCGCGGAGTTTGCCAGCTCCCAGCTCGCGGGATTGCCGATGCGGATGGCGGTCGCGATCGTGTCCGGCTTTTCCACGACCTTGTTGTAAAAGATCGGTGCCGATCCGGCGGCCTGAAAGCCGGCCATCTTCGGCAGCTTCGTGGACCGGCCGAGCTTGTGGAACTCCTGATAGCCCATCCAGTAGGCGCTGATGTTTCCCGCATTGCCGACCGGCAGGACGTGGATGTCCGGCGCGTCGCCCAGGACCTCGATGATTTCGAAACTCGCCGTCTTCTGCCCTTCGAGCCGGTACGGGTTGATCGAGTTCACGATCGAGATCGGCTCCGTCTCGCCGATCTCGCGGACGAGCCGCAGCGCATCGTCAAAATTGCCGTCGATCGCCACGACCTTCGCCCCGTACATGAACGCTTGCGCCAGCTTGCCAAACGCGATTTTTCCCGCCGGCAGCAGCACGATGCAGGCGACGCTCGCGCGCGCTGCATAGGCGGCGGCGGCGGCGCTCGTGTTGCCGGTGCTCGCGCAGATCACGGCCTCCGCCCCGGACTCCACGGCCTTCGAGAGTGCCATGGTCATGCCGCGGTCCTTGAACGATCCGGTCGGGTTCAGCCCCTCGTATTTGATGAAAACCTCGCACCCGCGCCCGACGCGCGCGCTCAGCTTCGGCGAATGGATGAGCGGCGTGCTGCCTTCATTGAGCGAGATGAAAGGCGTGGCCTCGGTGACGGGAAGGAACTCGCGCCAGCGGGCCATCACGCCGCGGTCGTGGAGGGAGTGGAAGCTCATGCGAAGTTTTCCACGCGGATCATGCGCGGGGTCTTTTTCACGCACGGGAGCGCGCCGATTGTTTCCAAGGCGGAAGCCATCTGCGCGTTCGTAGCTTTGTGGATGACGAGGACGAGCGAGACGGCTTCGCCTTCGTCGCTCTCGGGCTGGAAAATCGAGGAAATGCCGATGTTCAGGTCGCCGAGCACGCCCGCGATCTGCGCGATGACGCCGGGCCGGTCCTCCACGGTGAGCCGCAGGTAATATTCCGAGACGATCTGGTCGATCGGCTTGCAGGTGCCGTACAGCCCGTGCGGCATAAAGCCGTAGTTGCTCCGCGGCGATTGCAGCGCGGCGGCCGCCTCGGCGAGATCCGCGATGACCGCGCTCGATGTCGGGTCCTGCCCTGCGCCGCGGCCGTAGAAAAGCGTGTCGCCCACGATGTCGCCATGCACGGCGAGCGCATTGAAGACGCCGCTCACGCTGGCCAGCACATGCTTCTCCGGGATCAGCGTGGGATGCACGCGCACCTCGATCTCGCCGCGCTCGTCGGCCTTGATGATGCCGAGCAGCTTGATCGTGTAGCCGAGCTTGCGGGCAAAGCAGATGTCGTTGGCGGTGATGTGCTCGATGCCCTCGACGTGGATTTTTTCCGCCGGCACCCAGAAGCCGTAAGCCAGCGAGGCGAGGATGATGGCCTTGTGGGCCGCGTCGCCGCCGTTCACATCGAGCGCCGGATCGGCCTCGGCGTAGCCCGCGGCCTGCGCCTCGGCGAGCGCTTCGGTGAAGCCGATCCCGCGCTCACACATCTGCGTGAGAATGTAATTGCTCGTGCCGTTGATGATCCCGTGGATCGACCGGATGTGATTCCCGATGAAGGCCTCGCGGATCGACTTAATGATCGGAATCCCGCCCGCCACCGCCGCCTCGAAAAACACCGGCACCTTGCAGCGCGTGGCGGCTTCGAAAATCTCGCGCCCGTGCTCGGCGAGCAGCGCCTTGTTGCCGGTGACGACAATTTTTCCCCGCTCGATCGCGCCGAGGATGAGCCGCAGGCTTTCCTCTTTCTGCCCCATCAGCTCGACCACGATCTGGATCGCCGGATCATCGAGCAAATCCTCCCAGCGCACGGTCAGCAATTCACCGGGAACGCTGACTCCACGGGCCTTCGCCAAGTCGCGCACGGCGATCCTTTTCACCTCGAGCTCATAGCCCAGCCGCTCCCGGAGCAGGGCACGGTTCTGCGTCAGGTGCTTGAAGACACCTGCGCCGACATTCCCCATTCCAGCGAGTCCGATTCCGAAGGTTTGCATGCGAAAGGGCGCGGACTATCGCGCCCGTTTTTTGGGGTGTAAAGGCGGGAGTTGTTCCGCTCCGCAACCGGCGCCGCCTGGGCGTCCCGCGCCTACAACTCGAGCGCGACGCCGGGCGTGGGCGTGAGGATTTCGCTCTGCGGGAGGTCGGCGGCGAGGGTGGCGCGGAACCACTCGATGGCACCGGTGTCGCCGTGGACGAGGATGACTTTTTTCGGGCGCACTTTGTTCACGTAGGCGCGGATGCTTTCGCGGGTGGCGTGGGCGCTGAAATTGAACTCCTCCATGGCGCAGTTCAGCGGCTGGGGCGGGAACTCGGCGCTGAGCTGCACGGTGCCGCCGTGCGCGGCGGCGCGGATGCGGCCGGCGGGCGAGAGCGGGTCGGCGTAGCCGACGAAAAAGAGGGCGTGCGCGGGATCGCTGAGGACCTGGCGGGCGAAGGAATTGGAGAGTGTTTTCTCGGTCATCATGCCGCTGGAGATGGCGTAGAGCCGTTCGCCTTTGAGCGGGGTGGCGCTGGCCGCTTTGCCGGCCATGGTGAAGGGCGCGACGGCGTCGAGGATTTGGAGGTCGTGTTTCTGGCGCGGGGTTTGGTGCGCGAGTTTGTCGTAGATCTCGGTGAGCTTTGTCCCGAGTCCGCCGATGTAAATCGGGCACATGCCGAGGAGGCCGCGACGGCGAAAATCGTGGAGCATCGCGAGGATTTCCTGCGTTTTTCCGAGGGCGAAAAGCGGGATGAGGATGCCGGCTCCGCGGTCGAATTGCGCGCGGATGGCATCCGCGAAACGCTGCTCCTCGCCAGCGCGCGTGAAGGTGTCCGGCGTGGCGCGGTCACCGCGCGTGGTCTCGATGATGAGCACGTCCAGCTCGTGCTCGGGGAAGCGCGCGCCCTGCATGATGGTCTGGTCGTCGAACTGGATGTCGCCGGTGTAAAAAATCGTGCGGCCTTCCGCGCGGATGAGGGTGCCGACGGAGCCGAGGATGTGGCCGGCGTCGAAGAACTCGATGGACACGTCGGCGCTTTCATCCGCGCGCAGGCGCTCGCCGGTCGTGTCGAAGCGCGTGTGCAGCGGCACGGGACGCCAGGCGCGCACGGCTTTCTCCACGTCGCGGTGGGTGAAAAGCGGGTAGCTGGTCACGCCCTCGTCCTTTTTCTTGAGCATCACGTTGACCGAATTGTGCAGCATCACGTCGCCGATTTGGCGCGTGGCTTCGGTCATGAAAACGGGCACGCCGGGGTGGCGGCGCATGAGCACGGGGATGGAGCCGACGTGATCCTGATGCGCGTGCGAGAGGATGATCGCGTCGGCGGTGCCGTCCTCGATCAGCCGATGATTTGGGAGCGCGAGTTCGCCGTCGAAGCGCGGGTGAAGGCCGGAGTCGAGGACGATGCGTTTGCCGGCGATGTCGAGGCAGTAGCAGTTGGCGCCGATTTCGACCTGCCGCGTGAGATTGGTGAAAGTGAGGCCGCTCATGCGCTGGGCGCGGAAGATGGGGACGCGGCGGGGACGATGGCAACCGTATTCGCGGCGCCGCCGGGGCTCACGGCTTCGCCGGGTTGCGAAAGGATTTGTGGCAGGAGGTGCAGCTCTGGGCGGACTGGTGCATGGCGGTGTCGAGGGCGGTGGGGTCGGGCGTTTCGGCGCGGAGGAGTGTGCGGAGTGTTTCGGCGGCGCGTTCGGAGTCGGCGAGTTTGGCGCGATATCCGGCGGGACGGTGCGCGGTGTCGTCGGTGCGGGCGAGTTCGCGGAAGTGCTCCCAGAGCAGGGTCGCTTCCAGTGCGGGCGAGCGTTCGCTGACGGCGGTAGGGATTTTCCAGCCGGTTTTCCGGGTCGCTTTCAGGGAGTCGAATCGTGCGTCGATCTCGACCATCGCATCGACGAGCGGGGTCGCTTTCACCGTCTCGGACAGCGGGGCGAGACGGGAAAGAATGTCCGGTGTGGGCGGCTGAAAGGTGCGGACGGCGCGGTAGAGGCCGGGGTAGTCGGGCGCGGTGCCTGCCTGCCGGAGCCATGCTTCGGCGATCGCGGGCGTCCAGCCTTCCGTGGTCTCACAGACGAGGGCGACTGCGGCGGGGCCGCGGTGCATGCCGTGGTGGCAGTGGATGAAAATCGGGCCGGGAATCGTGGAGGCGGCCTGCGCGAGCTGGGCTGCGTGCCCGGCGGTGGGGCCGTCGTAGCCGAAAGGCAGATGCACGTAGCGGAGGCCGTGGCGGCGGGCGGCGGCGACATCCGGTTCCGCGCCGTCCACGCTGATGAGGGTTTTCACGCCGAGCCGGGCGAGGGAGGCAAAGGCGTCGTCGCCCTCCGGCTGCGAGCCGGAGTAGATGCGGGCGGTGACGCGGAACGCGTTCCGGATGCCGGCTGCCAGCAGCGATTCGGCGGCTGAGGGCGCGGTCGGTTTCACCTCATCCGAGGCGGGGCAGGCGAGCCGCCCGAGCAGGCAGGCTGCGAGGAGGGACAGAACTGTCGTGTGCGTTTTTATGCGGTGAGCCGGGACCCGGGGGCGCGGAGGCGGAGGTGGGCGAGGACTTCGATCTCGGCGGTCTGCGGAAACATGTCGAGCGGGGTGACGGCGAGCAGCTCGTAGCTGCGGCAGAGCGCTGCAAGATCGCGGGCGAGGGTGCCGGGATTGCAGGAGACGTAGAGGATCTCGGCGGGCGCGGCGGCGAGCAGCAGGTCGGTGACGCGGGGCTCGATGCCGGTGGCGGGGGGATCGAGGAGGACGGTGGTGCGCGCGGCGTCGTGCGCGGCGAGGATTTCGCCGAGGTGGGCGGAGACGTCGCCCTGCACGTAGTGCTCATGCGGCGCGGTGGCGCGTCGGGCCTTTTCGATGGCGCTCTCGTTTTCCTCGATGCCGATGACTTTCCCGAAATGTCCGGCAAGCTGTTTGGCGAAGAGGCCGGCGCCGCAGTAAGCATCGACGAGGAGCGCGTGCCCGCGCGGGGCCGTGGCCTCCACGAGTGCGAGGAGCTCGCGCGTGACGCCGGGATTCGTCTGCTCGAAATAGGGGCCGCCGCCTTTCGCGCGGAGCGAGTAGTCGCCCTCGCCGACGCGGGCCTGGCGGAGTTCGCGCAGGGCCTTGTTCACGACGGGCGCGGCGATGGCGCACTGCTCGACATCCACGAGGGTGTGCGCGTCCTGCGCGAAGAATCCCGTGCGGCCGCCGGCAACATGGACGCGGATCCGGTTGCGGTATCCGAACGGCGCGGGCGCGGCGATGATCGGCCGCATGGGCACGTGCTCCAGCTTGCCGACGCGGCGGAGCGTCTGCTCGACCTGCGCGGCCTTGATCTCGAGCTGCCGCGGATAGGCGATGTGCTGGTAGCTGCACCCGCCGCAGCGGCCAAAGTAAGGGCACGGCGGCGCGACGCGATCCAGCGAAGGGGCATCGACGGAAACGAGGGAGGCCTCGCCGAAGTTTTTTTTCTGCCGGATGACCCGCGCGGTGACGGTCTCGCCGGGGATGGTGAAGGGGATGAAGAAGACCTTGCCGTCATGGCGTGCGACCCCTTTGCCGCCAAAGGCGACATCGTGGACCGAGAGAGAGAGGGCGGTGCGGGGCGGCGTCATGGGAAAAAAAAGAGGCTTCCGTCGTGAAACGGAAGCCTCTTTCGAAAAAGGCGGATGGGAAAATTACCAGCCGTGGTAGCTGCGGGTGTAGCGGTAGCGGCTTTCAAAGCCGAGCTCGGGGACGAATTCCTCGTAGCCGCCATTGATCCACGGGATGTTGCTCTTGTACGGCGGGCGGTAGGAGCCTTTGTAGGTGGCAAAGGGGAAGGTGAAGATCTCCTCCAGGCCCATGCCCATGCGGTAGAAGAAGCGGCCCCAGCCCTTCACACCACCGTAAAGGAGGCCGGCGGCATTGCCTTCGCGCTCGTTCATGACCGCCGGCGTGAAGATGACCTCGGTGGCGGCGAGGCTGAGGTTCGAGAGGCCGCGGCCGAGCTTGCGGGTCGGGCCGTAATCGTTCATCGGGGGATCCTGAATGTCGGCGAATGCGCTGACCGTCAGGATGGAGAGGAGGGAGAGGCTGAGGAGGGTCTTCATGAAGGTGGCCGACGCTACAACGGCGCTCTCGCGGAAGGCAACCGGCATTTTCAGGAAATCCGCGCCACCCGGCGGGCCGCGGCTTTCACCAGCCGTAGTGCTCCCACAGCAGATGGATGCCGTGGCCGGCGGCGGCAAACATGACGGAGAAATAAATCCACGCGGCGATATTCACGCAGTGCCCGATGAGGACGAGCAGCCCGTCGCGCTCGGTGAGGCCGGCGGTGAGAAAGAGCACGGCGAGGGCCGGGATGGTGTTTGAGAAAGGGATGAGCGGCGGCAGCGGCAGGGAGAGGAGCAGTCCGCCGGACGCGATGCCGAGGCCGATGAGATTGATCATGCCGGGCCAGCGCTGGAGAAAGTGCATGCGCGGCTTGGCCAGCTTTTCGAGCTTGGTCGCGAGCTTGAGCCCGAGCGTCACGATTTTTTCGAGGACCGCGTATTTGATTTCGCGGCGCAGGATGAACTCAGGGAGCCCCGGCTTGCGTCCCATCGCAATGCGGAGGCCGATGAGCATGATGACGATGCCAAAGGGCACAGACAGGCCCGGGATGGCGATGGGAAAGGTGAAGGGGAGCGCGAGGAGCAGCAGAAAAAGGCCGAATCCGCGCCCCTGAAGGATGCGCTCCAGCTCGCCGAGGGTGATCGCGCGTCCGCCGGTTTCGCGCAGGAGTTCGCGCAGATCTTCCGAAAGGCGCGGCGGTGGCGGCGGTACGGGGGGCGGCGGCGTTTCTGCGGTTTCCACGCTCATGGATTCTCCCCTGCGGGCCGTTTCCGGGACCACCACCATCCGAGCGCGGTGACGGTGCATCCGAAAACCGTGGGCACCAGGTGATGGGCGGCAGCCGAGTGCGATGCGAGTCGGGCGTGAACCCATGCGTCCTTGAGGATCAGCTCCAGGGCCACAAAGCCGAGTACTCCGCCGCCGAGCCAGATGATGAGCGGAAAGCGGTTCATCAGCTTTGCGAGCACGCCGCTGCCCCAGACGACGAGCGGGAGAGAGAGCAGCAGGCCGAAGACGACGAGCACGATGTCGCCCTCCGCCGCCGCCGAGATGGCGATGACATTGTCGAGGCTCATCACCACATCCGCGAGAATGATGACGCCGACGGCCTCCATGAGCGTGGCTCCGGACCGGCTCTCGCCCTCGTCTTCGTGGCCGGGCCGCACCAGCTTGAGGGCGATCCACACCAGCAGCAGCCCGCAGACGAGCTGGAGAAAAGGCACGCGCATGAGCTGCGTGACCACAAAGACAAAGATGAGCCGCAGGACCACCGCGCCGAGCGTCCCGAAGACGCGCCCGAGGAACTGCTCGCGCGCAGGAAGGCCGCGCACCGCCAGCGCGATGACCACGGCATTGTCCCCCGCAAGCGCGAGGTCGATGAAGACGATGCGCACCCAGCGCTTCCAAAATATGGGGTCGGAAAGAAAATCCATCTCGGGACGCTGCTAGTAGCCGCTGCCGTGCGACTCGCGAGGAAAAACGTGGCTTTCCCGCGAAGTGCGCCACGACCCGGCTAGTCCGGTCTGGCGTTTTCTTCGCCGGGCGCGGTGCCGGGCCAGCGCGCGAGGCTTTCCTCATGAAAATGGCGCGCACGCCGCAGGCGCCGGAAGAGGCCGTAGCGCGGGCTGAAAAGGTAGGCGGCGAAAAAGATGAGCCCGAGCACCAGGACGATGCACGCGCCGGAGGGGAGGTTCAGGCGGTAGGACACGAGCAGACCCACGCACGATCCGAGCATGCCGATGAGGCCGCCGCCCCAGAGCATCGCCGGATACGAGTCGCACAGCAGATAGACGGTGGCTGCCGGCGCGATGAGCAGGCCGAGCAGCATGATGACGCCGATGGCCTGGAGGGAGGCGATCATCGTGAGCACGAGCGCGATCATGAGGATGAACTTGAGGAGATTCACGCGGATGCCCTGGCTGGCGGCGACCGTGGGATCGAAGAGCGTGAGCAGCAGCGGGCGCTGGAGCGCGGCGAGCAGCGGGACGACCACGAGGCTGATGCCCCAGATCATCCAGAGGTCGGTGTCGGAAAGGCCGAGGATGTTTCCAAAAAGGTAATGCACGAGCGAGACGCGCACTTTCACAAAGCTGATGAGCACCACGCCGAGCGAAAACGCGACGGTGTAGAGCACGCCGAGCGCGGTGTCCTCCTTCAGCCGCGAGCTGCGCGCGATGAGCTGTGCGCCGACCGCCACAAAGAGCGCGGCGACGAGTGCGCCGAAGAAAAGGCCCATCGGCGCGAGGCCGAAAATCATGAAGCCCAGGGCCAGCCCCGGCAGCAGGGAGTGTGAAAGCGAGTCCGCCATCAGCGCCAGCCTGCGGAGCACGACGAATGCGCCGAGGAAGCCGCCGGTGAAACCGATGAGCGCGCCGCCGACGATGACGCGGCGCATGAATTCGTGCTGAAAGGGTTCTGTGAGCCAGTCCACGTTTGAGGTGATGGGTGAAAAGCAAGGGCGCTAGTGCGCGTGATCGTGGCCGTGGTGATGGCTGTGCGCCGCGGGGCCGGCGAAGGTCGGCGTGTCGTAGGTCTTGTGAAGATTCGCGTCGGTGAATACCTCGGCGAGCGTGCCGGCGGCGATGAGTTCGCCATTGAGGAGGATCGCCCGGTCGAAAAGCTCGGGCACGCTCGGCAGGTCGTGGTGCGAGGCGATGATGAGTTTCCCCTGGTCGCGCAGCTCGCGGAGGAGCTGGCGCAGATTATCCTGCGTCGGCTTGTCGAGGCCGGTGAAAGGCTCGTCGAGCAGGAAGACGTGCGCCTGCTGGGCGAGCGCGCGGGCGAGGAAGGCGCGCTGCTGCTGGCCGCCGGAGAGCGCGCTGATCTGCCGCTGCGCGAGCGGGCCGAGGTGCATCGCGGCTATGGCTTCGCCGACCCCCTTTTCATCCTCGGCGCCGAAGCTGCGCCACCAGCCGACCCGCAGGTAGCGGCCCATCTCCACGAGCCCGTGGACGGTGGTGGGAAAGTCCCAGTCGATCGCCTCGCGCTGCGGGAGGTAGGCGAAATCGCGCGTGGCCCCGCGCACCTCACGGCCGTGGAATGCGATGCGCCCCGTCTCGTGAGGGAGCAGTCCGGCGAGCGCCTTGAGCAGCGTGGATTTGCCCGCGCCGTTCGGCCCGAGCAGCGCCACGCACTGCCCGCACGGCACCTCGAATGCGATGTGATGCAGCGCGGGGATGCGGTTGTAGCTCACCGTGAGATCGCTGACGGCGAGACCGTGCGCGGTGCTGAGGGAGGCGCGGAGCGTCATGGGAAAGTCACCACTTCATCCGCGCGGCCGTGGCCCCAGACGCTCTTCTCATGGTCGTCGCCAGCCGGGTCGGTGAGCGTCGCGCGCATCGCGGCGAGCGGTGCGCCATCGGGCCATTCGATTTGAAAGTGGAGGTCGATGCCTTCGTCGGGAAACGCCAGCTTCAGCCGGCGCTCCGTCTCCGCGAGCGGGGCTGTTTCGCTCCACACCTCCGTGCCGAGGTGCAGCACTTTCACCGACTTCGGCGGGAGTGTGAAAACCAGGCGCAACCCGATTTCCTGCGCCTCGACCGCCGCGGCCTTTGGCGGCGCGGCTGGCGCGTCGGTCGCGCGCGTCAGCTTCCGCAGCGGCCAGCCGAGCGCGAGGATCGCGAAGAAGGCGAGCAGCGCCCGGAGCAACGGGGAGCCGCGCATCTATTTGAGCGCGTTGATGATCGTCGAGACGTTGTGCTTGTACATACCCTCGTAAGTTGCAGCCTCGCCCTCGCCGAGCCCGTCGGCATGAAGCTCGCCGCCCATTTTTGCGCCGGTCTCGCGCGTGATTTCGGTCAGCACTTTCGGGTTCTGAATCTTCTCCGCGAAGATCGCCTTCACCCCCTGCGTTTTGATCACCGCGATGATGTCCGCGACTTTTTTCGACGACGGCTGGTCGGCTGTGGAGATGCCCTCGATGGCATAGACCTCGAAGCCGTTCTCTTTCGCGAAATACTGAAACGCGTCGTGCGAGGTGACGAGCTTGCGCTGGTCGCGCGGCAGCTTTGCGAGTTCGGCGCGGGTCCACTTCTGGAGCGCGTCGAGCTTCGCGAGATACTTCACCGTGTTTTCCTTGAAGGCGGGCTCGGACGCCGGAGCGGCCTTGATGAGGGCGTCGCGGACGACTTTCACCGCCTTGTTCATACTCGCGAGGCTGTGCCACCAGTGCGGGTCCTCCACGAGTTCGCCCTTGCCGCCGTGGTTGTGGCCGTGGCCGTCGTCGGCTTTCATTTTCAAAGACGAGAAGCGGTCGCCCACCTCGATGATTGCGCCTTTCGTGCCGGTGCTCTCCTTCAGCTTCCCGACGTAGCCCTCCATGTGCTTGGCCGAAAGCAGGATGACATTCGCGTTTCCGACCGCCTTCAGGTCGCTGGGCTTGGGCTCGAATTCGTGCGGATCGACACCCGGCTTGACGTGCGCCGTCACCGCCACGCGGTCGCCGCCGATCTGCTCGGCGATCTCCGTGAGGATGGTGGAAAAGCTGGAGACGCGGAGCTTTTCATCCGCGAAGCAGCAGAGCGTGAGGGCGAGGAGCGTGAGCCAGGAGAGGCCGAGGGCTTTCATGCGGCGGAGGATAGGAAGGCTGTCTTGCGGCGCAAGATGATTGCTCGCGCCGCGCCGCGCCAAATCCTGACGCGGCGCATTTTGCTGAAAGATCGGGCGCAGCCGGGCCGTTCTGATTCGGAGAGCACGATATTCCTTTCGTGACCCCAACCCTGCCTCAGCATACACACCCAATCCATGACCGACCGCCCCGAACCCACTCCCACTCCCGCTTGCCGCCGATCCGACCTCCGCTTCATCGGGGTCGTGGCGCTCGCCATCGCCATCGTCTGGTCCACCTTCATCGCCGCCGGCACCTGGCGAGATGTCCGGAAGCGGCCGGAAAGAAACAACATCAAGATCACCGGCTCGGCGAAGAAGCGGATCGTCTCCGACCTTATCCAATGGTCCGCGGTCATCGAAGGCCGCGCACCGGAGCGCACGGACGCTTACCGGACGCTGCGCGAGGGGCGCGACAAGGCGGTGGCATTCCTCGTCGCGCAGGGAATCAACCCCGGCGAAATCCAGCCGCAATCGGCTACCGTCCAGGAAATGTTCGAGACAGTCGTGGAAGAAACGGTGCGACCCGGAACCAATTCCCCGGTCCGGAAGGAGACGAAGGTTTCCAAAGGATTCCAGGCCCGCGAGTCCATCGTGGTGCGTTCCACCGACGTGGCGCGCGTTGAGAAGGCATCGCGCGAAATCACCTCGCTGATCGAGGAGGGCGTATCGGTGAACTCCGTCAGTCCCCGCTATTTCTACACGCGGCTCGGCGAGCTGAAGCTGGAGATGCTGGCCGCCGCTGCGACGGACGCCCGCGCCCGCGCCGAGAAT
>JANOBH010000320.1:0-19166 GCA_031411535.1 Chthoniobacter sp. | reverse complement strand
GGGGGGGCGGGGGGGGGCGGGGCGGGGGGGGGGGGGGGGGCGGGGGGCGCCGGGTGGCCCCCCCCCCCCCCCCCCCCCCCCCCCCCCCCGGCCTGTGGCGAGAGGCGGTTATTTCACGGCATCTTCGGGCAGCTTCACCTTTC
This sequence comes from Chthoniobacter sp., assembly GCA_031411535.1. Lineage (GTDB taxonomy): Bacteria > Verrucomicrobiota > Verrucomicrobiia > Chthoniobacterales > Chthoniobacteraceae > Chthoniobacter. The sequence continues at coordinate 19,023 of JANOBH010000320.1, read as the reverse complement.
GCTCGCGGAGGAGGCGCTCGACTTCGGAGAGGAGGCCGGTGCGTTCGAGGCGGGCGTCGGCGGCTGCGGTGATGAGGGCGCGGTCGAGGCGCGGATCCTTGAGGGCGGCGAGCGTGTTGAGCGCGGCGCGGCGGGTTTCCTCGGAGGCGCTGGAGTCGGCGAGGAGCGCGGCGAGCGCGGTGCGGGTGGCGTCGGCTTTGAGGTCGGGATTTGCCAGCAGGCGGCGGGCGGCGGCGGCGGCGGCGATGACGAGCGAATCGCTGCGGGCGGCGAGGGCTTCGTCGATTTTTGGCAGCACCGATGCGTCGCCGAGATCTGCCAGGGCGATGAGCGCTGCGGGGGCGAGCGGGTTTTTCCAGTCGGCGACGAGCGCGGTGAAACGGGGTGCGAGATCCTTTGCGCCGAGCGCGCCGAGGATGCGGATGGCGGCTCTGTTCCATGCGGTGTCGTTGCTGGTTTCGAGGATCTTTTTTGCCTCGTCCAAGGTCCGCGGGTCGCGCATGGCCACGAGCGCGGCGACAGCCTGGTCGGTGAGGTAGCTCTCGGAGACGTGCTCGATGGCGTAGGGGTAGCCGTCGCGCATGCCGTTCTTTCCGAGCAACTCGGCGATGCGGAGCTTCGTGTGGAGATTCCGCTCGTGCCCGATGGCCGGCTGGAGTGCACGGGCGGCGGCGGGCGAGCCGATGGCGAGCAGCGCTTCGACGGCGGCGCTCCGAGTGTTCGGCTCCTCGGGATCGAGCAGGCGCGAGAGCGGGGCGACGAGGCGCTCATCGGGCGTGCGCGCGGCGACCTCGCGTGCGCGGCCGGCGAAGAAGCCGCGCTCGACGTTGTTCAGCGGCAGGGCGGTGAGGCGGACGAGGAGTGCGGCGGCGTCCGCATCTGGCAGCTCGGTGGCGGCTTCGAGTTCGGCTTCGCAGCGAAAGCCGGCGGCGATTTTTTCCTCCGCGCGCCTGGCGATCTCGGCGGCTCCGGCGGCGGCGTCCACCCGCGCGAGGGCGATCTCCGTGGGATCCTGGTACGGGGCGTCGAGCGGCAGCGTTTGTGAAAGTGCGAGCAGCTTTTCCTTGGACGCCGCGAGGCGGAGTTTGCCGGTCGCCTCGATCTGTGCGGAGCGCTCGGCGAGCGAGCGGGCGGGCTTTTCAAAATCCAGCAGAGCGAGGAGCGCGGGGTCGCGCACGGTGCCGAGTTCGCCTGCGGTTTCGAGGAGCGCGGCGCGCGAGGGGAGATTGCGTCCGGCGTCGGAGAGGGCTGCGGTGAGCGCGGCAGCGGCGGCGGTGCGGAGGGCATCCTGCTGCAGGTAATCTGCGGCGAGGATGGATCGAAGCGCGGCGGCTGCGGCGATGCGGACGGCGGGCGAGGGATCGGCGATGTGGCGAGTGAGAGCGGGCGCGATGTCCGCGCGCTGGGCGGCGGGGAGCGCGCGCAGCGGGATCGCGGCGAGCAGCGGCACGGCGGCGGGGCCGGAGTTTTTCGCGAGTGCGGCGGTGAGGATGGCGGTGCGGCGGAAGCGGTCCGGCTCGGCGCGCATGGCGAGGAGCGCGGTCACGCCTTGGAGCAGCGGATCGTTTTCATCCGCGAGCGGGGGGAGCGTGTGGTCGAGGGAGTTGTTGCGCTCGTTCACGTTGCGGTAGCCGACGTCATTGCGCCCGAGGAAGAGCAGGCGCGTCTGCCCGACCTTGAGGTTCCGCATTTCCGCGGAGAAGCGGTAGCCGCCGAGTTCCGATGTGCCGAGGACCAGCTCCGTGCGGGCGAAGACGCCCTTCAGGACGCGCAGCGGCTTGAGCCGGAACTGCTGGTTCGAGTTGCCCGACGAGCTTTTGCCGCCGGTGATGATCTGGATCACGGTGGCCTCCTCGACGCGCACGACGAGGATCAGCTCGGCGTTTGCGACCGCCTCCTCGAACTCCAGGCCGCGGTACCACTCATCGCGTGGCTGCTGCTGGGCGAAAGCGGAGACGACCGGGAGGACGAGCGCGAGGAGGAGGGCGGGCGTTTTCATGCCGAGAGAGTAGCGCGACGGCGGGCGGGAGGGATGAAAAAGGCGTGAGGGTTTTGTCAAAAGAATGTCAGCGCGGAGTGCGCGCCGCCGAATGTGAGGGCTGGCGTTTTCGCCAAAGAGGCGGCACCTTCACTGCATGAAACTCCTCCCAGTCTTCACGGTGCTCACCCTCGCGCTCTCGTCCCTCCACGCGGCTGCGCCGTCGGCGGAGGTGCAGCAGATTCTCACGGAAGGGCAGACGGCTTTTAACAAGGGCGACTACGCGACGGCGAAGGGCGCGTTCGAGATGGTCTATCAGATGGATCCGCGAAATGTGCTGGCGATCAGCTATCTGACGAAGATCAAGGCGCTGGAAAAGGGCGTGCCGAAGGCGGTGGACCAGGAAAAGCAGCTCGCTGGGCTGATCATCCCGAAGGTGCAGCTCAAGGAGGCGACGATCGGGGCGGTGTTCGATTATTTGAAGATGACCGCGGGAAAAATCTCGGACGGGAAGGCGTCGGTGAACTTTGTGCTGAAGCTGCCGGATGACGTGATCAAGACGCAGACGATCACGCTCAATATGACGGACGCGCCTTTCACCGAGGTGGTGAAGTATGTGGCCGAACTCGCGAACCTGAACGTGCAGTATCAGAAGTACGCGGTTCTCGTGACGCCGAAGGGCGGTGCCGCGCCGGAAGCGCCCGCGCCGGTGGCGCCGCTTCAGTAGTCGTGAAGCTGCATTGAAACGGAGGGAAGCGCTCCTGCGCGCCCCGATCGCGCGCCCGCGCGTGTCCCTCGACGAAAGGCCTCGCGCTGGAGCGCTCGGCGGACGCGCAGGAGCGCTTGGCTCCGCGGATGGGGAACCTGCTTTTCGCGAGCGGCCTCAGTAGAGCACGCGGGCGAGGTAGAGCCCCTCGGCGGGGGCTTGGAAGTGCGTCTTCGGGTGGCCGTGGCCGGTGAGGAGCGTGTCGAGAAATGCCGGCTCCATGCGGCTCTGGGCGCAGCGGACGAGCGTGCCGGTGAGGAGGCGCACCATTTTGTAAAGGAAGCCGTCGCCGGTGAAGCGGAGCGTGAGGAGAGGGCCGCGTCGCGTGAGATGGATCTCGCGGATCGTGCGGACGGTGCTGGCGGGCGGGTGGCCGCGGTTTGCGGCGAAGCCGGCGAAGTCGTGCCTGCCGGTGAGACGCGCGGCGCAGGCGCGGAGGATGGCGGGATCGAGCGGGCCTGGGACGTGCCACGCGCGGCCGATTTCGAGCGGCGGAAAAACGGGGCCGACGTGGATGCGGTAGAGGTAGGTCTTTCCGCGCGCGAGAAAGCGGGCGTGGAAATCCGCGGCGGCGCGGGTGCAGCGGAGGACGCGGATTTCGGGCGGGAGGTTGGCGTTCAGCGCGGCGTGCCATTTCGCGGGCGGGAGGAAATCGCGCGGGACATCCGCATGGGCGACCTGCCCGAGCGCATGCACGCCGGCGTCCGTGCGGCCGGAGCCGTGGACGACGATGCGCTGGCCGCCCACGCGGACGAACGCCTGCTCCAGCCGATCCTGCACGGAGTCGCCGCCGGCCTGGCTCTGCCAGCCGCGGAAGGGGCGGCCGTCGTAGGCGATGAGGAGGCGGAGGCGGAGCATGGGGGAGATTTAGGAAGTAGGATTTAGGATTTAGGAAGTGGGCGGACGCCGCTGAGGCGCACTTCCTAAATCCTACTTCTCAATTCCTAAATTCCCCCGAGCATCGCCTGAGAGTCCAGCCAGCCTTGCAGGATGAGCTGCGCGGCGACCTGATCGATGACTTCGCGGCTCTGCTTCACGTTGCGGCCGGCTTCGTGCAGCGAGCGCTGGGCGGCGACGGAGGTGAGGCGCTCGTCCCACAGCTTCACCTCGCACCCGCAGGCGGCGCGGAGCTTCTCGGCGAAAGCGCGGACTTTTTCCGCGGCGGGGCCGTAGCTGCCGTCCATGTTGCGCGGCATTCCGAGGACGATCATGCCGATTTTGTCGCGCGCGACGATGGCGGCGATGCGGGCCACGACGTCGGGGGTTTCCTTCACGCGGATCGTCTCCAGCGGGTGCGCGAGCATCCCGAGTTCGTCCGAGATGGCGACGCCGATGCGGGCGTCGCCGTGGTCAATGCCGAGGGCGCGTGTCATGGCGGAGAGGAGTCGGGCGTGGGGCGGCGGGAGTCAAGCGGCGCGGAGTTCACTTGGTCTGCATCTTGAAGACGCCGCTCCAGTCCACGCCGGGCGGGTGGGCCTGCAGCTCGGCGCAGCGGGCGAGGAAGACGGTGGCGAGGGCATCGCCGGGCTGGGCGGCGAGGACCTCGTGCCAGGCGGACTCGGCGGCGGCAAAGAATCCGGCGCGGTAGGCGCGCACGGCGTCCTCATGGCGGGCGAGCCACGCGGGCTCGGAGGTGACGGGGGTGCGCGCGCCGAGCACGGTGAAGACCTGCACGGGTTGCGTTTTCCCTTTCACCACGAGGAGATCGACGGAGCGCAGGAGAAAGGCGTCGCGCACGAGGGCGGCGGCGCTTTCGCCGAGGCAGAGGTCGATGCCGTATTCCTTGGTCACGCTTTCGAGCCGCGAGCCGAGGTTCACGGCGTCGCCGAGGACGGAGACTTCCATCTTCGCCTCGCAGCCGAGGTTGCCGACGATGGCGTCGCCGTGGTTCACGCCGAAGCCGACGGCGAGTTCGGGCAGGCCGCGCGTTTTCCAGCCCGTATTGAGCCGGGCGAGGGCGGTGCGCATCTCCAGCGCGGTGGAGACGGCGCGGCGCGCGTCCGTCTCCGCACCGGCGGTGGCGATGCTGCCCCAGTGGGCCATGACGGCGTCGCCGATGAATTTGTCGAGCGTGCCCTCGTGGGCGAAAACGATGCCGACCATCTCGTTGAAGTATTCATTGAGCTGCGCGACGAGCGCGTGCGGGTCGGCGCTCTCGGTCATGGTGGTGAAGCTGCGGATGTCGGAGAAAAGGACCGTGATGCTCCGGCGCTCGCCGCCGAGGGAATTGAGGAAGCTGGCGGGGTTGTCGAGGATCTCGCGGACGGCGTCGCGCGAGACGTAGCGCTCCAGCGTGCGGCGGACGCGCTGCTGCTCGCGGAGGTCGAGCGCCTGCTCAAAGACCGTCCACGTCATGGCGCTGCCGGCGAGCGCGAGGACGGGGCCGAGGAGGATGGGGAGCAGCCCGCTGGAATTATAAAGCGTCTGCGCGCCGCCGTAGAAAGCGGCGAGCAGCAGGGCGAGGAAGAAAAGGCGGAGCGGGCGGCGGGCAATGCGGGCGCCGAGCAGCCACGCGGCGAGCCCCGCGGTGGCGATGAGCGCGAGGTTTTCCCACGTCTCGGTCTCGTGGATGAAGTCGGCGTTGAGCGCGGCGTTGATGGCATTGAGATGGATCGTGGGGGCGAGGACGGTGCCGAGCGGGGTGGTGAGCCGGTCCTCGGCCTGGTTCCCGGCGGCGCCGATGAGCACGATCTTGTCACGGAAAAACTCGCCGCCGCGATAGGGAGGCGCGGCCCACTGGGCCTCGACGAAAATCTCGTAGAGCGACTTTGGCAGCACCTCCTCGCAGTAGCGCACGCGCACGGCGTCGCGGGTGGCGGGGATGAGGCTGGCGTAACCCGCTTTCTCCAGACCGCGGGCGGCGAGCGAGAGCAGCTCCTCGCTGTCCTGCGCGGGCGGCAGGCCGAAAAACTCCAGCGCCGTGGTGCGGTAGTGGACGCGGCGGACGATCTGGTCCGGGTCGGTGCGGACATTGACAAAGCCGAGCCAGGAGCCGGGCCCGGACGGGCGCAGGACGGGCGTGGGCAGGATGTGGACGGGCTTGCGGCTGACGGTCGTCTGCGCTGCGTCCGCGTCGTCTGCCACGTCCTTGAAATTCGTGCCGAGGACGACGCGGTCGGGCCAGCGGTCGAGCGCCTCGCGGAAGGGCTTGTCGCCGTAGCGCGGGGCGGGAAACAGCATGTCGAGGATGACGGCGCGCGCGCCGGCCTGGGCGAGGCGGTCGATGAGGAGCGCGTAGATTTCGCGGTTCCAGGGAAAGGGCTCGCGCATGAGCTGGAGGCCGCGGGATTTGTCGAAGTCGTCGGCGAAGACGTTGTCGAGGCTCTTGGTGGCGTCGTCGAGGGCGAGGAAGACGAGCTGCGGATGCTGGGGCGAGCGGCGGGCGGCGCCGTTCGTGGTCAGCCAGTCGGTGACGGCGAGCTCGGCGCGGGAAAAGCGCTGCTCGGTGAGGTGGAGGAGCGCGATGCCGAGCGTCCACGCGAGGCAGATCACCGTGAGGGTGCGGCGGTGTTTGACGAGCCCGGGCGACATGGGCGGCTATTTGATAGCGCGTCGGCTTTCGGCGACAACGCCGGAGATTTCCGGGGCTGGGCGCGCTTCCTCTCCGGGCTTGACTCTGCGGCGTCCGCCCGGGACTCTCCGCGCCATGTCGCACCGAAATCTCCCGGCGTTCCTCGCGACGTCGATCCTCTCCCTAAGCCTCAGCGCGGCGGCGCTGGCGGGCGCGCCTTACACCCAGGCCACCGTGACGCGCACGGAAAACAAGGTCAGCTACGGCACCGTGCAGGGCGACCGGAGCAATACCCGCCCGGCGGAGTCGCAGGACGTGGTGAAGGCGAAAAACTTCCTCCTGAGCGAGACGGAATCGCGCGCGGAGCTGAAATACGACGACGGGACGATCGTCCGCATCGGCCAGAACACGATCTTCACCTTTGAGGCAAACAGCCGGACGCTGGATCTGAAGAAGGGCACGTTCGTCTTCTTCATCCCGAAAGGGCAGGGCGGCGGCACGATCAAGACGCCAAGCCTCACGGCGGCGATCACCGGCACGAGCGGCAAGGTCTGGGAAAACGGCATCGCGATCCTGGAAGGCTCGGCGGTGCTGAAACCGTCCGGACGGATCATCAATGCCGGCGAATTTGCGCGCCGCGAGCCGGATGGCTCCATCACGATCGGGAAGTTTGACCCGCTGAAAATGTGGGACGGCAAGCTGATGACCTTCAACGGGCCGCTCCCCGGCATCCCAGAGGCGCTGCTCGGCATGCCGCTGCTCGATCTGCGCGAACTGGACGCGATCGAGTCCCGCGATCGCGTCATTGGCTCGCCGTCGGGCATCGCGCATTTCTTCCCCCAACCGACGCCGAAAGCCGTGACGCCGAAGCCAATCACGCCCGTGCCGATCACCCCGGTTCCCATCACGCCGCTCCCGTACACGCCGCCCCCGTCCACACCCTTCATCGATTAGCGCATGAACTTCACAACCATGAAAACGCGCATCCCACTTTTTGCGGCACTCCTTTTCACCGGCGCACTCCAGGCGCAGGACGGCAAGACCTACACCTACCGCACCGGCACGGCCGGCCCGGCCAAGCAGACCGCCGATGAGATCGAGGACATCGGCGTCATCAGCGAGTCGAAGTCCCAGTCGAAATGGCGCGTCAATGCCTCCGGCCGCGCGCAGTACACGAGCAATGCGATCCTGAGCGGCAACCACGGGAGCGACGATTTCCTTTTTCTCCCGACCGTCGAGGTGGGCTACCACACGCCGCTCGGGAAGCAGTTCAGCTTTGATCTCTCGGCGAAAATCGAGTCCGCGATCTTTGGCGATCATAGCGACCGGAGTTTCGTCGGCTACAGCGCCGTCGCCACGCTCGACTACACCTACAAGCCCGGCCTGCCACGCGTTTACCTGACGGTCGAGCCGTACCGCTACGATGCCTTTGACAGCGGCGAGCTGGCGACCTCGGCGATCGGTTTCACGGGCGGCTTGGACTGGGGCCGCGGCTTTAATGCCGGGCGCTCGCTGGTCTTCGCGGGCTACAGCTTCTCCGGCTACATCGCCGATCCGAGCATCGACAGCCGCACCGCGCACCGCGCCGTGCTCGGCCTCGCGCACCAGATCCGCTCAAACCTGACGGGGCAGGCCTACTACGCCTACCAGTACAGCGACTACACGGACTTCGGCCGCAACGACCATCGCAACGTCATCGCCGGAAACCTCATCTACCAGTTTGCCGACCACTTTTTCGGCACGCTCAACGCGAGCTGGGTGAACAACGACTCGACGCAGAACCGCGGCAGCTACCAGGGCGTGGGCGCCGGGCTCGGCCTTACGCTTCAGTATTAAAGCGAGGGCGCGTTCTGCGCCGCGTTCGCCCGCTCCATGACGACCGCGAACAAAATCACCATCGCGCGGATCGGGATGATCCCGCTTTTCGTGATGATGGCCATCTACTACGGCCGCGGCGTGCAGCACGGCACTCCGCTGGAGTGGCAGCGCTGGACGGCCATCGCCATGTTTGTCGCCGCCGCCGCGAGCGACGGCATCGATGGCTACATCGCGCGCCGGTACAACCAAAAGAGCCGGCTCGGCGTGATCCTCGATCCGCTCGCAGACAAAGGGCTGCTGCTGAGTGGCATCATCACCCTCAGCGTCTCGGGCTGGGGCTACGAGTTTCCCGTCTGGTTTCCCGTCCTCATCGTCGCGCGCGATGTGGTCATCGTCGCCGGCACGCTCGGTCTCCACTATCTGAACGGTACCGTCCGCGTGAAGCCGAGCTGGACGGGCAAAACGGCGACCGCGATGCAGATGGTCGCCATCGCGCTGTGCATGCTCCAGTGGAATTGGTTTCAAAAGTCGCTAGCCATTGGAAGCTGGCGGCTCGACGTTGGCTCCCTTGATTTGTCCGTCTGGCTGGCCGGCTTCTTCACGCTCGTCTCCGGAGTCGGATACGTCGTGGACGGCATGAGGCAGCTCCATGCCAAAGGCCACGGCGATCCCAAATCCTGGCACGAACTTTAGAAAACAATGTCCAGAACCGTCGCCATCGTCGGCCGCCCCAATGTGGGCAAGTCCGCCCTCTTCAACCGCCTCGCCGGGCGGAAAATCTCCATCGTCCACGACATGCCCGGCGTGACGCGCGACCGCATCACCGCCGACTGCAAGCTGGGCAATGAGGCGTTCGAGATCATCGACACGGGCGGCATCGGCGCAAATGTGGACTCTAACTTCACGCAGCAGGTCCGCGCCGAGGTCGAGATCGCGCTGACCGCGGCGGACGTGCTCATTTTCGTCGTCGATGGCATGGACGGCCTCACGCCGCTCGACTCCGAGCTGGCGCGCATGCTCCGCCGGGTGGACAAGCCGCTCATCCTCGCCGTCAACAAGATCGACGTGGACCAGCACGCGCCGCGCGCCGCAGAGTTCAGCCGGCTGGGTTTTGAAAACCTCATCGCCATCAGCGCCGAGCACAACCGGGGTATCCTGCCGCTCACCGCGTGGGCCGAGCGCCTGCTTCCGCCCTCATCCTTCATTCCGACGGACCCCGCTCTCCAGTCGCCCATCCGCATCGCCGTCGTCGGGCGCCCGAATGTCGGCAAATCCTCGCTGACCAACGCGATCCTGAACGACGAGCGCACCCTCGTCAGCCCGATCAGCGGCACCACCCGCGACGCCGTGGACATCCCGTACGAGCGCCACGGCAACCGCTACGTGCTCATCGACACCGCCGGCATCCGCGCCCGCACGAAGGTGGACAATGCGGTCGAGGTCTTCAGCGTCATGCGCAGCGAGGCCAGCATTCGCCGCGCGGACCTCTGCTGCCTGGTCATCGACGCCACCATGGGCGTTACCTTCCAGGACAAAAAGATCGCCGGACTCATCCAGGAGGCGTGCAAGCCGTGCGTCGTCGCGATCAATAAGTGGGATCTCATCCGCGACCGGACCGCCGACAAGGAATCCCTCACCGCCGTGCTCGACGGCATGCGCGCGGAGCTGTTCTTCCTCGACTACGCGCCCACCATGCTCGTCTCGGCAAAGACCGGCGCGGAGCTGACGCGGCTTTTCAAAACCATCGAGCGCGTGAAAGTGGAGGCGCACGAGCGCATCGGCACCGGCGTCCTGAACCGGCTTTTCCAGACCGTGATGACCCAGCACCCTCCCGGCGTCCGCGGCGGCAAGCGCTTCAAAGTGCTCTTCGCCACCCAGCCCGAGAACAAGTCCTCGTGGCCCATCCCCGTGCCCGAGTTCGTCCTTTTCGTGAATGACGAGAAGCTCCTGGACAAAACCTACCGCCGCTTCCTTGAGACCCGGCTGCGTGAAAAGCTCCCCTACAGCGGGCTGCCGCTGCTCTTCCGCTTCCGCGCCCGCGAGGCCCGCGACAAGAGCAAAGAAACCCGCGGGCAGAAATTCGGCCGCCACCCCGAGACCGGCGGCAAGTCCGGCCCCCGCGGCCCGCGCCCCAAGCGCACCACCAGCAAGGCCGACAAATCCAGCCGCCGCCTCGGCGGCTGACGCGCGGCGCGGCGGTAGGAAAATGACAGGCATCCGCGAAGCTGCTACGCTCCCGGACGCCGCATGCAGCTCGACTTTTTCCGCCAGCTCACCGACCGCCTCCGCTCGGCGATCCAGCCCCGGAGCCATGCGCCGGTCATCGCCCCCGCGGCGGGCGACGCCGCCGATCTGGAGGAAAGCGCCCGCGCCCTCTTCCGGGCGCTCGGGTGCGACGATCTCGCCGCGCGCGTCCGCGTGCGGTGGAACTCCCGCATGCGCAGCACCGCCGGCACCGCCTATTCCGCGAAAACCCTGGTGACGCTCAACCCCCGCCTTCGTGAGTTTGGCGACGCCGAGATCGACCGCACGCTGCGGCACGAGCTCGCCCACCTGCTCGCGCACCACCGCGCCGGACGACGCCGCATCTCACCCCACGGACCCGAGTGGCAGCAGGCCTGCCGGGATCTCGGGATCGAAGATGAAAAGCGCTGCCACGACCTCCCGCTGCCGCGCCGCCAGATGAGCGCGCGCCATTTTTACCGCTGCCCGGGCTGCGCCACCGTGCTCTCCCGCGTCCGCCCGCTCCGAGGGAAATCCGCCTGCCTCGCCTGCTGCCGCCGCCACAACTCCGGGCACTACGCCGACCGCTTCCGTTTTGGCAAGATCGCCGCGCCTCCGGCCTGAAAAGAGTTCTTGCCCGCACCCCGGCCCGTTGGTTCAGTCATTAGACGTTTCCCGGATTGCTCCCCGACCTTATGAAGAAAGTCATTTTCCTCGCGCTGACCGCTTTCGCCCCGACCATTTTTGCGGAACCCCCGGCGAAGATCGACGTCAGCAATTTCCCTCAGCAGTCGAAGATGATCGACGATGTGGTCGTCCCTGTGCCGAGCGAGATTTTCGCCGTGCTCGACAAACTTGGTCCAAAGCCGAACTGGGCGGCGGTGCAGCACAAGATGACCAGCGTCGCGCAGCCCATCGGTGATCAGTCGCAGATCGCCCTGATGCTCGGCGCGGTCATCGCCGAGGGCTTCATCGCCGTCGAGGCCGAGGACGCGAACGAAGTGAAGCAGATCGGCAAAAGCGTGCTCAATCTGGCGAAGGCGCTCGGCGTGGAGAAAAAGGCGCAGGTCCGCGCAAGGGCCATCACCGACGCGGCGGAGGCGAAGGACTGGAACGGCGTCCGCAAGCAGCTCGACAAGGCGCTCGAAGATGTGCGCGAGGCCATGATGGATCTGAACAGCGGCGCGCTGTCCCAGCTCGTCAGCCTCGGCGGCTGGCTGCGCGGCACCGAGGCCCTGACTGCGGTCGTGAACAACCAGTACAGCAAGGACGGCGCGGAACTGCTGCATCAGCCGATCCTGCTCGACTACTTTGAGAAACGGCTCGCCGCCATGAAGCCGCGGATGAAGCTCAACCCCATCGTCATCAAGGTGCAGAAGGGCGTCCTCGAAATCCGCCCCCTGATGGGCCTGCCCAATTCCGGCGACATCTCGGCGAAATCCGTGAAGGAGGTCCACGCGATCACCTCCGGCCTGGTGAAATCGATCAACTCCAAGGCGCAGCCATAAACGAAAGAACTTTTGTGAAACGATTCGCTCCACTCATCGTTGCCCTGCTCGTCCTTTCGCTCGGCGCCACTCCGGCGCGGGCGACCATCGACGACGCGCTTTCTTTCGCGCTCGAAGCCGCCGACCCGTATGTGAAGGAGGGCTTTACGGTCCGCGAGGACTACTGGGGCGGCGACCTCCCCGCCAAGGGGACGAAGGCCATCGTCCATCAGCTTTTCAAGGGAAACGAATACTGGTTCTGGATGGGCACGGACACCAAGGCCGCGAAGATTTCCGTCCACATCTACGACAGCGAAGGCAACCTCGCCGAGGTGCAGGCGTGGCAGAAGCCGCACTTCGCCGCAGCCCGCGTGCTGCCGAAGAAAACCGGCTCCTATTATCTCATCGTCGAGGTGGAGAAATCGCCCGCTGAGCGCACCTCATGGTCGCTCGCCTATGGCTTCCGCTAGGAAGTTGCGGGTTTTGGGACGTTCGGGCGCCGGTTCCGCCGGGCGATACGGGGACTTTTTTTCTGCGCCTCTTTTCCCAACCATCAGGATCACCGCGTGAGTGACGCGCAGACATTGCAGTTCGAAAGCGCCCGCGTCGTGCAGTCGCTCTACGGGAATGACCTCGCGCTGCTGAAAATGCTCGAAAAGACGCTGGAGGTCCGCGTCACCACCCGCGACGGCTGGCTGCGCATCGAGGGCGAGCCGGACCGGATTGTGCAGACGCGGCGCGTCTTTGAGCAGCTTGACCGCGCGAGGCAGGGCGGCGTTACCGTGCGGCGGCTGGAGTTTCTCCAGGCGCTGCGCTCCGTCACCGAGCCGGACGAATCCACACTCGACGAACTGCTCGACACGAAAATCCTCTGCTCACCCAAGCGCCCGCCTGTCGTCCCCAAGACAGCCGGCCAGCGCGCCTATCTGCGCGCCATCCAGACGCACGATATGGTATTTGGCGTCGGCCCCGCCGGCACGGGAAAGACCTATCTCGCGATGGCGATGGCCGTTTCCGCCCTGCGAAAGGAGCAGGTCACCCGCATCATCCTCACCCGCCCCGCGGTCGAGGCCGGCGAGGCGCTCGGCTTCCTGCCGGGCGATTTGAAAGAGAAGATCATGCCCTACCTGCGGCCGCTCTACGACGCGCTGCACGACATGGTGGACGCCGAGGAACTCCAGCGCCTCATGGAGCGCGGCGTCATCGAGATCGCCCCGCTCGCCTACATGCGCGGGCGCACGCTGAACCGCGCCTTTGTCGTCCTCGACGAGGCGCAGAACACCACCACCGAGCAGATGTTCATGTTCCTGACCCGCCTCGGCGCGGAGTCAAAGGCCGTCATCACCGGCGACCACACCCAGATCGACCTGCCATCGAACAAACGCTCCGGCCTCATCGAGGCGATGGGCGCGCTCCACGCCGTCGAGGGCATCGACTTCTGCCACTTTAGCGAGCGCGACGTCATCCGCCACGAACTCGTCCAGTCCATCGTCCGCGCCTACCGCCGCCACCGCGGCACGGCCGAGCCGGAAACGAAGCGTTGATTTCAGGCCCGCCGGGTCGGAAAGTTCGCACCCCAAGCTCATGCTCGGATTTTTTGAAAGACAACGCCTTGTAAAAAAGGGCCTCGCCTCGTCGAAGCTGCGCCGCCGCCGCACCGAGAGCGAATTCCTCGATGTGCTCGAGACCGGCGTCGGGGCTAAGATCGCGATCTTCGCCGGCTTCATGGCGGCGCTGGCGATGCTGATTTATTCCGACCTCAGCCCTCAGCCGATGCGGAAGGTTTTCATCGGCCTCCTCATCTTCCTGACCGCCATCGCGCAGCTCTGGATCAATCACCCAAAGACCTTTGAGCGCAATTCGCGGCTGCTGCTGATCTTTGGCGTTTCGCTGCTCCATCTCGTCCTGGTGAAGACGATCCTCGTCACCGCGGACGCCCAGATCGGCACCGGCGGCATCCTCAATCCGCTCGAACGCCAGCAGCTTTGGTGGCTCGCCGTGCCGCTGGCCTTCGCCCCGCTCACACTTTCCGTCCTGCTCGGGCGCTACCACGGGCTTTACGCCGCCGTTTTCGTCAGTCTGTGGAGCGCCATCGTCCATCGCGGCACGGACCCGGTGGTGCTCGTGATGAGCCTGATCTGCGGTTTCGCCGCCGTCTTCGTCACGCTGCGGGTGCGGCGCTGGACGCAGCTCCTGCGCGCGGGCGTTTTCATCGGGCTGGCGACGTGGATTCTCGCGGTCATGTTCGGGATGATCGGCCCGATGTTTTCGGAATCCATCGGCGGCATGAACTGGCGGGCGATCGGCTGGCAGAGCGGCGTGGCGGTCGGCAGCGGCGTGGTCACGGCGCTGCTGGCGATGCTCACGCTGCCGGTTTTCCAGGCGATGTTTCGCATCACCACCGACATCTCGTGGCTGGAGCTGAGCGACCTGAACCACCCGCTGCTCAAGCGCCTGACCATCGAGGCGCCGGGCACCTACCACCACAGCCTCGTCGTCGCGAATCTCGCCGAGGCCGCCGCGGAATCCGTCGGCGCCAATGCCACGATGTGCCGCGTGTGCTCGTATTTCCACGACATCGGCAAGCTCGTGAAGCCAGAGTATTTCACCGAGAACATGCGGCGCGACCGCAACCCGCACGACGAACTGGCACCCACGATGAGCGCCCTCGTCATCCTCGCCCATGTGAAAGAGGGCGTGGACCTCGCGCTCAAGCACGGGCTCAATCAGGAGGTCATCGACGTCATCCAGCAGCACCACGGCACCTCGCTCGTCTTCTATTTTTACAAACGCGCGCTCCAGCAGCAGGAGGACGCGAGGGCCGGGGGAAAAATCATGAACCTGCGCGAGGAGGACCTGCCGGAGGTCCGGGAGGAAAGCTTCCGCTACGCCGGCCCCCGCCCGCAGACAAAGGAGGCGGCCATCATCAGCCTTGCGGACTCCATCGAGAGCGCCTCGCGCAGCCTGGAGAAGGTGACGCCGCAGAAGATCGACCAGCTCATCACCGACATCATCCAGCAGCGGCTCGTGGACGGGCAGCTCAAGGAGTGCGACCTCACCATGCGCGAACTCGAGGACGTGGCCGAGAGCTTCAAGCACACGCTGCAAAGCATGATGCACACGCGGGTGGCCTACCCGAGCAGCCGCACGGAAAAAACCGAGCGCCGGGACACGCCGCTGCCCGCGTCCCGCCCGAGCGTGCCGCCAGTCTCGGCCCGGTGAAAATCCAAGTCGAAAACCGCCAGCGCACCGTGCCTGTGAATCTCGTCTGGCTCCGGCGCTTTGCGGAGACGGCGCTGGAAAAGTGCGCGCGGCATTCCGCCGACGGGCGCTTTGCCCTGGCGCAGCTCCCGGAGATCGAGGTCGCCATCGTCTCCGATCGCGTGATCGCGCGGGTGCATCTCCAGTTCATGGGCATCCCCGGCGCGACGGACGTCATCACTTTCGCCCACGGCGAGATCGTCATGAGCGCGCAGACCGCCGAGGCGCATGCCTGGGATTTCGGCCACCCGACCGGCCAGGAGCTCGCCCTTTACACCGTCCACGGACTGCTGCATCTGAATGGATATGAGGACGCCACAGCGCGCGACGCGGCCCGGATGCACCGGACCCAGGATCGCGTGCTGAAGGCTTGCCTCGCCTCACTCCCCGTGCCTTGAATCTCCATCCCATGTCCTCCCCCGCCACTCCCCGCCGCTTCCAAACCCTCGCCCTGCTCACAGCCGCCGCGCTCGCCGTGCCGTGCGCCCGTGCGCAGGACGGACAGACCGTCGATATCGCGCAGATGCTCCAGGCGCTGCGCCAGCTCCGCGAGCAGACCACGACAAAGGCCAAGGCTGACAAACAGCGCGCGATCCAGGAGGTGGCCGCCGCCGCGGCGAGCGGCGAGAGCGCGGTCGTGGCGTGGGAAAAGGCGATGATGGCCACGCATTTCGACGGGGCGACGAAAGAGGCGACCGCCTTCAAGGCGTGGCGCGACGGCGAGGGCGAGGCGCTCAAGGAACCCGAGGCCAAAAATGCGGCCCGGCTTTATTTCCAGTGGCTCGCGCTCACGCTCCAGCGCTCCAGCGGCACCACGGTGAAAGAGATGCTCCCCTCGATCCTGAACTACACGAAGGAGCTGCTGAACGACCAGGCGATGATCGAGAGCCTCGACGACACCATCACCCGCGAGAAGGAGCGGGCCGCCGGCAAGCGCGGCGCCCAGCGGAAATCCAACGATGGCGACGTGAAAAAGATGCACGACAGCATCCTCAACCGGCCTCTCTCAGGAAGCATGGTGGTGCAGTGGCTGAAACTTGGCGACTGGGTGGCGGTGGAAAAATGGGAGCAATCCCCCGGCAACTACGACGGCATCTTCGAGAAAATCGTCCTGCCGGAGCTCCGCGCGCAGCGCGACCAGCGCGTGCTGGAGTACTGGGACATGAAGATCAAACGGGAGAGCGAGAACGCATCGAAATCGAAGCTGGAATTTGACCGCGACAAATTCAACACGGGGCGGCTCCCGAACCTCCTCTGGAAGCGTGCCACCGACCTGGCACTGCTCGGCTTCAAGAACCGCGCGGCCAACGACATGTTCAATCTCATCCGCAAGTACCCGACCCACCCCGATGCCGGCGAGTGGATGGGCAAGCTCGAGGAGATGCTCATGCCGCCCGTGCCCGCGCCAGCGGCGGTCGCTCCGACCGCCCCTGCTCCCGTGGCTCCGGTCGCTCCATCGGCTGCCGTGGTGCCGCCGCCCGTGCGGTAGCAGTTTTTTTTAAAATGCCGTGGCCGGGACGCTGATCGAGCAGGAGACGGAAACTGAGGACGCGCTCGATGTGCCGTGGCAGGTGGTCGTCCACAATGACCCCGTGAACCTCATGAGCTACGTCGCGCAGGTCTTCCAAAAGGTCTTCGGCTTCTCCCGCGAGCGCGCGGAAAAGCACATGCTCGAAGTCCACCGGCAGGGTCGCTCCATCGTCTGGACCGGTTGCCGCGAGCGCGCCGAACTCTACGTGCAGCAGCTCCACGGCTGGCTCCTCCTCGCCACCATCGAGCGCACCTCCTGACCACATGCGCGCCTTTCGCATCGACGCCGACACCATCGAGGTGTCCCGGATCGGCTTCATCGAGGGCGCGATCCTCTGGCGCCTCGCCGCCGCGGCCGATCCGTCCGGCAGCCGCGCCGCGCAGGAGCGGCTCGCCAGCACCCCCACCGCCGGCGCCGAGCCGGGGCTGGATGAGGATTGGAAAGAGCACGTCCTCCCCGAGCTGCAGACGCTCTTTGCCTCGGCAGTGGAAATCGTCCGCTTTGACCTCGTCAGCACCTGGCTTAGTCCAGGGGCGGACGCCAGCGTGCGCGTGCCGGTGAAGCACGTCGAAGCCTGGCTGCTCGCCCTCAATCAGGCGCGGCTCGCACTCGCCGCCCGCCACGCCCTGACCGAGGAGACCATGACCCGCCGCCCGCCCGACGATCTCCAGCCCGCCACGCTCGCGCGCCTGTTCGTGGATTTCTTTGGCGGCCTCCAGCAGCTCCTCCTCGAAGCCGCCGAGCAGGATTCTGAAACGCCGGAGGATTGAACGCGGCGGTTGCCCGCGGGAACGCCGTCTGGTACATCGCGCAGACCATGAAATGTCTCCTCCCCGCCATCGCCGTCCTCGCACTCTCCGTCCGCCTTTTCGGCGCGGACGCGCCGCTCAATGAACTCACCGCCGCCGAAAAGGCCGGCGGCTGGAAACTCCTCTTTGACGGCAAGGACGCGAGCGCCTGGTGGCGCGGCTACAAGAAGGACAAACTGCCCGAAGGATGGAAAGCGGAGGATGGCGCGCTCGTCCGCCACGGCGGCGGCGACATCATCACCAAGGAGCAGTTTGAGAGCTTCGAGTTTTCCGTGGATTGGAAGATCAGCGAAGGGGGAAACTCCGGTGTCATTTTCAAGGTGCAGGAGACCGACAAGCCGCCGTACGGCACCGGACCGGAGGCGCAGATCCAGGACAATGTGAAAGGCCGCGACCCGCAAAAGGCCGGCTGGCTCTACCAGCTTTACCCCGCATCCGTGGATACGACCAAGCCCGTCGGCGAGTGGAATACTTTCGTCCTCAAGATCCAGAAGACACCCGCCGGAACCTACAAAGGCGAGCACTGGATGAACGGCACGAAGTATGTGGAATACGAGATCGGCTCGGACGACTGGAAGGCGAAGCTCGCCAAGTCGAAGTTCGCGACCTGGGAGGGCTTTGGCACCTCGCCGAAAGGCCACCTCTGCCTCCAGGACCACGGCAACCTCGTTTCCTTCCGCAACATCAAGATCCGCGAGCTGAAATAGCGCGCGGCACCTCCGCCTCGGGGAGCTGCACGAGCACCGGCTCGCGTGCCGTATCCAGCCATCGCGCCAGCGCGGCCAGGTCGCGCTCGCGCAGCACGGTACAGCCCGCTGTGCCGCGTCGGCTGCCGCTCCAGAGGTGGAGAAAAATGCACGAACCCGCGCCTGGCACGCTGCGCGGATTGTGCGCCACCGCGAGGCCGAGCGCGTAGTCCGGCATCGCGCTCATGCGTTCCGACGAGCGCCAGTCCGGCTGCGCGATCCCCGCCCGGTCCACGATCCGGTTGTAAAAGCGCGAAGCCGGATCATCGACCGCCTCCAGCATCGGCGTGAGGAGCTGCGCCGGCAGCTTCAGGCCCGCGATTTTTCCCGCCGAACCAAACGCCCCGGTGATCCGGAAGACGCCCGCCGGCGAGCGGCGGTCGCCCTCGCGCTTGCGCGGTGTCTCGCCGTGCGGCTCCGCGTGCAATCCCAGGCCCCACGCAAGCCCGCGCTCGCCCAGCAGCGCCGCCACGGGCCTTCCCACCGCCACCCATGGCGCATGCGGAGCCGCGCGCTCAAAGCGCCGCACGGTCGCCGCCGACACGTTCCAGTCCGCCGCCGTCACCAGCACTAACTGCCCGCACCCCGGCGGGATCGCCCTCTCGATATCGGCGGCGGGTACGGTCATGCGGAGGACAAGCAGGGTGAGGATGGCGGCGGTCCGCATGGCGGGGCGACCATACCGGGATTGGCAGTCTGCCGCGGCACATTTCGCCCCGGCCCGGCCAAAGAAACACTTGCGCCGCTTTCGACGCCTGCTACACGTTTGCCCCTCGCAAAAAGCTCGGGTGGTGAAATGGCAGACACGTACGTTTGAGGGGCGTATGCCGCAAGGCGTGGGGGTTCAAGTCCCCCCCCGAGCACTTGCGAAACTGCTTCGGAAACCCCGGCGA
>JANOBH010000319.1:0-1727 GCA_031411535.1 Chthoniobacter sp. | reverse complement strand
CGAAGCGGAAGCGCGCTCACGGCGAGGAGAATCGGGAGGGCTGGGCGGAGGAGCTTCATGGCTTTGAAAAAGGGGGCGGGCACCACTTATCAGCTACGTTTTTCCAAAACCCAACCGGATTTCCGCAGGTCACACTGAGGCTGGAGCCCGGCAGCAGCCGGCGGGCTGCACGCCGCGGCAGCCGCCCACGGCGAGCCACGCGCCGAGCACGGGCGCGACGAGATAGATCCAAACCGCGCCGAGGTTTCCCGAGACGAGCGCCGGCGCTAGCGAGCGGGCGGGGTTCATCGACGCGCCGCAGATCGGCCCGGCGAACATCGCCTCCAGCATGATCACCGAGCCGATGGCGACACCTGCCATGAGCCCTTTCTCCTTCGCGCCGGTGGAGACATTGAGGATCACAAACATGAGCAGCGCGGTGAGCACGATCTCCAAAATGAAGGACTGCGCCGCCGGGCCCGCGGGCAGCGTGGCGCCGAGCGTGGCGTGCGCGGGAAAGAGCGCGCGCAGCAGCCCGCTTCCGACCAGCGCGCCGCCGAGCTGGCTGGCGATGTAGGGTAAAACGCGCCCGCCTTCAAAACGACGCGCCCGCCAGAACGCGAGCGTCACCGCGGGATTCAGGTGCGCGCCGGAGATGTCGCCGAGCGTGTAGATCATCGCCAGCACGATCAGCCCGAAGGTCATCGCCACGCCGACGTGCGTGATCGCGCCGCCGCTCACGTCATTGATGACGATCGCGCCGGTGCCCGCAAAAACGAGCGCCGCCGTGCCCAGAAACTCCGCGAAACACGCGCGCCTCATCGGGCCGCCTCAGGGGTGCATTTCTCCGCGCACCACGCCTCCATTTTCGACCGGATCACGTCCCGGATTTTCCGCACCTCCGCGAGCTTCTCCTCGCGCGTGCCGGTGAGCGTGGACGGATCGGGAAAGCCCCAGTGCAGCCGGAGGCCGCTGCCGGGAAAGACCGGGCAGCGCTCCGCGCTCGTCTCATCGCAGACCGTGATGAGGTAGCCGAAAGTCTCGCCGCGTTTGAAAACGTCCCACACGCCCTGCGGCACCTGCCGCGAGATGTCGATGCCTTCCTCCGCCATCGCTTCCACGACAAGCGGGTTCAGCGTCCCCGGCTCGATCCCCGCGCTGCTCGCCTGGAAAAACTCCGGGCACGTGTGGTTCAGCCACGCCTCCGCCATCTGCGAGCGGGCGCTGTTGTGGATGCAGACGAAAAGCACTTTGGTTTTCATGGAAAAGTCCGCGCAGCTTGCACGCGGCCCGCGGCCGTCGCAAGAGTGCGCCCGGCTGTCACCGAAATGTCACACGCGCCCAGCGCTTCCCAAACCACGGAGGGCCGCGCTCCTGCGCGTCCCTAACTTCCCCAGTTGGCGCGCCGCTGCCCAGCCACACACCTTGGAGTGCGCAGAAGTCCATCCGTCCGCCGAATTGACCTCCGCCGTGGATAAGATCCGCCTTTTCCAAGCACGACCCCGGGGCCAGCATCCGCCCATGGACACCGCCGCCCGCACCTTCCTCTTCGACCTCCTGAACACCCCCAGCCCCACCGGCTTCGAACTGCCCGGCCAGCGCAAGTGGGCCGCCTACGCGCGCCGCTTTGCCGATCGCGTCGAAAACGACGCCTACGGCACCGCCTGGGCCACCCTCGACGGCACCGCCAAAAAGCCGCGCCGCGTCATGCTCGAAGCCCACGCCGACGAGATCGGCTTCATCATCAA
>JANOBH010000318.1:0-38234 GCA_031411535.1 Chthoniobacter sp. | reverse complement strand
ATACGACGCCCGCTACGAGCGCCCGGCCGAGGTGGACCTGCTCATCGGCGACCCGGCCAAGGCCATCGCAAAACTCGGCTGGGAGCCAAAGACCCGCTTCAAGCAACTCGTGCAGATCATGGTCGATGCCGACCTCGCCGCTCTCGCATGAGCCAGTGTCCCGCCGGAGAATTGACAAAAGACCAACCTGCCGCCATCAAACTGCTGCCCACGTACAGGTTCAGACGATCCTACTCAACCGAAGTGGCGACAGGCATTTTCCTCCTGTCGATTATCCCAGGAGACGGCCCTCGCCATTGGTAAATGCACCTTCCGACCATGAACGAAAAAAAAACCTCCTTTCTCCAGCCTCCCGACGGCGGTCTCGTCCCGGACCTGGCCGCCTACTGGTATTTGCTGCTCGACCGGTGGAAATGGCTTTTCGCCGCGACGATCCTCTGCGGAGCCGCCGCCATTGCCTACATCGCCGTCACACCGAGGACCTACACGGTGCAGTGCGTCGTGCAGATCGAGCAGGCCAATACGAAACTGGTCAATATTCAGGAATTCAATCCCGAGGAATTCAAGACCACCGAGGCGCTGCGGACGGTCGAGCAGGCGCTGACCAGCAGTTCCGTTCTCCTGAGCGTCGCCCGCGCCAACAACCTGTTCGATGATCCGGACTTTGTGGGCCCGGATGGTGCGCGGCTCACGGAGGTACAGATGGTCAAGATTCTCGGCGCTGCCATCAAAGTGAAATTGCGGCGCGGAACGCGGCTCGTGGATATCGTGGTGGACGACATCCGACCTGACCGCGCCGTGCTCCTGGCGGATTCGCTCGTCCAGGAATACATCGCCGCAGGCGCTCAGCAGAAATCCACGGTCGCGGGGGGAGCCAAGGACTTCCTCGCCAAGCAGGCCGAGGAACTCAAACAGAAGCTGCAGAAAACTGAAATGGCCCTGCAGGATTATCGGGAAAAACACGACGCCGTTTCGCTCGAGGTAAAGCAGGACACCGTGAACGCGAAGCTCACGCAGCTAAACACGGCGGTGACCGAAGCCGAGAACACCCGGATCAAACTCGAGTCGGCCATGAAAGCCGTCCGCGACAGCAAAATCAGGAAGGGGACCGACCTGATCGAGATTCCTGAGGTGGCCAAGCTGGACGAGATCGCCGGTTTGAAAAAGGACATCAAGGACCGGGAGGCAGAGATCGCAAACCTGCGCCAGCGCTACCTTGAACTCCACCCGAAGATGATTTCCGCCCAGAGTGCGCTGAAGAAGGTTCAGGACAATCTGGTAACCTCCGCAATGCGGGCGATGAGCGTGATCGAAAAATCCTACCGCGCCGCCGCGGAGGACGAAACGAATCTCCGCAAAGCACTCCGCGAGCAGGAAAAAGTCGCGCTGGAACTATCGAGAGTTTCCGTGCCCTACTCCGCCCTCCAGCGCGAAGTCGAGGCGGACACCACACTGTTCCAGACGGTCCTTTCCCGGATGAAGGAAACGCAGATCGATCAGGGAGTCCAGAGTGCGAACATCCGCGTCATCGAATCGCCGGTGCCGCCGACGAAGCCGAGCAAACCGCGCCGCTACCGCATCCTGGCCAGCGCGCTGGCCGCCGGATTCATCATCGCAGCCGGAATCGTTATCGTCCTCGACCTGCTGGACAGCAGCTTCCGCTCGGTTGACCAAACCGAGCGGATGCTCGATTTGCCCGCCTTCGGCTCCGTGCCCCGGGCGGACAAGAAGCGCAGCGAGCATCGTCTGGAATTGATCGCAGAGCCGGCGTCCGCCACGGCGGAGGCATTCCGCGGTTTTCGAACGTCGGTCGCACTCCTCGGCAATCACGGACCGGTCAATGTCGTCCTTTTCACCAGCGCGGCCGCCGGCGAGGGCAAGAGCTACTGCGCGGCAAATTACGCCGTTTCGCTCGCCCAGCAGGGGTTGAGAACGCTGCTGATCGACGCCGATCTCCGCCGGCCAGGACTGACGGCTATTTTTCCCGAAACCGCCGATGTCCCGGGCGTCTCCGGCTTCCTGCGCGGCGACGCCGGGATGGAGAAATGCTGGCTCGCGTCGTCGGTGAAGGATTTGTGCGTCATGCCCGCCGGGCGCGACAAAGCGCCAAATCCCGCCGAGTTGCTTTCATCCGGCCGATTCAAGGAGCTCATCAAACTGGCCGCCGAAAGCTTTGACCGCGTGGTCGTGGATACTGCGCCTGTCAACGCCGTGAGCGACACCCTGCTCATCGCGTCGCAAGCGGCAGTCGTCTGCCTCGTCGTCCGCGCCGGACGCACACCCCGCCGGGTGGTGATGCGCGCCCGGCACAGCCTCGCACGGGCGAATGCAACCCCGGACGGTTTCATTCTCAACGACCTGCCCAGCGGACGGGGAGCCAATTACAACTACTACTCCGAAGGGAGCTACTCGAGCGCCGGCGTCTATGGAACCTGACCGCCGGGCAGCGCCGCCGACATTCCTCAGCGCCAGCCTCAAAACACAGCGCCTCGCCCCGCCATCCGCCCGGGGCATCACGCCGTGAGACTGCTCGTCGTCACGCCCACCCTGGGAACCTCCCAGTTCCTCGATGAAACGATGCGCTCCGTGGAAGCGGTGCGCGCGCAGGACGTGCAGATTCTCCATATCCTCACCGCGCCCGGAGCACGGGTCTCCGAACTGGCCTCCCGCTTCCCGCACACGGTCGTGCTGCCCGACGCGGGCCGGGAAGGCGGCATCTACGGCGCCGTCAATTGCGGCCTCTTCGGCGCCGCCCCGGGGGATTGGGACTGGTTCACCTACATCAATGACGATGACCTGCTCGCGCCCGCATTCGGCGAGGTCTTTCACCAGCACGCCCGGCCGGAAAACGAAGACGTCATCGCTTATGGCGATGTCCGAAACATCGGCGAAGACGGGCGCTCGCTCGGGCTCCAGAGCGTCGAGCGGACCCGCGCTTTTTTCCTTCCGCTGATGTTTGCGGGAGTCAGCCTTTTCACCCAGCAGGGCACCCTCGTCAGCCGCCGCGTCATGCTGAAGCTGAAAGGGTTCAACGCCACCTACCGGCTCTGCGCCGACCTCGATTTCTGGGTGCGCACGGTCATCTCCGGCCTGCGCCACCGCCATTACCCGCGCGAAGTCGCCCGATTCCGCATTCGTGCGGGACAGGCCTCGCACGACGTCAACCTGCGCCGGGATGAGCGGGCGGCCATCCTGCGCCAGATTCCCGGCAGGCCGCCGGGCGCCCTGCTGCAACGGCTCGCGCATCTGCAGTTTTACGCCCGGAATCTCCCGCGCTACGCTGCCCGCATCCGCACTGTCGGCTGGCGCCGCAGCAACCAGATGCTCGCCGACGCTACCCTGCAATCCGCCGGAGTTCCCAAACCATGAGCGCCGAGTTGCCGGTCCTTTTCATCCTCTCCAACGGGCGTGACATGGGCGGTGCCGAGCGCAGCATCGCCGCGCTCCTGCCGCATCTCGGAAAGGCCGCCAGGACCTACATCCTCCCGACCAACCAACGACACACGGAGGAACTGCACGCGCTTTCCGCCCCCAACGTGAAAGTCCTCCCGGGCATTCTGGGTCTTTCACCCGCCGCACAATTTCTCAGCCTGATCCGGCTCGTCCGGCTTTGTCGCGAACATCGCCCCCGGACCATCCTCGCCAACGGCCACCGCGGTTGCTTCCTCCTTTTCTGGCTGCGCTTCATCCCGCTGCCGCGGCGTCCGCGCTGTGTGGTTTATGTGCGCGATTTCGCCTACTCCACGCTGCGCTTCACTCTCTGGGCGATGCGGGATTTTCTGTTTCTCGCACCCACGCAGGCGATCTTCGATTTTTCCCCCTACCAAAGCTGGGGCCTCACCCGCCGGCAGCATCGCGTCATTCCCAATGCCGTCGTGGAGACAAATCCGCCCTCGGAACCTCAGCCCGGCCAGCTCCGCTTCATCGGCTGCTGCGCCCGCCTCGTGCCGTGGAAGGGCATCGACTATCTGATCCGCGCCTTCGCGCTCGTGGTAAAAGCGAGCCCCGAAGCGCGGCTCCGCATTTATGGCGAACGGATCGACCCCGCGTATTTTGCCTCCCTCCAATCAATCACGGACGAACTCGGGCTCGCCGGTCACATCGAGTTTTGCGACTTCGCCACGGACATGCGGGCCGTCTTCCAGCATGGGCTCTTTTTCGTCATCCCCTCGCTCTCCATGCTGCCGGGTCCGGAAAGCTTCTGCCGCATCATCATCGAGGCGTGGTCGTATCAGCGCCCAGTCATCGCGTTCGCCACCGGCGGTCCGCTCCATCTGATCGAGGACGGCGTGGACGGCTTCCTCGTCGAGGAGCGCCACATCGGGCAACTCGCCGCGCGCATCTCGGCCCTCCTCGGCGATCCCGAGCGCACCCGCCGGATGGGCCGCGCCGGATGGGAAAAAGTCCGCGCGCAATTCTCGCCCGAAAGTATTTCCCGGGAACTCCTCACCTGCCTGCTCCCCGCCTCCGCCGCCTCTGCCACACCCGCCTCCGCCACGCAGGCCACCGCCAGCGCCTCCATCCCATGAGCGCAGCCATCGTTCCAGTTCCCGTGAAGTCCGGCCTGAAGACGATCGCACTCGTCGATTTCACTCTCGGCGGCCACCACGCCGGGTGGCTGCTCCATTTCGCCGAAACCCTCCTGCGCCTCGGCCATCGGGTCGTGTGCATCTGTCCCGACCCGGAGTGGGCGGCGGGGGCGATGCGCGGGCGCACTCCCGAGGTCTCCGGCACCTTTTCAAGCCTCGGCCTGCACGATGCCGCCTTTCCGCGCGTCCCCTTGCGCCGCGCCAGGGTCTTTGCCGAGACCCTCGCCCGCTGGCGGCGCGTCGCCGCCATCATCGCGGATCAAATGGCCGGGCCGCCCGACCTCGTCTGCTTCGCCATGCTGGATAACTTGCTCGTCGGGGGACTCACGCCCTCCCTGCTGGACGCGATTTTTCCATACCCCTGGACCGGCGTGTATTTCCATCCGCGCGCCGAGCGCCTCCAGGCGCGGCGCAGCCGCAGTCCGCGCTTCCTGCGCAATGACTACTGCGTGCGCACCACGAACTGCAAAGCCATCGCCATCCTCGACGAAGGCATCGCAGAGCAGCTCCAGCGGGCCATCGCCCCCACCCCGGTGCTGGTTTTTCCCGATTTCATCGTCCCCACCCCGCGCTCCGCAGAGACCCCCGCCTGGATCCGGGAACTCCGCCAGCGCGCCGGCAAGCGCACACTCGTAGGTTGCCTCGGCGCGCTCAATCAGCGCAAAGGCGTTTTCACGCTGCTGCGGATCGCGAAGGAAATGGATTCCTCGGATTTTTTCTTCGTCTTCGCCGGTCATTTCCTGCGGGACGACCTCGATGCGGAGCAGCGACTCCTGTGGGATGCCACGGTCTCCAATCCACCGGAGAACTGCACCTTCCACCTGGAAAAGATCAGCGACGTGGAGTTCGATTCCCTCGCCGCTAACTGCGACGTGATCTACGCCGCCTACCGGCGCTTTCCTCACAGCAGCAATCTGCTCGGCAAAGCCGCGCAGTTTTCCAAACCCGTCATCGTCAGCAAAGGCTACTGCATGGAGGAGCGCGTCCGCCGCTTCTCCATCGGCATCGCCGTCCGCGAAGACGATCCCGTGGAATCCCTCGGCGCACTCCACACGCTGAGAGAGCGGATCAATGCCCCGGACTATCAGCCCGGCGAAGGCTTCGCGGGTTATCTGGAGGAACATTCCACCGAGCGGCTCACGCAATGCCTGGACCGGCTCGTACAACTCTGACCTGACATGGCACAGGAGCCGCCAGAATTCACCCCGGTCACCGAGGAAGCCGCAATGCCTGCGAGCGATACAGCCGCAGTCATCACTCCCCGTCCCGTCGCATGGGAGCCGCCCGAGTCCGCTGGCGACACCGCCCGGCCGATCAATGCCCTCGGACTGGCCACCTACTATCTCGCGAGTCTCCTGTTCATGTATCAGGACTACCTGAACATCGGTGTCATGAAGGCCACGGACGAACGAGTCCTGGTCTCAGCCCTCGGGATGCTCCAATACCCCGACATCAGCCTCGCCCTGCTCATTGCTTTCGCCGTGTGCTTCGACGCCGAGTTTCGGTCGGCATTGCGGAGCAAGCCCGGCGTCGTGTTCCTGATGTTCCTCGCCGCGTATTCCTGCCTCGGTGTCCTGATGGGAAATGACTTTGGCATGGTGCGCACCGACCTCCGCGTCTGGGGCTGGGGGATTGGCGGGCTGGCCATGTTTCGGATCGCCATGAAAATGCGGCGCCCCACATTGCACATCCTGGCGCTGTGCCTGCTGGCCGGTGTGATGCTTTATGTGAGCGCCATCTCCATCAAGAACCAGATGGGTATCGGTGCGGCGCTGGATAACGTGAGAGTCTGGGATCTGAACGTCTTTAATTACTCCGGCATGATGATCCCCCTCCTGGGACTGGTGCTGACCCTGGTCACGTTGCGCGGGGTTCTGTCTTTCCTCGGCGCGGCGCTCGCATTCTGGCTGTATTTCGACGGGGCCATCCTCATCGGTGCGACTCGCAGCCTGGCCCTCGGACTCGTCGTCGTCTGCCTGAGCGCGTCGGTCAGCCTGCTCTTTCGCCGGGATGAAAGGCAGATCACCTCTCAAATCAGCCCTCGGGCATTCTGGATCGGAGCGATCACCGCCCTCGGCGCGGCGGCGGTCGTGGCCACCGTGCTAGGATTCGCCTTCTCCAGCAGCACCGTCCTGGCGAACCGACTGACAGATGACCAGGACGTGACCAGCGGCACCGACCGCATCCTGGAACTGCAGGACGGCCTGGGCCAGCTAGGGCTTTTCAAAGGCATCGCAGGTGGCGGACTGGGATGCACTTTCGAGTCGATCTTCGACTACCGGGCAATGGCATTTCATATCGCGGTTTTCACCTTCCTTCTGAAGTTCGGCATCCTCCCTTTCTCGCTCATCGTCATTACCCTTTATCTCGTTCTTCCCTTTAAGTTTCTTCAGGCATTCCTCCATCCGGCCTCGCTTTCTCCCTCCACCCGCACCGCGCTCCTCGTCGTCCTTCCGTCTGTGTTTGGCTGGGTCGCGATCCTGAGCACCTCCGGCGGTTACGATATGTATTACGCCATCGGCCTCGGCATGGCTGTGGGTGTTTTCGCGGAGATCAAAGCCCATGGTCTGACCCGCCTATGTCGCTGACTGAGTCGAAAACCGAGGCGGGACCTGCGGCCGCACCGCCGACCGGAAAGGCGATCCGCCGCCTGGAGTTCATCGACGCACTCCGCGGCTGGGCATTTTTTGTCGTGCTGATTTTTCACAGCGGTCAGCACGTCGCCGATGCTTCGCTGCGCCGCTTTACCGAACAGGGCGAATTCGGCGTGCAGCTCTTCTATGTGATTTCCGCAGCCACGCTCTTCCTCTCCATGCACTCCCGGTGGAAACGGGATGAACGGCCGGTTGTCGCGTTTTTCGTGCGCAGGTTTTTCCGGATCGCGCCGATGTTCTGGCTGGCGATCGCCTTTTACGTGTGGTGGGGCGGGATGGGTCCGCGCTTCTGGGCTCCCGAAGGGATCACGATCAAGGACATCGCCGTGACGGCGGCCTTTGCGCACGGATGGCAGCCGTCGCAAATCAATGCTGTCGTTCCAGGCGGCTGGTCCGTCGGAGTGGAAATGTCCTTTTACCTCCTGATGCCGGTGCTCTTTCTCACCATTCGGACATTGCGCCAGTCCCTGTGGTTCTTCGGGGCGTCGGTGATCGTTTGCGGAGGACTGAGCCACTTCTACCATCGCTGGCTGGCTGCCGGCTGGCCCGCGGATACGATGTACATCGTCAATAAGTTCACCTATTTCTGGCTTCCCGCGCAGATGCCCGTCTTCGCCTTGGGTGGCGTGCTCTACTTCATCCTTCAGCGCAAGGAAACGTCCGGCACAGCTTCCAAGCCGTCCCTCGCCCCTGCCCTGCTGGGGCTGGCTGTCCTGCTGGCATGCGTGAGTTCCGTCTGGACCTATCCCGTGCCAAAGCAGCACGTCGCCTATGGCATCGTCTTCGTGCTTCTGGCCTGGAGCCTGTCCCTCCGGCCTTTCGCTCTGCTGGTGAATCCCCTGACCCGCCACATGGGTGCGGTCAGCTTCAGCGGCTACCTCTCACACTTTTTCGTGCTCGATCTGCTTTCATCGCGCCTTCCCGGCCTCTTCGGAAACCTGGTCCCTGCCGGGGGAAACGCCGAGCTATGCCTGCTGGTCGCGCTGGCGCTGGTCGTCACCCTGAGCATTTCCACGGTGACTTACCATCTCATCGAGATTCCGGGCCAGCGCTGCGGAAAGGCATTCATCTCGCATCTTGCCCACCGCTTCCCGATCCACTCGGGGACCACGCTTCCCAATCTTCATCGCGATGCTTGATCCCAGCTTCGCCCCCAGCGAGAAAATCCGCGCAGCGCGCCCGTTGAAGATCGCCCACTTCAATACTTTCGACATCGGCGGCGCAGCCATCGCCGCCGCGCGCCTCCACCGCGCCCTCGAAGCCGCCGGCCAGGAATCCACCCTGCATCTCATGCAGGCACGCGGCGGCACTCCCGTGGCGACGGCTGGGCAGTCCCGGTTTGCTCAGGCCGCCGCCATGCTGCGCCCGCACCTGGAGCGCCTGCCGGTCGATGTGCGTTTTCCGCGGCAGCAGGGGAAGTTTTCCATCGCATGGCTGCCAAATCCGCTCCTCCGCCGGGTGGCGGAATCCGGCACGGCGGATGTGCTCCATCTGCACTGGCCGGGCGATGGCTTCATCGACATCGGCGGGCTCCGCGGAGTACGCCGGCCCATCGTCTGGACGCTGCACGATATGTGGGCCTTCACGGGCGGATGCTTCTATGATGCCGGATGCGGGCGCTTTGCCACCGGCTGCGGACGCTGCCCGGTCATCCGCTCCGAGGCTGACGCCGATCCCTCCAGCCGCGTGATCCGCCGCAAGCTCGCGGCCTGGAAGGACGTGAATCTCACGATCGTCACACCCAGCCGGTGGATGGCGGATGAGGCGCGCCGCAGCGTCGTCTTCCGAGACCGGCGCATCGAGGTGATCCCGAACTGCGCGGATCTGTCCGTCTTCAAGCCCGTCGATCAGACGCTCGCGCGCAGTCTTTTCAATCTGCCGGCGGACAGGCGGCTGATCCTCTTCGGAGCCGTGAAGCCGCGGAGCGAGCCGCGCAAAGGCTACGCACTTTTGGAGGAGGCGCTCACCCACCTTGCCAAAGGGCGGCATGCCCGGGAAACCGACATTGTTATTTTTGGCGAAGGCTCGCGCAAAACCTGGCAGCACGCGGGCTTCACCTGGCACTCCCTCGGGACGCTGCGCGATGAGGTGGCGCTGAGTCTGGCTTACAATGCGGCCGATGTCTTTGTGGCTCCCTCGCTGCAGGATAATCTGCCGAACACCGTCCTCGAGGCGCTGGCCTGCGGCACGCCGGGCGCCGCATTCGCCATCGGCGGGATGTCCGACCTCATCACCCATCAAAGCAACGGATGGCTCGCCCGCGAGCAGGCCGCAGACGATCTCGCCGCAGGCATCGAATGGATTTTCGACGACGCCACCAGCGACCGCCGCCTGCGCGCCGCCGCGAGATCCTCGGCCGTGGAGCGGTTTTCTCCCGAGCGCATTTCCGCCCGCCATCTGCAACTCTACCGGGAACTGACGACTGGCGCATGAACCACGGCAGCCGACTTGCTTCTCCGAACGACCGAACCGACCTATGAAACTTCGCAAACCTGTCCTGCTCGTGGTCTTCAGGCGCGCCGACCTGACACGCGCGCTACTGAAGACGCTGGAGAAGGTGCAGCCGCCTCGACTCTACATCGCCGCGGATGCAGCCCGCCCGCAGAAGCCAGGGGAGGCGGAGAAATGCGAGGCGGTCCGCGCGCTTCTCGCGGACATCCCGTGGCCCTGCGAAGTCTTTCGCGACTATGCCGAAACCAATCTCGGCGCCAAGGGGCGGGTCGCCACCGCCATCACGTGGTTTTTCGAACATGAAACCGATGGCATCATCCTCGAGGACGACTGCCATCCGGCGGACGCCTTCTTTCCCTTTTGCGAGGAATTGCTGGACCGTTACGCGGATGACCCGCGGGTGATGGTGATCTCCGGCGACCGCGGCCTGAAGAAGGACCCGGAGATGGAGGACAGCTATTACTTTTCAAAGTACATGCTGACCTGGGGCTGGGCCACCTGGCGGCGCGCGTGGAAACACTACGATGAAACCCTGCCGGACTGGCCCGTCTTCCAAGGCGAGCCACTCCGGAAGAAATGCCTCAGCGACGCAGAGCAGCATTACTGGGTGACGCGGCTGGAGCGGGTAATGAAGGGACAGCTCGACGCTTGGGATTTCCGGTGGACGATGTGCTGCTGGATGCAGGGTGGCCTCTCGATCATCCCGGCGCGGAACCTCATCCAGAATGTGGGCTTCGGCGCCGACGCGACGCATACCACGGACAATCTGCTCGGCGATTTCAGCTACGCAATGCAGACGCTGACCTTCCCGCTGAAGCATCCGCCACGGGTCGAAGCCGACCACGCTCTCGAGGCCCGGCTATGGAGGGACAAGTTCAAGCCAGTCGGGATTCTGAAGCGGGTCCGGCGCAAAGTGCTCCTCATTGGATCCCGGCTCTTCTCCAAGGCCCGCCCGGCACCAGCCGCGGAAACGGCGCCCGCACCGGGCGCGCCTGCCGGCAAGTCATCGTGAGTCAACTGCTCTCCAACGCCGTCCGCAATTCCACCTGGACCGGGCTGGGTTCGCTGGGGAGCGCCGTGCTCGGGTTTGTCTTTGCGGGCATGACGATCCGGTGGCTCGGAGCCGCAGAGGCTGGCTTTGTCATCGCCGTCGCCACCATCGCCGGAATCAATGCCGGCCTCAGCGAACTCGGCATGGGCACCGCAGCCACACGGATCATCGCGCGCGCGTATGCCGAGCAGGACACCGAGACCGTGCGAAAGGTGGGCGGGGTCTGCTGCATGGTTTCCGGGGTGTTCGGCGTCGTCGGTTTCGCGCTCTTTGCCGGCGGCGCTCCGGTAATCATCCGCTGGGCTAAGTACGATGGGAGCCACACGGTGGCGATGACCTACTGCCTGCTGGCCGGCATTGTTTTTTTTCTCACCCAGCTTTCGAGCCTCTACACGGCGCTGCTGACCTCGGCCCAAAGGTTTGACTGGACGACAAAATTCACGCTGGGCCTCAATCTCGCGCAGGGTCTTTGCGGCATTACTTTCCTGAAGTTTTTTCCCAGCGTTCTGACCGTCGGCATCACCTACGCCGTGCTGGCCATCATTGGGACTGTGCTTCGCGGATTGGCCGTTCGGAAGGTGTTCGCCATTTTCCCCTGGCCACGATGGGATCGGGCCATCTTCCGTGAACTTTGGGAATTTGGCCGCTGGATCTATCTGGCCCAGATCACCACGAGGATGTCCGACGGCCTGGACAAGGTTATCCTGGTTTCACTATTCGGGAGCGCGACCCTCCCGTTCTACTCCTTCGCGCAGCGCATCTATATGATGGTGCATGTGACCCTCGTCGGCCAGGCCACCTATCTTTTCCCAATGCTTTCGGCCCAGGGTGCGAATCTGGCGGCGGTCGCCGAGCGCACGGAGGAAAGGGTGCGCTGGTTCATTGCGGTGATTGCCGGAATGGTCTTTTCCGGCCTGATCATCGCGGGTCCGGCATTGCTCACCCTCGTGGTCAGCCCGGCCTTTTCAGCGCAGGCCTCGTTCCAATTGCTGGTCTTCAGTTTTGTGGGCTATATCCACGCCCAATCCATCGTGCCTTACTTTTACAACCTGAGCAAAGGTGATGCGAAAGGGAATTCCATCTATCAGACGATTACCGGGTTTGGGATTCTACCCGCGTTGTGGGCGTGCGCTTACTTTCTCGGCCAGAAGTATGCCGTCTTTGGGCAACTCATGGTTTTCGGCGGGGTCTTCTATCTCGCTCGTCGCGGCTACTCCGGGAATAGCGCGTCCGGTGTCATCGGCTGGTTTTTCAAACCTCTGTACTCCTCCATTGCCCTGATGCTGGCAGCGACGGCGATTCATGTCGCACTGGCAGCCGCGTCCGCCCACGTTGTGACGAATATCGCGGCAACGGTATTGTTTTACCTGTTCGTCGCGCTGACCCTCGCCCGCGTCGAGCGCTCATTGCTACACGGCGAATCCCGCGTTGAGACGCTGGGGCGCGGGCTGTCGATTATCTTTCGCAAACTCGGCCTTTCCACAGACCTCGTGTTTCAGATTCTCGCGATCCCAAAACTCACCCCGCCAGTGAACGCAGCTCCCACCGCCAACCCGTGATCACGGCGCCTCACGGGTGAGAATCGCATCGAACTGCAAAAGTTGCCCGTTCGGTGAGAGCCATCGGTAACCGATGTCGGCGAGCCTCCAGCCGCGTTTCTCCAGCCAGTCGAGCGTGGCCCCGCCGAGTTGTTGTCCCTCGTAGAGCGGCACCGCGGAAAGCTCGGTCACGAGCCAGCGACAGGTGGCCAGCGTTTCTGTCGCACCTTCGAGCACGTCCGCTTCGGCGCCCTGCACGTCGAGCTTGATGATGTCGGGCCGCTCCGCGCCGGTAGTCGCAAGCCAGCGGTCGAGGGTCGTCACTTCGACCGGTCGCTCCGCGCCCGCCATTGATCCCGGGAAAAAGTGCTCCTGCAGCGTGGTGGCCGGGCGGAGCGAGGCGGATGCGCCGTCGCCGATGAGCACTGCGCTGCCGGCTTCACGCCCGAGCGCGAGAGGCACGACGTCGATTTTCGCGCCGGGGAACCGGAGATCTGCCAAGAGAGCCGCGCAGCGCGAAGATGGCTCGAAGAGGACTGCCTTTTCGAGTTTCGGATAAAATGCCGCAAACGTTTCCGCCCAATGCCCTTCGTTTGCGCCGATGTCGTAGAGCACCCGGAGCGAGTCCGGGCACACCCGGTGCAAAGCGCGAATGGTCGCGTAGCAATCGCCATAGCGCCGGTATTTCGCCGGACTCCCGGTCTCCAGATTCTCCGCGATCCGCAGTAGCCTTCGGGCGATTTTTGCAGGAAGGGATGCGAGTCTCATGCTAGGGATTTTTGCGCGAAAGTTTCAGCCTCGGGCGGTTTGATGCAGGCGTTGAACTGTCGGCGAGCATGGCCGCCAACTTCACCTTGCCAAGGATTTTTTCGGATTCGCCGCGCGCGTCCAAGGCACTTGCCGCGGCGCGTTGCTGGCGGCGTCGATCGCGTCCTTTGGCCCCCGGCTACGACGAAAAGCTGCTGGCTCCGGACGAGCACGGAATCCACTCTGCCGGCACGCGCAATAATCCACGCGATCGCGCGACTGAGGGCGCTACGCGCCAGGGTATTGATGGCGAATGGGCTTGCCAGGGCACCCATCGGCGCATCATCACCTACGCGACGCGGTTACCAGAATGCTACGCGACAACTGACAACAATCGACCGCGCGACGGGAGTAATGCGAGTTCCATGCAAACCAGACCAACTCAGTTCAATTTCCGCAGAGCATTCGTGACAGGCTGTCTTGCGAGGTGGGTGCTGATTACGGTCGCTGTCTGCCGCGCGGTTACTTTCGCACAGGGCGCGGTGGTAAGCGGCTTCGAGAGCGACAATGAGGACTGGCGATTCAAGGCGGGGCCGGAATCGCGGGACGCTAAGGCAGTCTCGGAACGAACCAGGGAAGCCGCTCACACTGGGGGGTTCGGACTCAGGATCACGGCGGATTTCAGCGAGGGGGGAACCTTCGTGGAAATGTCGAAGCCGATCAGCCCGGCCATCGATGCCTCGGAGGTGTCCTTCTGGGTGAAGACCGATAACGTCGCGGCGGTAGGGCTTCGGCTCGTGGACTCGACCGGACGCTCGCACCAGCAGTCGTGCAAAGTGCCGGAAGGCGCCGGCTGGAAACTGATCACCGTGGCGCAGCTCGATGGCGGCGTAAGGCCGGGCTGGGCGCGGACCCCCGAATGGCACGGGCCGGTGACGGGCATGTCACTGCTCATCGAGAAGGGCTCGCTCGCAGACAAGAAGAAGGCAGGGAAGGTCTGGCTCGATGATGTGGAGATGCTGGGGAGCTATGTGACTCCCCTGCCGCGCCTCGGCGGGCTGGACATCCGCATGCGGATGCTCCGGCCGCAGCTTTACTTCTGGGGAAAGGATGACGCGCCGACATCGATCGTGCTGGATTTCACCGCCACCGAGAAAATGACAGGGAAACTGCCGGAGATTCGGCTGGTGAATTCTCAAGGGAACGCCGTCGGGGCTATCCCGGCAGAAAACGCGGTTCTAAAGGCAGGGCAGACGCTCCGCCGGAAATTTGGCATCAAGCCTCCGGGCTACGGCTTCTTTACCGTTGCCATCGGTTCCGGCAGCGAGCAGGTGCGCGTCCCGCTGGCCTGGCTCGCGGCGCCAGCACCGGCCTGGGAGGAGAGCCCGTTCGGCGTGCAGATGCACTTTGCCCACGGAGCGGCGGGCCGGCATCAGACGCTGGGTGGAGCGGATGGCGCGCTGGCGCTGGTGAAAAAAATGGGTGCGGGATGGTATCGCGACGAGGCGCAATGGGGGCAGGTCGAGCGGGAGCGAAACCGGTTCGCAGTGCAGACAGACGCAGCGAACCCCTATTTTCACCCCGGCCCGGCGGCGGAAATGCACCTGCGGCCGCTGATTATTTTGGGCGGGACGAACAAGCTCTATGATGGCGGCAAACCACCCGCCAGCCCGGAGGGATTGGCCGCGTTTCGCCGCTGCATCGAGGCGACTGTGAAAACGTGGAAGCCGTATGTGCATGATTGGGAGGTCTGGAATGAGCCGAACATCCTGCCTGGGTGGCAGAATGAAAAACCCGACGGAGCCGCTTACGCGGCCATATTGAAAACCGCCTGGGAGGGCATAAAGGCCGCGGATCCCAAGGCGACGGTGGCGGGCTGCTCCACGTCGGGCGTGGATCTCAAATTCATCGAAACGGTGCTCAAAAATGGAGGCGGGAAGTGGATGGATGCCGTCTCCGTGCATCCTTACCTGAGCGTGGCGCCGGAGGCGCTCGACCCGAAGATCAAGGTGCCCGCAGGCATGGACCTGCCCGATCCGGGGCAGACCTTTCTCGGGGAGTTGAAAAACCTGCGCGCCGTGATGGACCGAAACGGCGCAGCCCACTGCAAGATCCGGCTCACGGAGATGGGCTACGGATCGCTAGGCGAACGCAGACTCAGCGAACTCCAGATGGCCTGCGAGGATGTGCGGCTGATGCTCCTCGCGCTCTCGGTGCCGGGAGTCGAGTTCTTTGCAAAATACAACTTCCAGGACCGGGCGGCGGGTGACGACGCGCGGCCGGACAAACGGATGGGGCTGGTGCGTTTTGACGGTGGCCCAAAACCGGGGTTCGTGGCCTACAACACGATGGTGCGGATGCTCACAAAAAAGCGTTTCGCCACGGCCCATGATTGCGGGAAGGATGCGCGCCTCCTGGAATTCGCGGACGACGCCGGGCCGGTCTTCGCAGTGTGGGCGCTCAGCGGAAAGAGGAAAGTGGCGGTGGAGACGAAAGCGGCCTCTGTCACGCTGACGGACCTCATGGGCAATGAAACAAAGCTCCCTGTGACCGGCGGGAGCGCGACGCTGGAGGTGACCGGCGAGCCGGTCTTCATCGTCCCCGCCGAGGCTGCGGCCCCGGCGAGATGAGGAGCGCGTGCCGCGAGGCGAAGGCAGCGGCGGTGCTGACACGGCCATGAGAATCCTCATCGTCGTCGAGCCGGGGATTGACGGTGTTTTCCGCCATGTCGAGGGGCTGATCCATCATCTCCTGGCGGAGAAGCAGGAGGTCCATCTGGCGTATTCCGACCGGCGGGGCAGCGTGCATCTGGAAAGGCTTGCCGCACTCGTCGCCGGGCGCGGCGGCGAGTGCCTGAATCTCCGGACAGGCAATGCCCCCGAGCCGGGCGATCTTTCCGCGCTCGCGCGCCTCTGGTCGCTGGCCCGGCGGCTCCGGCCCGAGGTCGTGCACGGGCATAGTTCAAAGGCCGGCGTCCTCGTCCGCACGCTCCCGCTGCTCGGAATCCGAGCGCGCTTTTTCTACTCACCGCACGCCTACTATGGGCTGGCGCCGCGTCCTGGAAAGGCCGTGCACTTTTACAATGCCGTGGAGCGCCTTTTCGGCCGGATCGGCACGACGGTGAATATCTCGAATGACGAGGCCGCCTTTGCCACCGGCACGCTGAAAATCCCGCGAGGGAAGATCCGCATCATCCACAATCCGGTCGATACCGCGGTCTTCCGGCCCGCGACGCCGGACGAGCGGCGGCAGCGGCGCTCGGCGCTCGGCTTTCCCGAGGACGCCGTGGTGCTAGGCGCGCTCGGAAGGCTCTCTTTTCAAAAGGATCCGCAGACGCTTTACCGCGCGATTGCGCCGGTGCTGCGTGCACGAAAAGACACGGTCCTCTGCCATTGCGGGCAGGGGGAACTGGACGGGGAACTGCGGCTTCTGTCCCGCGAACTGGGGATCGAGGACCGGATCGTGAGGAGGGCTTACTTCGACGAACCGGCGGGGTTCTACCAGGCGCTTGACGGCTTTGTGCTGACTTCGCGCTATGAGGCGGGCTGGCCCATCGTCGTGCTGGAAGCGCTGGCCACGGACCTGCCGCTCATCGTGAGCGACGCACCCGGCACGACTGACATCGGAGCGGCGGGACTGAGCCATTGCTGGACGGCCCCCGCGGGGCAGGTCGCGTCATTCACCGCCGCGGTGGAGTCCTGGCTCGCGGACCGCCCGGCGGGGCGGCCGAGCAATCACCGCCAGACGGCGATCGAGCGCTTCAGCCCGGCGATCGCGTATGGCGCGGTGCTCGATGCGTACCGCCAGGCGGAGTGAGCGGGCGCGTTTCTGCTCGCGTCCGATGATGGGCCGCGCAATGAATGCCCCCCGAGAATGAAAAAGCTGATCGTTGATTCACTGAAACGCACCGGATTCTCCATCGTGCGGGTGCCGCGTTCGCGGAAACGGACGCCCACTCTGTACAGCCGGGCGGAAATCGCGGAACTGGAGCGCGACCTCGACGGGCTGAGGGCAACGGGGAAGGACTACAATGGCTGGGACAACCGCGCAGCCGTGCGCAAATACCTGACCGATGAGCGCATCAATTTTTACCATGAGCTGATCGCCATCTGCGGCGAAAAGGGCGTGGATTTCACCGGAAAGCGGATCCTCGACTCGGGCACCTGCACGGGCTACCTGCTGCGGGTGCTGGGGCGGAGTTTTCCGAGTTGCAGCCTCGCCGGGTGCGACATGCAGGACATGTTTGTGAATCTGGCGTCGAGCCTGGTACCTGGCGCGGAGATTTTCAAAGGCAACGTCCTGGAGATGAAGACGGCGCACCCGTACGACATCATTTTTTGCACGGAAGTGCTGGAGCACATCGCCGATACGGAGACGCCGATCCCCACGATCCTGAGTCTCCTTGCCGCCACCGGCACGCTCATCCTCACGGTGCCCAATGGCCGCTACGATACCTCGCCCGTGGGCCGGCAGTTTGAAGATGGTGTGTCGTACACCGGCCACGTGAATTTTTGGAGTGAGGAAAGCTGGGCATTTTACATCCGCCGCATCGCGGGTCCTTGCAGTGCGATCACCGGCACGCTCGCGGGGGATAACAAGCTTTTCGCCATCATCCGCAAAGGCTGAGGCGCGAAAGCGCGGGCCCGCGGCGACGGGATTTCTCGACGGTTTCGGGGGATTGACACATGGCGGACGAGCGCCGAAAGGCTGTGAAGTAACACGCCGCTGCCATGGGTCACTCTGGGATGAGCTTTCGCGGGAAAAAAGAGCCGCTCTGCGATACTTCACGCGGATCGCGAGCCAACGCGCCGGCACGGGCCGGGAGCCTCCTCGTCGCGCTGCTCGCGCTTTTCCTCCTGGCATGTGCGGCAGTCGGCGAAACGCCGGTGGTGAGCGTCGATTTCGCCGCGCCTGTCACCGGTATCAAGCCGATGACCGGCATTCTCCACGGCTTTGGCTCGTCGCCGGCTGCCGATCCCTCGAACAGTTTCATCGCACCGCTGAGTCCCTCACTTTGGCGCGCTGCGAATCAGTCGAACGCCCTTTACGACCGGATCACGGGATTCGGCGCACGCTTCGAGTTCGTGACGAGCGACGTGTATGGCTACCCGAAAGCCTCAAACGCCATCTACCTCCCCGGCCGGAACAGCAGTGGGGCCACGACGGACTGGGCGGCTTACGACGCCTTCCTCGACAACCAACTCAACATTGCCCAAGCGAACGGTCACATCATGATCTGGGAGTTTTGGAACGAGCCGGATCTCACGTTCAACGACCCCACCAAAACCGGAAGCGCGACGCCAGGCGTAAGCTGGCCCGCGACCCAGCCCCAGTTCTTCGCCGCGTTTGCCCGCTTTTCCGCCGCGGTGCGCGCGCGTTTTCCCTCGGCCCAGTACCCGAACGTCCTCATCGCCGGCCCCTCGCCGAGTTCCTTCGACCCGGTGTTTCTCCAAGCCTTTTTCGACTACTGCAAAGACCACAGCGTGGAGGTCAATGTCGCCGCCTGGCATGAGTTCTCCGCCGATCTCCGGCTCGTCCCCGGCAATATCGGCGGCATCCGCGCGAACTTCCTCAACAACCCGGCCTATGCCGCGCTGAAACTGAAGGAAATCCACATCAATGAATTCCTCTCCGGCGGTGCCGACCAGTGCAGCCCGGCTTCGCTCTTGGCGAATCTGTACTATTTTGAAGACCCGCAGGCGAACCCGGACGGCGTATGCAAAACGTGCTGGAACACTCTCTCCAGTCCCGTGCTCAACAGTTGTTTCATGACTCCCGGCACGCTCGGCGACATGCTTTCGCGGGACGGCACGCAACCGCTGGCGATCTGGTGGGCCTACCAGCGCTACGCAGCGAGCGTCGGCTCGCGCGTGGCGAGCACGACCACGGATTCTCACGTCCTCCCCGTCGCCAGCCGCATCGGCCCGCAGTCAAACACCGCTCAGGTGCTGGTCACGGACTACCCGTTCCAGGAAACCCCGCCGGCGACGAATGCCATCCTCAATCTGACCGGCCTCTCCTCGGGCGGGCCGCCTCCAGCTCCGGTGCAGAGCGGGCTGGCGCTGTGGCTCGACGCCAGCAGCTTTCAGACGGCTGGCTTTGTGTCCACCTGGACGGACCAAAGTCCGAATGGGCGCAATCTGACCGCCCCTGCAAGCACGGGCAACCAGCCCTCTGTAGTGCTCAACGCGATCAACGGGCTCTCCGTGGTCCGGTTCGACGGAAACGACGTCATCGCCAATTCCTACAACTTCGGCAACAGCTACAGCATCTTCACGGTTTCCCGAATGGAGGGCTCACAAAACAACCGGCTGATCACCTCTACCGCCACGAACTGGCTGCTGGGTTACTGGAGTGGCCGAAAGGATGTGATGTATGCAGGAGGCTGGGTGAAGCTCGACCCAAACCAGGCGCCCGACACAGGCGTGCATTTCTACGGAGCCACGGGAACCGAGGGTGGCCCCACCAATTTCTACGACGGTGCCTCGCTGCTGGCCAGCAGCAGC
Organism: Chthoniobacter sp.; assembly: GCA_031411535.1. Taxonomy (GTDB): domain Bacteria; phylum Verrucomicrobiota; class Verrucomicrobiia; order Chthoniobacterales; family Chthoniobacteraceae; genus Chthoniobacter. The sequence goes on along the minus strand of JANOBH010000318.1, from coordinate 18,698 downwards.
GGGGGGACGATCGGCCCGAATGGGCTGAGTCTCGGCGCATCGCTAAACAACCCGGCCAGCGAGGCCTCCAAGGGGGACATCGCCGAGGTGCTGATGTACGATCACGCGCTTTCCGCCACCGATCGGGCCGCCGTCGTCGCCTACCTGACTGCGAAATGGGGAGTCGGCGGCGGTGGTGGCGGAGGCAGCAGCCCGCTGCCCTTCCTCGCGGGCGCCACGCGAGTGCATGTGCGGCTGGAAAAAATCCCGAACACCGTCGAGGCCGGACTCCCGGCGCTGCCCGTGGTCAGCGAACTCGACCTCCCCATTTCCTCCGCGGGAACCGCCACGCTCACTCTGCCCGGCATGGCACCACATGAGGTCTGGGCCGTGACCCTCAGCGCACCTGTAAGCGCCGTCCAGCCCGCGCCGCCCACACCGGGCGGGTTCACTGCCGGGGCCAGCGACGGGCAGATCGCGCTGAACTGGAACGCCGTGCCCGGCGCCGCGAGTTACACCGTCACCCGAAGCGCCGGTCCGGGACTGCCCCCCAGCGTTACTTTCGCCGGTCTCGCCGCTTCCACTTTTACCGATCTCAGTCTTACCGATGGGCAGACTTATTACTACAAGGTGGCTGCCAATTCCTCGAGCGGCAGTTCCAGCGCCCCGTCGGGAGAAGTCAGCGCGACTCCACCCATTCCTGCGTCCACCGCGAGCAGCTACCAACTCAACTGCGGCGCGAGCGGAGCTGCCTCACCATTTGGCGCCGACGCCTTTTTCTTCGGCAACTACAACACACGTGTTCAGACCTTCGCCACAAACCTCACCTACGCCACGAATCCTGCCCCGCCCGCCGTCTATAACAGCCAGCGCAACGGGCTCCTCGCCTACGTCTTCCCGAACCTCACACCCGGCGCTCCGTACACGCTCCGGCTGCATTTCGCCGAGACAAACTCCACAGCCACCAGCGGCCAGCCGTCAACTCCCGCCGGCTACCGTGTCTTCAATGTCAGCGTCAACGGCGCGGCCGTGCTCACGAATTTCGACATCGCCGGCAGCGCCATCGCCGCCGGAGCCACGAACGGGTACGGCGTCGCCATCGTGCGTGAATTCCCCGTCAACGCTGACGCCAACGGCAGGCTCCATGTCCATCTCAGCGGCGTCGTCCGGCGCGCACAGATCAATGGCATCGAGGTGCTCCCGCTTCCCGCCACCGTGCCCGCGGTACCGACGGGATTCCTCGGCACCGCACTCCCCGGCGGCGACGTTCTTACGTGGAATGCCGTCCCCGGAGCTACTTCCTATCAGATCTACCGGTCCACGACACCCGGGGGGACAGGCACACTGTACAAGACCGTGACCGGCACTGCCGTCGCAAACCCCGACAGCACCGGCGGCTTTTACTACTACCGGATCGCCGCCCTGAATGCCACCGGCCCCAGCGCCCTCACCGCCGACATCTTCGCCACGCTCGACCTGGCCGCTTGGAAATCCGTCCGGTTCACCTCCGCCGAGCTGCAAAATCCGCTCGTGAGCGGCGATACCGCCACGCCCGCAGGCGACGGACTGAAAAACCTCCTCAAGTATGCGCTCGGGCTCGATCCCCACCAAGGCGCCGCCGCCCCCGTCGCCCACGGCACCACCGTCGTCGGCGGCCAGACCTACCTCACCCTGAGCTACAACCGGTCGAAGCGAGCCAGCGGCATCCAATCCTACGTCGAGACCTGCAGCGACCTCACTTCCTGGGCTTGGGGCCCGGGTGCCGCTGTCGTCACCGCCACGGCCGATCAGGGTGAAACCGAGCGTCTCACCTGGCGCGATACCACGCCGATCACGCCGGCCAATCCGCAGCGATTCATCCGCCTGCGAGTCGCAGGACAGTGATCGCCTTTTTTCCGCAAATGTCATGGACAGGATCTGGCAACCGATGATGGAAATGCCCGGCCCGCCGTTTTTTTTGGGGGGGGGCTTGGAAAACGCGTGCGTCCCCGCGATCAGGCCGCGCAATGAGGACCCGAGCGCATTTCCCGTCTCGCCAAAGCGACCTCCGGCACGGAGACTGCAACTAGTCGCGCCAATGTTTCGGCCGAATTCAGGAGGCCGACTCCCAAACCCTATGCCGAATTCACAAGCCCCGACTGTCGAGCTCACGCCCGAGCAGATCGCCCAGTTTCATGAACGCGGTTTCCTTTCGATTCCCAGTATCAGCCCGCCGGAGGAGGTCGAATTACTCCGCGGGGTTCTCGACCGGCTTTTTGCTCAAAAGGCGGGACGCGAGGAGGGTGCGCAATTTGACATGGTGACGCATGACGACAACGAAGACGCGCCGCCAAAGCTCCCGCAGATCATCAATCCGGTAAACTACGCGCCCGAGCTGCGCACCACGGTCTTCCGCGCAAATGCGCTGGCCATCGCGCGCCAATTGCTCGGCCCGGAAACGACCGCCGCGTTCGAGCATGCCATCCTCAAGCCGGCGCGCTACGGCGCGGCCACTCCGTGGCATCAGGACGAGGCCGCGCGGGTGGATGCGAGTTTCGAATACGAACAGCTCAGCATCTGGATGCCGCTGCAGGAGGCGACGCTGGAGAACGGCTGCATGCAATACATCGCGGGCACCAACAAGGGCGACGTGCTGCCGCACCGCTCACCGAAAAGCGATCCGAAGATTCACGCCATCGAGTGCGCCGGCGGCTTCGACCCCGCCGACGCCACCCCATGTCCGCTGCCGGCGGGCGGCGCGACGATGCATCACGGTCGCACGCTGCACTATGCCGGGCCGAACGCTTCGGATACTCCGCGCCGCGCCTACATCCTCGCTTTCGAGGTCCCGCCCAAACCCAGCACCCGGCAGCGGAATTTCTACTGGAACCACGAGAAGCAGACCGCGAATCTTGAGCGCAAGCGCCGGTGGCGAAAAGGCGGTGGAATCCTCATTGAGCTTGGCCGGAAGATGCGCGCCGGCATGTGGCGGCATCCGGACCGGGTCGTCTTTGAAGCCCGGCGGGCCATCCGAGCGCTGCTCAATCGCCAAACCTGACGGCCTCACCCGCGACCGATTTCCGCTGGCTGTGTGAGTGGCCTCCCAGGTTTCCCGAACCGTGGCGGGTGCCGCTCCTCAGCCGGCGTTGTTATTCCTGGCAAACGTCATGAACATGATCTGGAAATCGAGGACGAGGCTCCAGTTTTCCAGATACCAGAGATCGCAGTTGATGCGCTCCGTGAGATCCGTGTCGCCCCGCAGCCCCTTGACCTGTGCCCAGCCCGTGATGCCCGGCTTGGCATTGTGCCGCGCATTGTAGTGCGGGATCTCGTGCTTGAAATTCCGGATCAGACTCACCGATTCCGGCCGCGGCCCGACCAGGCTCATATCGCCCATCAGCACGTTCCAGAACTGCGGCACCTCGTCGATATTCCACGTCCGCATGAACGTGCCGATTTTCAGCCGGCGTGGATCCTCCTTGAGCGTCCAGTGCCCCGCCCCTTCATTCTCCGCATTGAGCCTCATGCTGCGGATTTTCCAAATGTCGAACTCGACCCCATGCTGCCCGAGCCGCCGCGTCCGGTAAAAAATCGGGCCGGGCGACTCCCAATAGACAACCGCCCCGAAAATCGCGATCAGCGGAGCGGAGACGATCAAACCGACAAGCGCGCCCACCACATCCACAGCACGCTTGAGGAGGATATTGACGAAACGGTCCAGCGGCAGCCGCGAGACGCCGAGCACCGGGATGCCGCCGACCGTTTCAAGGTGCAGGCCGGAGACCAGGATTTGGAAATACGACGGGATGACCTTGAACTGCACCATCTCCCGCTCGCACGTGTTCGCCAGGCCCACGATGTCGCCCTTCACGCCGTTCACATCCGTGAGCACCACCATGTCCACGGACTCGCGCTCGATCACGCCTGTCAGTTCCGCAAAGGCCCCGAGCACACGCACCTTCGGCTTGCGCTGAAAACGCGCGCGCATCGAATTCACGCAGCCGACCACTTCGTAGGCACTGCCCGGATCATGGGTGAATGCGCCCGTCAGCCGCTCGGCCTCTTCGTTCCACCCGACGAAAAGAATGCGCTGGCGAAGACTTTCAGCAGCGGCTGAGCGCAGGAGAAATCCGTGGAATATCGCCCGCCATCCGAGCAAAGAGGCCGGCACCAGCAACGTCGCGATGGCGACGAAGATGCGGGAAATCGGCGGCTGGAATTTGAAAATCAGCGCGAAGCCCAGAAACCCCATCGCCCAAAGGCACGCCGCCTTCAGTATTTGGAGCGACACAAAGCGGAACCGCAACAGTGCCTGGCGCTCGTAAATCCCGCACGCGGTCAGCGTGAAGATCAGCGTGATTCCGCCAAAAGCCAGATACCCGGAATAGTCGCGGAGCGTGACTGAGGCAGGAACGCCGATCTCCTGGATCGACGTCTGAAAGCGGAACCAATAACTGAAAATCAGCGCATAGATAATGACCACCGAATCGCACAGCAGACTCGTGATGACGAGCCGGTCAGGCAGCGCCTTGTCCCGCAGCTTCAGCCGCTCAGTCCTCGCCGCCTCCCCAAACGCGCCGATCCCGGCGTGGCCGCCGATCTCCATCACGGCCTCCGAGCTTCGGCTAAACCGTGTGAGGCAGCTTTCTTTCTTAGGACTAAACATAAGGGCTGGTTCTCAAAAAAAGTTCCCTCGATTTCAGCTAGAAGTGTTCTAGCAACTATAAAGTCTCGATTTTGCGAGGCTATAAATCCGGGCCGGAGCGTCAAGGTCCATTTCAGCGACCGTCGCCCGCACAGCGGATTGGCGCCCCTCACCCCATATACCGGGCCGATCAGGATTTCGGCCGGGACTCTCCGCTCTCCCGGAAAAAATACTTGCAACACGAAACCCACTGGCTAGCTTCCGCGCTCCTAAACGCGGGTGTAGCTCAGTTGGTAGAGCACTTCCTTGCCAAGGAAGATGTCGAGAGTTCGAGTCTCTTCACCCGCTCCCTCCCCCCTCATCCAACAGGGGATCCGGCCAGCCCCAGGCCGCCGGAAGTGCCGCTCCCTGCACGACCGCACGGCGGGCCAGCCGTGCCAGTGACTTCCGGATGCGCGAATACCCAACCCAGCAGCTCATCGCCGACATCGCCCACTCCGTCTCAGCGGATGGGTTTGATCGCGCAGCCAGGAATTCTCTCGGCATTCTCGACGCGTTGAACAGCGAGACGATCGCAAGTCGAAAGGTGATTCTGGCCTGCCATGAGGGCTGCTCGGTTTGCTGCTCCCTTCGGGTCGATGTGTTCGCTCATGAGGTCTTCCTGATCGCGCGCCACATCCGCAGCCATTTCTCCGGCGACGAGCTTGCCGGCGTGCTCGCGCGCCTCGCCGCGCATTCCGCGAAAGTGACGCCGCTGACGCCGTTTGAACACGCCACGCAAAACATCACCTGCCCACTGCTGCAGGATGACCGCTGCAGCGTGTACGCGGCCCGACCTCACTCGTGCAGGAGGCACCACTCCCAGGACTTCGCCACATGCCAGTTCACGTTCGATCATCCCACCGATCTCGAATCACCGGCCGCCCATGATCGCGACCTCTTCCGGACACTGACGGCGGCGATGCAGCAGAACATCGACGCGTATTCGGAACTCGGTTTTGACCACACGATCTACGAACTCGGCACCGCGCTGAATGAGGCGCTCAATGACCCCGCGGGCTGGGAGCGGTGGAGGAATCGCGGGCAGGCATTCCTCCGCGCATCGGTGACCCCGTCCGCCTGAATCAAGCCTCCGCCAGCCAGCGGAGACATCTCATTTCCCGCTCGCCGCCGATCTGCGCGCGAGAGTCTCCGTGCCCCCGCTTGACCGCGCGCGGCGGAAGCGTTAACTCCGAAACCCGCATCGAAATCTCACTGTGGGACTCCGGCAATGAATACTGACTTTCGAACGAATGACTTCGCCACCAGCGCAAGCGGCCTGCTACGCCGCGCGACCGCATTGCACGACGCCGGCAAGCTGCTCGAAGCAATCGCCACCCTCCGGGAAGCATACGCGGCGATCGCCTGTGACTCGAAAAACCACACCGTCACCACCTTCCTGCGCCTCCCGACGTACCTGCAGGAGGCCGGGCAGCGCGAGGAAGCGTGGAACGCCATCTTCGAGCTTCTGACAAACGGTTATCCGACGCAGCCCTCAAACCCCGATCTGATCGCCATGGACCGCAGCGCCATCTATCGCGCGCTCCAGCTCTTCCTCGAGCGCGACGGCCACCTCATCCACGCCGCCCTCTACGGGGTGCTCGCCATCTATTATTGGGCGCTCGGCCTTCGCTCCCAAAAGCGACTGGCCGAATTCAGCGCGTTCGTTTCGCCACGCCGCCTCGGTGACGAAATCGGAAAGCTCCTGCGGAAGGCGAACCGGCTGGACCTCATTCCCGCTCTCGTTCCAGTGGTGAAGACGGAGCTCGACCGCGTCCCGCCGCGGGCCGACGCAGTCCTCGCCAGCGACATCAAGGCGATCCTGCAAATCCAGTAGCCGTCAGCCGCAGGGAGGAAAATGCGGCGGCGGGAAAGTGATTGAGCGCCGTTTTCCCGACGCGCTAGCTTGGGGGCGTGAAAGACGCACCGCCCATCCGCATCGCGCATCTCTACATCTCGCCGGGGCACAATTTTTTCGGCCATCACGGCCAGCCCGCGGGAGAGCATCCCATGCTCTCGCAGCCCGCGATCACCTGCCTCGCCGGGCGCGGGATCGAGGGCGACCGCTTCCTCGATTTCAAGGACGACTACAACGGGCAGATCACGTTTTTCGAACGGGAAACCTTTGACCAGCTCTGCACGGAATTCGGCGTGTGGGACCGCGAGCCGTCGGTCTTTCGCCGGAATGTCATCACCGCGGGCGTCGCGCTGCCGGAATTGTACGGGCGGGAGTTTGAGGTCCAGGGCGTGCGCTTCCTTGGCATGGGCCACTGCGCGCCGTGCCACTGGATGGACACGGCCTTTCACCCCGGCGCCGAGGCGCGGCTGCACGGCCACGGCGGCCTGCGGGCGAAGATCCTCACCGACGGCGTCGTCCGCACCGAAGGGTAGCGCCCGCGGCAGATCGCGGGTGGACTTTGAAAACGGCGGGGCGAAATTATTCGCATGATCCGCGAATGGTTGCTGATCGCATTGTTCGGCCTGCCGGCCTGCAAGCCGGCGGCGGCGGAGCGCACCGAGGAACTTGAGGCAGAGCGGGAGCAAATGGTGGCCGCGCAGATCGCCGCGCGCGAAGTCCGTGATGCGCGTGTGCTCGCCGCCATGCGCGCCGTGCCGCGTCACGAGTTCGTGCCGGCGGATCTGCGCGCCCGCGCCTACGAGGACACGCCGCTGCCCATCGGCCATGCGCAGACCATTTCGCAGCCGTATATCGTGGCTTTCATGACGGAGCAGCTCGCGCCGCAACCGATGCACCGCGTCCTCGAAATCGGCACCGGCTCGGGCTACCAGGCCGCGGTGCTGGCGCGGCTGGTGGCCGAGGTTTTCACGATCGAAATCGTCGAGCCGCTGGCGAAGCGCGCCGCCGCCGATCTGGCGCGGCTCGGCTTTAAGAACGTGCAGGTCCGCGCGGGCGACGGCTACCAGGGCTGGCCGGACGCCGCGCCGTTCGACGCGATCATCGTGACGTGCGCGCCGGATCATGTGCCCGAGCCGCTCGTGCGCCAGCTTCGGGAAGGCGGCAGGATGGTCATCCCGGTCGGCGAGTTCGGCGCGCAGGAGCTCTACGTGCTCGAAAAGCGCGCCGGCAAGATCGAGAGGCGCGCGGTGCTGCCGGTGCGGTTCGTGCCGATGACGGGAAAGGCGCTGGAAGCGGCGAAGTGAACGCTGGAGGTGCCGGCAGCTTGTCACGATCACCTGCCTTGATCACCCTGCGCACCACGACTGCACTGCTCGTTCGCGACTTTCTCGTCACTTCCGAAGATTACCTCGAAGGCGAGCTCCACTCCGAAGTGAAGCACGAATACGTCGCTGGAGTCGTCCACGCGATGGCCTGTGGGAGGAACGTCCACAATGACGTCGCGGGAAATGTCTTTTTGTCCTTCGGCATCCAGCTCCGCGGCAAGCCCTGCCGACCTTACAACAGCGACACCAAGGTCCGCGTGCGCCTGCGGACCGGGTCGCGGTTTTACTACCCGGATGCCGAGATCACCTGTCAGCCAAACCCGCCCAACGAGACCTATCAAGACCAGCCAGTCGTCGTCGTCGAGGTCATCTCCGACTCCACCCGCCGGACCGACGAGGGGGAAAAGCTCGACGGCTACTGCGCGCTGCCTTCCCTCGAGGTCTATCTGCTCGTGGAAAGCGAACGCGCCCTCGTGATTGCGTATCGGCGAGGTGCCACCGGCTTCGTCCGCGAAGTCTATTCCGGGCTCGACGCCATCATCCCGCTCGACTGCATCGGCGCCACGCTCCCGCTGGTGGAAATTTTCGAGACCGTGGTTTTTCCCGCGCCGACTTCGGAGTAGCTGGGATCAACACCCAACCGGTGTCATCCTGAGCGGAGCGAAGGCGGAAAGGCGGGCGCAGCGCAGTAGAAGGACCCCGGCGGTTCATTCACGCGCTCGACCTTTCACGGACTGCCGGGTCCTTCGACTCCGTTCCCGCCCGCCTTCGCCCGCCGGGAACTGCGCTCAGGATGACAGCGGGGTGGAGGCAGACACGTCATTCGCCGCCCTGCGAAGTGCCACTTCGCTCCCAAGCGCGTGCCGAAGCGGGAGCTTCGGCACGAGGGAAAAATCTCCTCAGCTTCGGCCAACGGAGGGCGGAGCCGGATCAGTGCTTTCCCTGCGGGCTGTGCTCAAATAGCGGTAAGGGACTGAGGATCTTTAGAAGTTCGTCGATGTCTTGTTGGCGTTTGGCTTCGAGCAAGAGGTGAGCTTTCCCGTGACCGCGGTCATCCAAACTAAGGACGGCGCGTTGTTGAATGGTGCCATCCGCTAAAACCTTCCGGTGCCACTGAACCGTGAAATTGCCGAGCTTCCCCTCCGCAATTGCGCTCTTTGGCCCGGGCTCGAAATGCCCGTAAGGGTCGATGGCGATCCGCAGGTCTCCGGCGAGGGGCGGATTCGCGCGCCCGTAATAACATCGAGAGTCAATCCCGTGAGCGCTTGTCCATGTAATCGCGGCTAGTGGGACTGGTCCGAGAAACGCGGCGAGTTCCTTCGCCGGAACCGGTTGCTCATTTGACCTGGCAAATTCACTCAGTCTCTCAGGGTATCTCGGTCTATCATTCTGTGCCCACGATTGAAGCGGCAGGAAAAGGGTAACGATGGCGATAAGAATGCGCATGGGATTATAGCTCCGGCCAATCCGCCGGCATCCAGCCGGGGAGGTCGGCGATGGATTTGCGGGCGGAGTCTGTGGTGGGGACGCCCCAGGCTTCGAAGAAGGGGCCGAGGTTTTTGCCGCAGGCGCGGGAGTAGCGGACGAGCCATTGGTCGCGCTTGTCGTCGTCGGTTTTGGGACGCTCGGACTTGGGCAGCTCGCGGTATTGGGCGAAGACTTTTTTGTAGGTCTCCCAGCCGAAGGCGGTGCGGAGTTGGTGATACATGGTGAGGGCGAGGAAGGGGTCGCTTTTCCAGCGGGGGAATTTGTCGGTCATGCCGAGGTAGCCGCGGAGGCGCTTGTCCACGGCTTCGGGTTTCATGGCGTCGTGACCCTGGCCGGGCGGTTTGCCGCAGACGGTTTCCATGACGTAGAGGGAGTAGAGGTTGCAGGTGACTTCGGTGGTGCCGTCGAAGGTCCAGTCGCCCTGCTGGTGGTTGTGGCCCAGCTCGTGGAAGTGGCCCCAGCTTCCCGCGCTCAGCTCGGCGGTGGAGAGGGAGTGCTCCACGCTTTTGTCGAGGAAGGTCATGATGGGGTAGCCGCTGTGCATGTAGCCGGCGGAGATCTGGGTGTCGGGGACGATGCGCTCGGGGCGTTTGCGCTCGTGCGGGATGGTGGAAAGGTCGGCTTCGGCGTCGAGGATGCGGTCCCAGAGGGCCATGAGGGCGTCGGGGTCTTCGAGCGCGCGGATTTTTTCGGACGGAACGCTGAGGATAATCTTCCCGGTTTCCAGCTCGGCCCACGGCGCGGGGAGATTGCGGATGCGGTTCTTCCATTCGATGACGCTCGTCTTTCCGAGGACGAAATGCGGGGCCTCGACGGCGCCGGCGATGGTGACCTGGATGGTGCCGAGCGCGGCTTTGTCCGGGACGTCTATATAGATGAGGCCGCCGAAGGCATTTGCCGCCGGGGTCTGGGCGAGCTTGAGCGGCTCGCGGCGGGAGATCTCCGGGGCGCGCTGCCATTTGTCGAGGTGCCAGAGGCTGTCGGTGTGGCAGCCGATGCGGACGCCGAAGCCTTTGTCCACGGCCTCGGCGGGGATGGTGACGCGGATGATTTCGCCGGGTGCGGCGTAAAGGCCGGTGCTGTGCCACTGCGGGACGGCGGTGTCGATGGCGACGCTGCGGCTGGCGATGCGCGGCGCGGTTTTCGGCACGGCGCCAGGGAAGGCGTCGGCGGCGGGATGCGCGCGGAGTTGCTCGGGCTTGGCGGTGCGGAGGAGTTCGAGATTGCGCGTGAGCATGAGGCGCGCGAGCGCGTCGGCGGCGCGGAGGGGGCTGGCGGGCGTGGGGAATGCGGCTGCGGCGGGGAGAGTGGCGAGGGCGTTGATCTTCGGGAGAAGGAGGGTGTCGTCCGGCGGGAGGGCGCGCATGGCGTCGGCGAGGGTGGCGCCGCATTGGGTGAGCTGGTCGGGCGGGAGCACGGATTTGGCGCTGGCGTGGTCGGCGATGGCCTGGAGCGCGGTGGTGGCATTGAGCAGCGTGAGGTCGCCGCCGGTGGCGAAGGCTTTGCCCGCGGTCGAGTCCGGCGTGCCGGCGGTGAAGACGAGGCCGGCGGCTTTGAGCAGGCGGTTGCCGGCGAATTCCGTGGCGAGGAGCGTCTTGTCCTTGCCGCCGTAGAGCCAGCCCCAGCCGGTCGCGGCGGTGACGAGTCCGCCGCCGGCGCGGATGAATTTTTCCAGCGGCACGACATTGGCGGCGGTGAGCTTGTGGGCGTTCACGCAGACGGCGCTGAGCCCGGCGAGCTTCGTCGTCCAGTCCTTGCCTTCGAGCGCCAGGGGATCGAGGCCGTTCGCTTTCAAATGCGCGAGCAGCGCCGCGTTGCTGAACACACCGACCTTGGGTTTCGGCGCGTCGCCGCCGGCCCATCGGGCGGCGTTCGCGAGCAGGGCGGCGGTGCCGCTATCGCTCACCGACCCGAGGAAGCCATCGTGCCCAAACGCCACCACGCGCCCTTTCTCCCAACGCGCCGCCGCGACGACGGGGAGCAGCGCCTTTTTGCCGTCCTTCCCCGCGACCACGGCGAAGGCCGCCGGGCCAAACGCGCTCACGCCGCCGGGTACGCCGCTGACGCTGATCTCGCCCACGCCTTTCAAAAGCGCGGCGCGATCCGCATCGTCTGTGGCGGCGGAAAAGGCGGGGAGCGAGAGGCTGACGAGAGCGAGGAGGAGGGATGGGAGCTTCATGGGGAAAAACTGAAAGAGGCAATAAAGCGACGCGAGTTGTGAAAAGCGACGGGGCGGAAAAACGAGCGCATCCGGCTTCGATTCGCAAGGCGGCATTTCACGCCGGGATCCCTGAGCCGGAACCCGCCTCCGGGTCATCCGTGGCACTGGCCGCCGGCATTCGGCGGACGATGATGTTTGCTAGACGCGCGCGCATTCCCATTTAACCTGACGCTCCTTCCCACATGAAAAAACTCATCGTCCCCGCCCTCCTCGCCGCCAGCCTCGTGCTGGGCTCCCCCTTCACCCGTGCTGCCGACGCGCCAAAACCGATCAAGATCCTGCTCCTGACCGGCGGCTGCTGCCACGACTACAAGGCGCAGAAAGACATCCTCAAGAAAGGGCTCGAAGCCCGCGCGAACGTGATCGTGGACCAGATCCACAGCGACGACAAAAGCACCAAGCCGCAGCTCCCGATCTACGGCAATCCCGATTACGCCAAGGGCTACGACCTCGTGATCCACGACGAGTGCTCCGCGGACATCAATGACCCGGCGGTGATCGCCGGCGTGCTCAAGCCGCACCAGGACGGCATCCCCGCAGTGAACCTGCACTGCGCGATGCACAGCTACCGTTTTGGCAACTACGGCAAGCCGGTCGCAGCCGGAGGCGACAATGCAAAGTGGTATGAATACATGGGCATGCAGTCCACCAGCCACGGTCCGCAGGAGCCGATCGACATCGCCTACACGGACAAGGAAAGCCCGATCACGAAGGGGCTCGCGGACTGGACGACGATCAAAGAGGAACTCTACAACAACGTGCAGGTCATGCCCGGCAATCAGGCGCTTGCGAAAGGGAAGCAGGTCACGAAGAGCAAGAAGAAGCAGGCCGACGGCACCGAGACCGTGGAGGACAAGACCACCGAAACCATCGTCGTCTGGACGAACCTCTACAACAGCAAGACCCGCGTCTTCAGCACCACCATCGGCCACAACAACGCGACCGTGGAGGACGCGCGGTATCTCGACCTCGTCACCCGCGGAGTGCTCTGGGCGACGAACCACCTGAACCCGGACGGCACGCCGGCCAAGGGCTTCGGCCCCGGCGGGAAGTAGGAGGGAAAATCTGAAATCCGAAGCTCGAAATCCGAAACAAATTCGAATGGCGAGGAACTCGGAAAACCGGCGGGCGCCCGCCCTTTCCTTTTTATGATTTCAAACGCTTCGAGCTTGTTTCGGATTTCGAATTTCGAATTTCGAATTTTCAAAATTCTGGCAGTCCTCCTCGCGCTCGCGCTCCCCGCTTTCGCCCAGGACAAGCCAAAGCCGCTCCGCGCCCTCATGGTCTGCGGCGGCTGCTGCCACGACTACACGGCGCAGAAGAAAATCCTCAGCGAAGGGATCACCGCCCGCGCCAATGTGGAGTGGACGATCGTCCACGAGGACGCGCCGAAGGGCGGGAACGAGAAGCTCCACCGCGTCTCGATCTACGAGAAGCCGAACTGGGCCGAGGGCTACGACATCGTGCTGCACAATGAGTGCTTCGGCGCGGTGGAGGACGTGGCGTTCGTCGAGGGCATCGCTGCGGTGCACAAGGCCGGCGTGCCGGCGGTGATGCTACACTGCTCATCGCACAGCTACCGGGTGGCGAAGACCGACGAGTGGCGGATGTGCGTCGGCATCACCTCCATGAGCCACGAGAAGAACCGCGACCTGCTCGTGAAGAACATCAACCCCGGGCACCCCGTGATGAAGGGCTTCCCCGCCGAGTGGCCGAACCCGGCGGACGAGCTCTACAAGAACGAGAAGATCTGGCCGACCACCACGCCGCTCGCACAGAGCTACGGCGAGGACACGAAAAAGGACCACGTGAACATCTGGGTGAACACGTATGGCAAGGCGAACGTCTTTGCGACCACGCTCGGCCACGGCAACGCAACGATGCAAAGCCCGGTCTATCTGGACCTCGTCACGCGCGGCCTGCTCTGGGCCTGCGGGAAGCTCAATGACGACGGCACTCCCAAGGCCGGCTACGGGCCGGGCGGCAAGTAAAGCCCGCGCCTACTTCAGCGCGTTTTTCAGCAGGAAATCCACGATCGGCTGCGGATCCTTGAGGCTGTGCGGGTGGTGATCCACGCCCGGCTTTGCGATGACCTCGATCTTTCCGCCGAGCGCCTTGTAGCGCTGCTCCATGAGCGCGGTGTTTTCGGCGAAAGGCACGGTTTTGTCCGCATCCCCACACACCGAGAGGATGGGGATGCCTGCCTTTGCGAGAGGCTCGAGCAGGTCGAGTGGGTTGCCTTTGAAAGCGGGCGCGGTTTCCTCCGTCAGGCCGTAAATCGCGAGCGCCTGCTGCCAGCAGCCCTTGTTACCGGGGCCCGCGCCCTTTCCACCCGGCCATGAACGGATGTCGAGCACCGGCGCATCGAGATAGAGCGCGGCGGCGTGGGCGGGATGGGCGGCGGCGAAGTTCACCGCGTAGAGACCGCCGCGGCTGAAGCCTTCGAGCGTCGCGCGCGGATTGAGGGCGTAGTCGCGCACGACGGCGGCGTGAAACTGCGCCATGAGCGCGATCGCAGGCGGCGCGCCATACATGTCGCTGACTTGAAAATACGCGACGTGCCAGCCTGCCGCGAGCAGGGCGATGTCCGCCTGCGGCTCGTGGCCGAAAAATTCCGTGCGCCAGATCCACGGCCTGCCCTCGGCGGGCGTCTTCGGTTTCACGAGCAGCGCGGCTTGAGCGGCGACTTTGAAATCGAGCCGCTCGTAGCCGTTCCATTGGGAAACCTTGGGCGCATCCTCCGCATGGACGCAGACGATCAGGGCGAGGAAGGAAGGCAGGGAGGGGAGGAAGCGCATGGCCGGAGCCTAGCTTTGTGCGCTTCGCAGGCGCACGCCATTTGCGCGGTGCGCTCGACATCCGGAATGCGGGGAGCTAGTCCGCTCGCTTGATGAAAGTCCCCCTCCTTTTCCTGCTCGCCGTTTTCACCCTCGTCTCCGTCACGGCTGCGGCCGACCTGCCCGAGTGGGCGCGCGGCTGGATCGTTGCCAGCGTCACTATCCCAGTCGATGGCGATCTGAAGGATGCCAGCGTCGATTTCCAGATGCCAGACGACGAGCCGGTCACGCTGATCGCCGGTGCGCAGACCAAAGGTGGCGTAGCTCTGAGCAATATTGCTTGGGAAGGCACGCCGGTGGTGGCTCGGGTGCGGCTGCGGCAAGGCGGGGAGTTTGCCGATCTTTTTGCGGCCGCCGCGCTCGTCGCGAAAAGCAAGGTGCAGAAAAAGGCGCCCGGACAGATCGAGATCGAGAGCCGCTTCATTGAGCTGCCCGAAGCTCTCGCGCTGACGCTCAAAGATCCCGCGGGCAATCTGCTTTTTGGCGCTGCGGCCAAAGGCGGCAAGCCGGCGCCGGTCGGGCACACCGTCGGCGTGCTCAAGGCGGGCGAGGAACAGGCGTTGCTCGCGAAGCTCATGAAACTGAAAGGTGCCGATCTGCTCAGCGCCCCTAAGGTAACGACGAAGTCCGCTCAGCGCGCGGTGATTGAGATCATCCGGGAGTGCAAATATCCGACGGAGTGGCGCGAGGACGACGAGCAAAAGGGGCTCTGGCACCCGACGGCATTTGAGGTGCGAAACGCGGGCGTGACGCTCGAAATCGAGCCGACGCTCCGCGAGGATGGAACCATCGACCTTCAACTCACCCCGCAGGTCGTCGAGCATCTCGGCTGGGCGGATGTCGAAACCGGCAAGCCGGTGAAGTCCGTGCCGGCCGATCCGAACCTCCGCGCGGACGCTGCGCGGACAGCCATTCTTCGGCCAGTCCTCACCGACCGGAGGCTGCGCCCGGTTTTTTCAGCGCGGAAAGTCACGACGAATCTCTCGATCTTCTCGGGAAACAGCGTCGTCATTAGCGGCGTCGGCGAGACGGAGGACACCAAGCCTTTCAAACCGAAAACTCCGGGCCGACGGCTCATCGTGATCATCACCGCGCGGCAGATGACGCCGGAGTAGGGCTGGCTACTCGTCGCCGTCGGCGATGAGGCTGTTGATCTCGCGGACGAGTTTCCGCACCTGCTTCACCTCGTCGAGTTCCACGGGCACGTCCACGCGCTTGGTGGTGATGCGCCGGATTTCCTTGAGGTTCTTCTCCATCGTCACGGCGAGCTTCGTCTTCTTGAAAGTGGGGTTCAGCGTACTCACGCGGTCGAGAAAGTAGTCCATGAGCTCCGGCTGGATCAGCCGGCGGGCGCGCTCGGGCGAATAGGTTTCAATGACGATGCTCGTCGTCATCTCCAGCCCGCGGAGCCAGCCGCCGAGGGCCACAAGATGGGCGATTTCCTCGTCCTTGAGCCCGAGCAGCGCGGCCTCGACATCCGCCTGGGTGCGGACGAGCTCCCCACGGATGTCGTCCCACTGCTGGCGCGCGGCCTTTTCCAAAATACTGCGGCTGTGCTTGGTCACGTGCTCGCCCACGCCGAGGCCTTTCGCGAGTTTCAGCAGGACGCGACCGACCGGCTCGATGCGGGACTGCTTCTCGGCCGCCACGGTGAGGAAGCCGTCGGCGATGACCGCGCCGGCGCTGAGCGCGAGACGGGCGCGATCCTGCGGGGTGGCTTCCGGCAGGTCGCGCCAGACCTTTTCAAAAGGGATCGGCTTGAGAGCATTGAGCTCCTGGAAGACGAGTTGGATGGAGGGGGCCGTGAAGCTGTTCACGCCGAGCTCTTCGCGAATGTGGTCGAGATCAGCCTGCGCGGGCCTCTGGCCGAAGGCCGCACCGGTGAGGGCGAAGCCGAGAACGGCCATGGCAGGCCAGCGCAGGCGGGATTTCATGC
Source organism: Chthoniobacter sp. (assembly GCA_031411535.1). GTDB lineage: Bacteria > Verrucomicrobiota > Verrucomicrobiia > Chthoniobacterales > Chthoniobacteraceae > Chthoniobacter. Next base: position 2,391 of record JANOBH010000318.1, on the reverse strand, counting down.
GGGGGACTTTTCCGAAAAACCCAGAGGAATGCATCACGAAACTTCGCGGATTTTGACGCGCCGGAGCCACTGGCCGGGCACCTTCCACAGGCACGATTTGCCGCTTGACCATCCGGGTTCGCCCGCCATGATTCCGCGCTTGTTCGCGCCCGAAAGGGCCAAAAATCACTATGTTAGGAAGCTTGGGAAACACAATTTGGACAATCTGCTACTTCGTCGTGCTCGCCGGCCTGTCGCTGTACGGGCTGCATCGCTACGTCATCGTCTATCTCTTTTGGAAGAACCGGAACAAACCGCCGCAGCCACTCAGGATTTTTGAAAAGCTGCCGCGGGTCACGGTGCAGTTGCCGATCTTCAACGAAATGTATGTGGTCGAGCGGCTCCTGAATTCGGTCGCCGCATTGGAGTATCCGCGCGATCTGCTGCAAGTGCAGGTGCTCGATGACTCGACGGATGAGACCACGGCCATCGCCGCGGCGACCGTCGGCGAACTCAGGGCGCACGGGCTCGACATCGAACTGATCCACCGCACGGATCGCACCGGCTTTAAAGCGGGCGCGCTCGAAGCCGGGATGGCGTCTTGCACAGGCGAATTTGTACTCATCCTCGACGCCGACTTTGTCCCAGCGCCGGACATGCTGATGAAGACGGTCCATTTTTTCACCGATCCGAAGATCGGCATGATCCAGACCCGCTGGGGGCACCTGAACCGCACGTATTCCATCCTCACGCGCGTCCAGGCCATGTTCCTCGACGGGCATTTGCTGCTCGAACAAACCGCCCGGAGTCGCGCCGGACGGTTTTTTAATTTCAACGGGACAGCAGGTCTCTGGCGGCGCACCTGCGTCGCCGACGCAGGTGGCTGGCAGCACGACACGCTGACCGAGGACCTCGACCTCAGCTACCGCGCACAGCTCAAAGGCTGGCGGTTCATTTTCCTGCCGGATCTCGTCACCCCCGCGGAATTGCCGGTGGATATGAACGGCTTCAAGTCGCAGCAGCATCGCTGGACGAAAGGCTCGATCCAGACCTGCATGAAACTGCTCCCGGCTGTCTGGCGTGCGGACCTGCCCCTGCTGATCAAACTCGAATCGACCGCCCACCTGACCTCGAACTACGCCTACTTGCTCCTCTTTCTGCTCTGCGTGCTGATGCACCCATCGACGGGGGACAACGGGCATATCTCCTGGCACGCGCTCCTTATAAACATCCCGATCTACCTCTCCGCATCCCTCCCCGCTGCGATCTTCTATGTGGTCGCGCAGCGCGAATTGCACCCAAAGTCGTGGCTGAAAGAAATCCTGCTCCTGCCGATGGTCCTCGCCCTCGGCATCGGCCTCGCCATCAACAATGCGCGCGCGGTGATCGAAGCGATGCTCGGCCACCAGTCCGAGTTCACGCGGACGCCAAAGTACGGCATCCAGAGCAATACCCAGTCGTGGAAAAAGGCCCGCTACATCCCGATCAAGACGGTGCTCCCGTTCGTCGAGCTGCTCTTCGCGATCTATTTCAGCTACCTGCTTGGATCGGCCGCGGCCCACGAACAGTGGCTGAACGCGATGTTCCTCTCGCTCTTTCTTGTCGGTTTCGCATACGTCGCCCTTTGCTCGCTCGCGCAGTGGATGCCGAGCCTCCGTTTTCCGGGCCGCGATTCGGGCGCTCCGCTGCCCGTCTGATCGGCGAAGCCAGCCGATCTTGACCCGGGCGGCGACCGGGCGCCGCAGGCGTTTTCAGTTATGGGAGGCGTCGTTGCCTGCACGGGCACGACGGATGCTTTCCATAATTTCCATGACACTGAACCGCTGGATCGCTTGTTTCGGCACATTCCTAGCTATCGTCGCCGGACCCGTCCGGGGGCTTGCCGACACCGCGATCATCGTCAGCGTTTCCGAGCAAAAACTCGCCGTCATCGAAAACGGGCGCCGCGTCGCGCAGTTTCCCATCTCGACTTCCAAATTCGGACTCGGCGACCGCCCGCGCAGCTATGCCACTCCGATCGGTCTGCTCGAAGTCGCCGCGAAAGTCGGGGCCGGTGCTCCGCAAGGAGCCGTCTTCAAAGGCCAGCGCTTCACGGGCGAAGTCCTGCGGCCCAATTCACCCGGCCGGGATCCCATCGTCACACGCATCCTTCACCTGCGCGGGCTCCAGTCGGGGAATGCCCGCGCCTTTGACCGCGGCATCTACATCCACGGCACGCCCGAGGAGCGGAAAATCGGGCGCCCGGCCAGCTACGGCTGCATCCGCATGCGCTCCCGCGATGTGGTGCGGGTATTCGACGCCACGCCGGTCGGCACGCGGATCGAGATCGTGACGACCTCGATCAATCGCGCGCTCACCCAGTTTTCCTTCGCGCAGCTCCACGGCCACCGCCTGGCGGCGGACTGACCGCCA